>PFUG01000059.1 GCA_002789955.1 Deltaproteobacteria bacterium CG_4_9_14_3_um_filter_63_12 | reverse complement strand
AGCGGGCCAGGGTCCAGCACCGGCGCTAGGGACGTTCGCCGGACAAGAAACCGGCGAGCGCGGGAAGGCCGACCTGGAGCGTTGACTCCCTCTTCTGGCGGCCGCGCTCTCTAGCGACCGACATCATGCCGGTGAACCCAGCGCTTTCCCATTTCTTCAGAGTTGGTGACAGGCTTCATCGTCTCTGGGAGACTGGCTAGCACATCGTTCAACGGGGGTGGAACGGGTTCACAGATGTTACGGCTCGCGCAGTATTCGTGACCCATCAAGAGTAAATTGAGTTCGCTAAGCGGCCAGCCACGTAGATATTCTTGTCTAGCGGTCAACGGCCAGCAAAAGAATTCACGCGGTCGTCAGAGACAAGTGTGTTCTCTCAGCGGCCGGCCACGTGGATTTACTGGTCAACGGCCAGCAAAAGAAGTCCAGCGCAGATGGGGCCGAGCGTGCAATCAGCGACCACAACGGAGACTCCCAAGAAACCCGCCCGCCTCCCCTGGCTCGTCGCCGAGCTGCTCCTCGCCGCCATCGGCGGCGCCGCCGGCTACTTCACCGTCAGCTTCTCGGGCACCTTCGACGACGGCATGGGGTTGGGCGCTGGCGCCTTGCAGATCTTGGCCGACGTCTGGGTCGTCGCCACCGTTGCCTTCGTCGTCGCCGCGGTCCTCGCCCGCTCCACGTTTGGCGCTGTGCTGGGCGCAATCCTGGGTCTCGTCGTGTTCAGCGCTCTGTCCTTGGCCATGGTCGCCGAGCGCATGGCCTTCGACGACTGGGTCGTGGCCTGCGACAGCGAAGGGGACGCCGAGTCCTGCTACAAGCTCGCGACCTTCTATCGGCGAGGGACTTTGGTGAGCAAGGACGTCGAGATGGCCATCCGCATGGACCTGGAAGCCTGTCAGGACCTGTACGCGCCCGCTTGCACCCGGCTCATAAAGGAACACGGTTCCGAACACCTCGACGTCGCCTGCGAACAGCTGCGCGTAATCTGCCGCAAGGAGAGCTCGTGGTGCGACGAGAAGGACCAATACTGCCCTGACGAGCGCCGCCAGAAGCGCAAGAAGGCTGGCGCCGACTAGGCATTTGTCTCGCTTGCCCACGACGGATCTCGCAGCTTTGGGGTGCGGAATCGGTCGCCAACTCATGGGCGCAGGTCCACGCCAGTGGCGGGGTTGACGGGATCATCCAAAGGTCCTAAACCAGTCTCTCCGTTCTCCCACGCACCTCAAAATCATCGGCCCACCGATGCCACGTTTCGTCGAGCGTAAACCGCGATTCGCGCCGAGCCCAGCCGACGAACGAGCCTTCGAGAGACAAGATGCACTCTTCCTTGCCTAGCTTCGACTCATGGACGGACTCGCAGCTTCGAATCGGCGACCTGCGTCGCGCTTGGGACAGCCGGGACCCCGATCTGGCCGAGCTGATCGTCAGGATGGTCGGCGGCCAGGACCCCACACTCGAGACCCCTGTGCGCGAGGGTGCGTTGACCTTGGCGCGCTTCACGGCCCAGCTGCGGGCGCCCGAGTTCCGCAAGAAGAACCGCGAGGAGAAGGCCCACTTCCGCACCGAGACGCTCAAGGCGCTGACCGCTCCAGACGCCGAGGTGCCCCTGCCCGACCGCTTCAAGGTTGACACCCTGCTCTTGGAGCTGTGGGCCGCCAACGGACCCTACGAGCGCCACGTGCTGGCCACCGTCATCGCCGCCGTTCCTTTGCGCTGGGGGCCCTGGCGCGCCCTCAAGCAGCTCTACAAGGCCTCCATCGAGACAGGAGATAACGAGCTCTTCGGGCTCCTCGCCGCACGCTTCGACGAGGCCTATGCCGCCGGCCGAACCCACCTTGAAGTGACCCGAAAGACCCTCGCCTACTTGGTGCGCCGAGGCTGGCGCCACCTGCGCGAGCAGGCCGAGACCTTGCCCGCGACCTACCCCGATCTGGCCTGCGCCGTCCTCTGCCAATACAGCGACGACACCAGATGGAACGGCACCTGGATCGCCAACCACATCTTCTACCACGAGACCGGCAAGTATACGCGCCGCCGCTTCACCTACGGCTGGCGCCGACCCAAGTCGTTGCTCGAGCATCGGGCCTTCGCGGCCCTCTGGCGTCGCACGCCGCGCCCCCTCTTCAGCCTCCTCGAGCGGGCGAAGTCGACGCAGGCCCAGCGCTTCGCCACCGAGAGCCTGACCACCGACTTCCGCACCAGCCTGCGCGAGGTCGAGCCCTCCTGGGTCGCGCGCCTGATCTCCGTCGGCAGCGAGGCCATCGACGAGTTTGCCATCTGGATCTTGGCCAACGTGCCCCGCTTCGAGCAGGCCGCGTTCGTCGAGCTCGGTCTGCACGACGCGGTCTTGAGCCTGCTTCGCTCCGACTCCGATAAGGCCCAAGAATACGCCGCCTCCTACGCCCGCACCCACGCCCGCGACCTCCCCCTGGACACCCTCATCGAGCTTGCCAACAGCGAGAACACCGCCGTGCGCCGCCTGGCTCGCGACCTGCTGCGCGAGCGCGACCCGCGCAAAGACGTGGGCCTCGACGGATGGGGCCAGCTCCTGGGCACCGAATACGGCCACGAGCTCGCCGCCGAAGCGCTGCGCAAGCACTTCAGCGCCAAAGAGCTGACCCTCGACTGGTTCAAAGAGCGGTTGCTGAGCGACAACGACGACACCTTCACCTTCGCCTCGGAGCACCTGGGCCGCATCCACAAGGCGGCCTCCGTGCCGCTCTCGTTCTACGTCTCGCTCATCGACGACCCGCGCTTCCACAGCGACTGTGCCGAGCTCGTCAGCGAAGAGCTCGTCCGCTGCTTGGCCGACCTCGACGCCGACCTCGTCAAGCGCGCCATGGTCCACCCGCTGCTGCGCGACTCCTTCATCGACTGGTTCGATCAGGGCCGCCTCGCCTTCGACCTCATCGGCGTCGACCACCTCAAGCTGGTCGCCTTCCACCCCGAATGGGCCGAGCACCCCTGGGTCAAAGCCCTCGAGCACGCCTACCCCTGGGCCAAAGACCTCGACTTCTCCGACGAGCTGCGCGACAAGGCGTTGGCCTGGCTCAACGACATCCGCAACTTCTCCCCCGAGCAGCTGGGTTTCGACTGGCTCATGAAGCTGGTTCAACGCAGCGAGCCGGAGTACTTCGACTTTGCCAGCGAGTACATGATCAAGGCCTTCCTGCCCGCCGACTTCGCCGAGAGCGCTGGCGCCGCCCATGCCGCCGAGCCCGAGCCCAGCGGCGAGATCAACGTCGACTTGGGCGGCATGAGCTTCCTCTTCACTGGAAAGCTCATGTCCATGACCCGCTCCGAGGCCGAGGGCAAGGTCACCACCGCCAAAGGCACCAACGCCGCTGGCGTCAGCGTCAAGCTCGACTACCTGGTCATCGGCGACGACGGCTCTCCGCTCTACGGCGCCGGACGCAAGGGTTCCAAGCAGCTCAAGGCCGAGAAACTCATCAGCGACGGCGCGCCCATGCGCATCATCTCCGAGACCGCCTTCTTGCAGATGCTGGCCGGCGAGCAGCGGGAGTTCTCCGAAGAGTCCGTCACGGAAGGCTGTCTGCGGCTCTGGGAGCTGGCCACCGGCCCGGAGGCAGGCGAGAGTTCACTGTCGCGCTTCGCGCTGCGCTACCTTCGGCGCCACCACATGGACATCGGGCTCGCCATGAGCGACCGCCCCGTCGATCCTGGCGCCGAGATTCCCGACGAGTTCCTGACCTTCGAGCGCGTCGCGCCCCTCTTCGCCGACAGCCGGCCCCTCATGCGCAGCTTCGCACTGCAGCTGGCGCACTGGGAGTTTGCCCGCTGGAAGCCGCCCATCGCCTCCATCGTCGAGCTCGCCGAGATCCCCTACGACGAGGTGCGCAACTTCGTGACCGAGGCCCTGCTCGCCGACGAGCGCCCAGTGCACAAGCGCTACCGCGTCGATCCCAACACGCTGACGGCCGAGGCCGTCTACTCGTTCTGCGAGTCGTTGGACAAGTCCACCCGCGATCTCGGCATGAAGCTCATCGCCCGCGACCCGCGGTTGGCGATCCCCGAGGAGCTGTTCCGGCTCACCGAGAGTCCTGACCGGCAGGTACGCGCCTTCGTGATCCAGAATCTGTGGTCGCTCTATCGGGACCGGGGCATCACGCTGCACTGGAAGCCGGCGCAGCCGCCTGAGGAGCCGACCAAGAAGAAGAAGGGCAAGAAGGGGGAAGCCGAGGCCAAGGTCGTGGGCGGAGCGCCGCCCCGCCCCGAGGCCCTGCCGGCCAACCCCGTCGCCCTGCGCGACTTCTTCCGCCGTGTGCTCTTCGGAATCCCGCCCGCCAAGCTGCCCAAGCGCCCGGCCGGCGCCGGACCACGGCTCAAACCCTTGCCGGCGCGCCGCGCCAAGCTCGCCTCTGTCGAGGTCTTCCGCGATGTGGCCTGCGGCGACGCCGAGATCGCCAAGCTCATCGCGCCGCTCCTCGAGGAGTTCATGGGCAGCCGCGGACTGAGCGAGCGCCAGGCTTGCATGGTCGCGCTCCTGCGCATCGCCAAGGCTCACCCCGAGCTCGAGGTCTGGAAGGCCGTGTAGGCCGTAGGGGCGCAGCGTGCTGCGCCCGGTCGTTGGGGCGCAGCGTGCATCGCCCGGTCGTAGGGGCGCAGCGTGCTGCGCCCGCGCCCAAGAAACACCGAGACACCACCGTCCGAGTAGATCTATGGAAATCTCGAAAAAGCAGCTCAAATACCGCGGCAAGATCACGGCGCTCGCCGGCACCGGCTCGACGCTGACCTTCTGCACGACCCACGACGAAGGCCTCGAGACCGCCCTTTACCGCATCGACGTCGACGCGCTGACCCTCGCCGAGAGCCCGCTGCGAGGCGGCCGCGCGCTGGCTGTGGGCGCGAAGAGCGCGCTGGTTGCGGCCGCGACGGGGACCCAGCTCGTCGAGCTGGCCAGTGGCGCGTTGAGCGCCCACGGCGCCGCCGTCGAAGAGGCCCCCAGCGCGCTGGCGGCCCTCTCCAACGAGCGCTTCGCCATTGCCACCGGCAAGACTCTGCGCATCGTTGACGGCACGAAGAAGGCCAAGGAGCTGCAGAGCTTCACGTTGCCCGACGCCATCAAGGTGCTGGCGGCCACGCCCGCAGGCGATTGGTTCGTCGCCGGCGACGAGGCGGGCTCGGTCACCGTCTTTACCTGCGAAGAGGCCGACGATTACTCGCTCTCCGAGCAGTCCAAGCTGCACGACGGCGCCATCACGGCTTTGGCCTTCGACCCCGATGAGCTGCGCTTCGCGTCGGCCGGGTCGGACGGGCGTCTGCTCCTCACCCACGCCCGTGGTGCCCTGGAGCCCGAGGATCGCGGCGGTCGCAACGGCCACGACTCCCCTATCACCTGCATCCTCTTCGGCACCGAAGACCGCTTCTACACCGGCGCCGCGGACGGCACCCTGAAGGCCTGGAGCGGCAGCGGCAAGGGCCGTCCGTCCTCCATCTCCGCCGGCGTCGGCGAGAGCGTCGCCCTGGCCTTGGTCGAGCGCGGTGGGCAGCCCCACTTGGCGCAAGCCTGCAGCGACCAAAGCCTGCGTCTCTTCGCCCTCGAGGACGAAGGCAAGCTCGGCGCCCGCAAGCTCCTCCTCGAGGACGGCTACCACTGGGCCGACGCCGAGCTGGCCGCAACGGAGCCGCAGCGCCGCGAGGCCGCGCTGCGTTTCCTGGCGAGCACCAACGACGAGGCGTCCATCTCGACCCTGGCCCAACGCGCCAGCGATGACGCCGACCACGCCCTCAAGGTCCTGGCCGTCAAGCTGTTGGCGGAGACCGGCAACCCCCGCACCGGCCCGCACCTTGAGGCGCTTCTACAAGCCTATGAGCCCGCCCTACGGCTGGTGGCGCTGGATGGTCTGAGATCGCTCGAGGGCGAGAGCGCGCTTCGCCCCCTGCGGGTGGCCTTGGCGCTCAACGCGGACGAGTTGGGACTGGCCGTCGTGGAGGCCCTGGCTGGGCTCGCTGTGCGCGACGATCAAGCCCTTACGCTCTTGGAGGAGACCCTCGACAACAAGCGACGTTTGGTCCGCTTCGCCGCCCTCAACGCGCTCACCACAGTTCTTGGGCCAGGACCCGAGCCCGAGCTGCGCGCTCTGAGCGCCAGCCAGGCCGACGTGCGCTGGCGAGCGCTGGTCAACGCCTACGAGCGCAAGCTCCTCGACGAGCCGCGCATCCAGGCGGCCTTGAGACGCCACGGCGAAGACGAGCACGCCGATGTGCGCCATGTCGCGT
>PFUG01000645.1 GCA_002789955.1 Deltaproteobacteria bacterium CG_4_9_14_3_um_filter_63_12 | reverse complement strand
GAGCTACTGGTATCCCGGCGGACTCGACCTGGCCGAGCTCAACTAGACCGGCAATGCATGAAAACGACGAGACCGACGCCTGCGAAGGCGTCGGTCTCGTCGGTTTCGGAGTCCGAAAGTAGACCGCTCAGCGAGGTATCACGCCGAGCATCTTGAACGCAACGGCGAGCTCGTTGGCCAGCAGGCGGAAGAAGATCTGTGAGCCAAACCCTGTCCACCACAGCCAGTCGGTCTGCCGGTCTACCTCGACGGCGATAACGCCGTAGACCTTCTTCCCCAGCGATACCGGCGTGGCCAGCGTGGCGTAACTCGATTCACGGCTTGGCTTGTAGTACTCGCTCAAATGGCGCCACTGGCCGTCGGAGCTGATGTCTTTCGGGTCGACCATGCGCGCATCGACGATGCGCTTCAGGGTCTCGTTCACGTAGACCTCGTTGTTGAACAAGGTCACGCCGTCGTCGGAGGTCCCACCGGCCAAGATCACTGAGCGGTTCAGGCGGACGGCGAGCGAGGCCACGCTGCTGCCCTCGAGCCCATCTTGCAGCTCCACGGGCAGCGCGATGGCGCCGAACTTGGTGAACCCATGCGGGTGAGCGAAGCGCAACAACGCCCCATGGTCGCTCTCTTCGAGGTGCCCGACCGCGAAACAAGGCAGCGGAGTCGACGCGGCAATGAGGGAGTTGACGCGCTCGATGTAGGACTCCAGCGGCTTCTCCTTGCCTTCTCGAGTTGCCTCGACGAGCTCGCCGCGAACCCGGTCGAGGAGGAGCAGCTGCCGGGCGGACAGGCCGAACAACGTCGACTGGCGCAGGTAGCCGCCCAATCGGCGGGCCATCGACTCCATGCAGCTCGCCGTGAGGTGAGAGATGGGGCCCGGCTTACGGTAGTTCAGGACGAGGAAACCAAGCATCTCCTCACGGCCGATCTCGTCCTGGGAGAGCAGCGGAATCATGATGGTCATGGCCTCGACAGGCCGGTTGACCCGCGTCGCGAACCGCTTCGCGATGGCCTCGGGCTCACCGAAGACATGCCAGGTGTCACCTGTCTCGTCGTTGGGAATGAAGATGTGCAGACCGATCTGCGGTGTGGCTTTGATTTTCTGGAAAGCGTGACCGAGCAGGCCGCTCTCCGAGCCTCGACCTGGGATGATGAGCCCGACGAGCCGGTCGCGCTTCTCGTTGTTCTCGTCGTATTTGTCGAAGAAGAGGCGCTCGGCCACGATCTCGAACTCGGATTCGACCATGGAGTCGAGCGTGATCGCCTCGAGGTTCCCCGTCAGGATCAGCGCGACGGAGTGGTCCACACCCGTCCAGTCAGGCAGCCGGTCGAGCAACGCATAGAGGAAGCCCTTGATCGACGGATGATTCTGCTCACCGAAGAGGATCCGGATGCAGTTGTTTCGGAACGCCCGAACCGCCTCGTTGGCGCGCCAAGAGAGGTTGGCCACGAGCTTCGCGTCGCCGAGGAAGCGCTCGCCGACGTCGACGAGGACGAAGGCATTGGGATGCTCCCGGCTGCCGTTGACGGAGAACGCCGGGATGGCGGTGAACCGGCGGCCATCGGGAACGCCCTTGGAGAGCGAAACGGAGCCGAGGTTGGCGCGGACGGCCTGGGCTACCGCCCCAAAATCCACGTCGGTGTCGGCTCGCTTGGCGTTGGAGGGAGTCACCTCGACGCAAGTCGTGCCCACAGAGCTGCCCTCGAACCCAACCACCACCGAGACCTTCAGCAGGTCGTGTTCGATAAGGAAGGGAGCGAGGTAGCGGTGCAGATGAACCTCGAGAACCTCGAGGTCGTCTTGGATGAACGTCGGAGCCCCATGAGTGAGCGCCGAAACATCGGGAGACGAAGACAGGGCCATGGATTCCCCATTCGAAAGGCGTCTCGGCGGCGAGAGCGCTGCGAAGCCGTCACGTACGCATCAACGCTCGCAGCGTTGGCCCCTGAGACGGCGGCGTCTGTGGGCCTCCCAACGTGGGTGGTCGAGCAAAATCGGTCGATATGAACCACATCGGGCGTGTGGACGCAAGAGCCGTGTGGACGCCGGCCGTCAGGAAGGACGCGTCAGCGTGCGGCCGCCGTCCATGACTCCGGTTGGTTACGGTGGTTCGTGGCAAGGCACGACCTCAACAAGAAACAGAATTGAACTGGACTGCGAGACGACAAGGACGTCGAGAACGGGCTCTTCGCACGAGAGGGGCGATCAGGGAGGCATGGTTGTCGAGTCGCAAGAGAGTGTATTCCCTGGAATTGTGGTCCCCAGCGTGGATCGGTTGTTGCGATCGAGTCGGCCTAAAGGTATCTTTTGCGCCGGTATCGCTTTCTGGCCAAGCCACTCGGGCACTTGCCAAAGTCATAGAACACGAGACGATATTGGCCAACGCCACCGAATCCCTCTCACCGGTTTCCATTCGACGCCGAACCTGCTTCAGCGCACGGAACCCAGGTGGCGCTCTGTGTCTGCTCGTGGAATTTTTAGTTCTCTTCTGGAGGTGAACATGCGACGCAGAGGAAGGTCGCGGCTGGTTCTTTGGTCAGCCGTGGCGGGGATGTTGGCCATCGCGGGCTTGCTCGCAACCTCAGCTTCAGCGACGACCGCTCGCGAGCTGTCAATGGCGGAGCTGGTCGAGGCCTCCGACTTGGTGGTCGTGGCCGAGGTGTTGTCCTTGAACAGCTACCGCGCCGAGGACGGCATCATCTACACCGACACCACCGTGCAAATCGATGAGGTCCTGGTCGGCGAGGTCGCCACCAAACAAGTCGTGATTCGCCAGTGGGGAGGGACCGTCGGCGAAGCCACCTTGGTGATTCCTGGCGACGCCCACCTCCACAAAGGCGAGCAGGTCGTGCTCTTCCTCGCCGACCGCGAGCCGCAGAACGGTGTCCTCTTTTTGACGGGCCTGTCCCAGTCGAAATACGAGGTGGTTGGCAGCACCACCGACGGCGACACCATGCTCGTGCAGAACCTCGAAGGCTTGGTCTTCTACGACGCAACCGCGCCGGTTCCCTTCTACGAGAAAGTTCCGCCGTCCCAGACCCTGAGCGGCCTCAAAGCTGAGCTCCAGAACATCATCGGAGGGGCGAAGTAATGAGTATCAAGATCCGATCGCTCAGCGTGGCCCTCGGCTTGGCCGTCCTTCTCTCGGCTGCGCCTGCGTTTTCCTATGTGACCATGGCGCCAGAATGCGGCGGGGCTCATTGGTCCTCCGGCTATCAGCCTTTGCCTTACTACATCAACTCCACTGGCTACTCCCAGATCCCCTTCGCCACCGTCCAACAGATCATTCAAGAGGGCTTCGCGGTCTGGTCAGCGCCTTGTTGCTCCGCCTGGTCCACCACCTACATGGGCACCACGGCCCAGGTTGTGGGCGGGGCGGCGAACACCATAGGCATCTTCTATGAGAGCAATTGGCCGTCTACCTTGGGGCAGCTCAGTCAGACCATCGGCGTGACCCCCCTCGAGATCTGGAGCGACTGCTCCATCCACTCGGCCGACATCGCCTACAACGCCGTGACCTTCAGGTTCGTCAATCGCTCGCCCACGGGCTGGAACGAGGCGGACTTCAAGAGCATCACCGTGCACGAAATGGGACACGTCCTCGGCCTCGACCACTCCAACGCCAACGGCGCGACGATGTTGCCCTACTACAGCAACGGGATCGCTGAGCGCGACCTCTCTCAGGACGACATCAACGGCGTCTGCTACCTCTACAACAAGTCCTGCACGTGCACCTCGAACAGCCAGTGCGCGACCGGCGAGACCTGCGTCGACGGCCAATGCGGTGCTCCTCCCTGCACCAGCAACAGCTGCACCGGCACTCAGGTCTGCAACACCACCACAGGCGTGTGCGAGGCACCCCGCTGCACCACCGCCGCCGACTGCCCAACCAACTACGCCTGCACCTCGGGCACCTGCTATCCAGCGGGCTCCTGCAACATCTGCAAGCCCTGCACGAGCAACACCGATTGCGGCGCCGCCGGCTTCTGCGCCGGAGTCGACGCCACCACCTCGGTCTGCTCTCAGATGTGCCCGAGCGGCACCTGTCCGGGCAACTCGGCGTGCTTCGGCGTCCAAGCCGATGGGCAGACCTACAACATCTGCCTCAATCTGGACGCCGACACCGCAGGGCTCTGCCCCGCGAGCTACGTCTGCAACGATGGCACGACAACCCCTACCGGGTGTCCTGGACTCGGGACCAGCTGCGCCAACAACGGCGCGTCTTGTAACCCCGCCAACGACGTCTGCCTCTCCGACGGCGGCGATGGTTTCTGCTCTTGCTCCTGCACCTTGGATTCTCACTGCGGAACCGGCAACACCTGCGTCGATCTCCAAGGCGGCGGCAAGGCCTGCGTCGTGGGAGTCGTCTCCCCCTGCGACGGCGTCACCTGCCCCGCAGGACAATCCTGCGATCCCAACAACGGTCAATGCATCACCTTGACTGGCTGCCCAGGACTCGGCTCCAGCTGCGCCAACAACGGAGCAAACTGCTCCCCCGCCAACGACGTCTGCCTCACCGACGCCAGCGGCCAAAACCCAATCTGCTCGTGTGGCTGCACCACCAACGCCGACTGCGGGCTCGGCGTCTGCGTCCCCGTCGGCGATGGCTCGCAGTCCGCCTGCATCCCTAATCCTTGCGACGGCGTGAGCTGCCCCAACGGCCAGCTCTGCGACATCTACACCGGCAATTGCCTCGGCGGACCCGACGTTGGCCCCACCGACGTCAGCACGGACACCAGCGTTCCGACGGACACCAGCATTCCGACGGACACCAACACCAGCGTCGATGCCACGGTCGCCAACGACACGGGCACCACCCTCATCGATGGCACCAGCACCGTCGACGGCACGTCCCAAGCTGACGTCAACCTCGTCGATTCCGGCGGCACCAAGGACGACGGCTGCTCCTGCAGCGTTCAAACCACCCCGTGCAGCGCTTGGCCAACCTGGGCCGCCTTCGGCGCCCTCTTCGGCCTGCTCTTCCTGAGGCGCCGCCGCTCCTAGAGCCTTCGCGACGTCACTCGGCCCTATGAGGACGCGACCCAAAGAATCGTGGGTCGCGTCCTTTTTCATTGGCCCCTCTTCCGAGACTTCATGAACCCCGATGCTATCGCTCTCTGCGCGCTCCTCGCGGTCGCCTCCGGCGGGTTCTTGTGGCACTGGCGACACACCCGCCGGCAACTCGACGCTCTGCAAGCTCGGCTCGAACAGGTCGACAACGCCCGGCGAGAGCTCGCCGCCCAACTCACCAGACTCAAACGGCAAGCCCCCGAAGAGGCCCTACGAGTGCGTCGTGAGACGCTCCTGCCCCTCTTCGAGCTCGACGACCACCTTCGCCGCGCCCAAGCCCACGCCTCCTCGACCAGCGACGAGAACCTCAGCGTCGGCCTCGGCCTCGTCGCCAAAGAGCTGCAAAACACCTGGGCCAAGCAGGGCCTGGAGCGCGTCGGCGCCGTCGGCGAGTGCTTCGATCCGCACCGTCACGACGCCCTCGAACACCGTCCCGACCCCGAAGGAGCCGACCCCACCTTGCTCCAAGTCGTCGAGGTCCTGAGTCACGGCTTCGCTCTCGGTGGTGTCATCCTGCGGCCCGCTCGGGTCGCTGTTGCCGCGGCGATTCGGAGCGAACACCTCCTGACGCTCGACCTCCTGACGAACGAACCGCATCCGGCCGTTCGCGCCCCTGACGAATGAACCCAGCCATTGTTACTGCCGAAGCAAGCTCCAGACTCCTGGACTCCAGATTGTACCGGGTATGGAACCGACGAAGCAGCTACTGCCAAGGCAGAATCGAACGAACAAGTCCCGAGTCTTGAGTACGGAGTCTGGAGTCCAGAGCTGGGACCGACGCGGGTGCTACTCAGAACCCCATGCCCTGGCAGATCTGTGGGCGATATGACTGGCGGAGGGTGAGCCGCGCTTGGGCGCTCACCAGAATTACCCCCCCCTGCTCGGCCCCCCCCCTCGCATGCCGCTGGGACGGCCGTGGACGTGGCGCGGCTGGCGGCGACCATGGACAAACTGAGCACAGCTGCTGTCTGGTTTTGAGCGAGAATCGGCGTGGATGAAGCACCTGCACTCAGTGTTGCCCACGGCCTCCTTGGACAAGCCGTGGACGTTTGAGCCGAGAGTGTGACGGCTTGAGGGGCTTGCCCACAGCCGCTTGGACAACTGGCCGTTACCACAGCTCCCTTGCGATAGGGCTTGAGG
>PFUG01000435.1 GCA_002789955.1 Deltaproteobacteria bacterium CG_4_9_14_3_um_filter_63_12 | reverse complement strand
CCCGAGGGCTCGCGCTGCAAACCAGAGGGCTCGCGCTGCAAACCCGACGGCTTCTGCTGAGTTGGCGCTGTCCCACGCTGCTCGATCTCATTGCCTGTCGGGAACTGGAACTTGCCACTGCGCCGCGTGCTGGCGGGCGCCTTCGGGGGCAGCGGCGGACGGGCGGGCGGGCCTGCCGGGCGTACGGGCATGGTCTCGCGTTTGGCCTCGGGGTCTCGGTCGTTTCCTGGCTCCGAGCTCGCTCGTAGCGAGCGAGCTGGGGCGCCTGCGCTCGCGATCGGCTGGATAGGAATGGGCTCTCGGGAGACGTCCGCCTTCGGAGGCTTGACGACGATGGTGTCGGATTGCGAGCCCTTGACCGCACGGATCGCCATCGTCTCCTTCTCGACCACGTCGGTGGCACGACGAACGATGGGCTCCAACTTAATGGTCGGCTTGCGAGTGTTGACGTCGACCAGCTCGTCCTGCAAGTCGAACCATTGGTCCGCGCCATCGACCTCGACGATCTCCATGTCGGAGCTGAAGAACTCCGAACCGACGCCGAGGTCATCCATGGAGAACTCGCCCATGGAGAGGTCATCCAACGACTCGAGTTCGTCGTCCTCGGTGACGATTTGCGAAGTGGGACCGGGGCTGGTCTGTGTCTGAGCCTTGTCCAGCAGATGCTGTATTGAGCGAATGTTGATCTGGTTCGACTCTCCCATGGCGTCCCGCTGAAACGACGGGTCTTCACTCGTAGAGAGTGTCTCGGCTATTTGAGAGGTCGACATCGAGATTTGAGTGTTGACTTCGGGCTTCTCTTTTTTCGGGGGTACGTCGTGCGGCGTGTTCCCTTGATCCCTCAGAATCGCCTTCACGCCTGCAACGTCGAGGCGGCTCGTCGTGTCGGGGTCTCCTCTTTCGTTCTGGCGATCGAGGTAGTCCTTGACGTCGTCAGCGTTGACTTGGGTGGTGGAGGGGGCCTCACCTGGCTTTTGGAGGGCTGGTTTGGTGGAGGAGTCGATGAGCGACTGGATCTTGCGCAGATCGAGCTGGCTCGTGACGGCCAAGTCGACGTCGTCTTCGTCCAGAGGTCCCTTCTTCGAATCGTCGGACATTGAGGCTCCTCCGGTGCTTCAGCCCAGTCGGGTGTGTGCCGCATTCACGCGTCGCCATGACTTTCTTGTCAGGAGGCACCCACCAAATCATCGGCACGATCTCACGGGTCTCATCGAGGATCCATATATGTCCTAGGTCTGCGTCGGCCGCAATCGCACGGAGACCGAGACTGCGGACGGAGACTGCGGAGCCGCCCAGCCAACGTTCTCCAGGGCGCGAACCACTCAAGGCTCGTGCCTGAGCGCTTCCCGCAAGGCGTCGATCTCGCTCTGGCGAGCCACACGTCCTGGCTTTCTCTCTGCGCGAAGTCTGAGCAGAGCGAGACGCTTGGCTTTGTTGTCGCGGGAAACGACCAGGTGGTTGGCTTCATCGAGGGTCATGCGGCCGTAGATGAAAGCATCATCGAAGAGCTGCTCTCGATACGTCGCGTCCTCGTGACGGCGAGACCAGGCCAGCAGCCAAAGAATAAGGAAGCCAATAAATACAGCGACGAACAGGATCGACAGCTCGCCGAGCACCTCAGCCGACTCGAGGCCGCCGTTGAACGCCCCGTGGATCGCGGTGGCGCAGAAGTATCCCAACGCTGGGCCCAGGATCCACCGGTCGAAGTGAAGGCCAGCAGCAAAGACCGACATCACGACTCCAGCCGCCGCAGTAGCGGTGGCGTGCATCACCGTCGTCAGCAGGGTCCTGAGGGCGATGCTCGTGATCCACTCGGCGAGTCCCAAGTCTCGGTACGCCGCCACGAACGCGAAGAAGTTCTCCGTCGCAGCGAACCCTAAGCCCACCGCCGCACCCAAGGAGAAGCCCTCGAGCGAGGTCTCCAGACGCGTCGCCATCAAAAGGAAGATGAGAACACAGGCTTTGACCCCTTCCTCGACCATAGGAGCGACGATCACCGTGTCCAGCGCCGTCCCCCCGATGGAGGTCGTAGCGATGAAGCGCATCTCGACGAGCCGACCGACGACGAGCGCCAAGCTCGTCGCGACGATGGCCCCCCACAGGGTCGCTACCACCAATGGCCAGACGATCTGGCGATCGTGGCGGCGCGACCACGTCACCGCGGCACAAAAGAGCGACGCCGGAGTCAGCGCCAATATGAGGATGAGGATGGTGATCATGAAACTGGTCAGGCGGCGAGTGCATGTGCGCGCAACGGGATGCTATTGATCAACAGCAACAACGATGACCCGAGTCAGGTAGTCTGACAATCGGGCCGCCGCGGCATTGGCCTTCGAGCCATCCTCGTCGTGCGCGGCTCGCTCGATTTCGGCCCCGATCTCCGTGATGAACACAAACCCGTAGGCCGCCCCATTCCCTTTCATGTTGTGGCCCAGTCTCCGCACCTCTGCGTAGTCGCGGGCGTCGGCTAAGGCTGGGATGCGTACGGCGTCCTCGGCCCGTGCCTCCAGGAAGTCAGGGATCAAGGGCATCACTACGCTGCTGATAGAAACCCGAATCGCGGAACGCTCACTCACACTTCCCCTCCGGACTCCTCGCTGGCGATCTGGAACTTTTTCATCTTGCGATACAGGGTTGTCCGACCGATGCCCAGCTCTTTTACGACTTTGGCCAACACGCCTTCATTGCGCGTGAGGGCGCAAAGAATCGCTTGCCGCTCGATCGCTTCCATGCTCAGACCGACCCCCGCTTTGTCCACCACAGCGATCGCCTCCGCACCCGCTACTGTCAACGGAACTTCCTTTGGAGGGAGACTCGGAGACGTTGCGGCGGGAGAGCTCTCGGTTACAGCAGCGACGGGCGAGGTCGGCTGCAACAGACGTGGTGGCAAATGCTCCGGTTGGACGGTCGAGCCATTCGCGGAAACCAACCCTCGGTGCACAGCGTTCTTGAGCTCCCTGACGTTGCCTGGCCAAGAATAGGACAGCAGCACCTCGAGTGCGGCATTCGAAAGCTCAGCCGCGTGTCCGAGCGCCTCGGCAAACTCCGAAGCGAAGTGTCGTGCCAACGGGGCGATGTCCTCACGCCGCGCTCGCAGCGGCGGGACCTCGAGTTCGAACACCGCAATTCTAAAGTAGAAATCCTCGCGAAACTTGCCCTGGGCGACGAGCGACTGAAGGGGTTGGTGGGTTGCGACCAGAAGGCGGTAGTTGGAGCGGATCTCCTTGTTGCCTCCGACCCGGCTGAAGGCTCGCTCTTGTATCGCACGCAGCAACTTGGCTTGGAGACCGAGACTGAGCTCTCCCACCTCGTCGAGAAAGAGAGTGCCCTGATCGGCCTCCTCGAAACGTCCGATCCGCCGCTGCTCGGCGCCCGTGAACGCGCCCTTCTCGAACCCAAAGAGCTCTGATTCCTGCAAGGTCTCTGGGATCGCCGCGCAGTTCAAAGCGACGAACGGTCCATCACGGCGGCTCGAGTGGCTGTGGATCGCGCGAGCCACGAGCTCCTTGCCAGCACCGCTCTCGCCTTGGATCAAGACCGTGATGTCCCCAGCCGCGACGCGGTTGAGCGCCACCAAGGTCTCCTTCATCGCCGGCGAGTGGCACGTCAACCCATAGCCGGTTCCCTCCGCGGCGCGCTCGAGATGAGCCAACTTCACGCTCAAGTGGCAATGCTGCACCGCGTTGCGAAGCGTCGTCGTGAGCTTGGCGGGGTCGATGGGCTTGGTCAGGTAGTCGTAGGCTCCAAGGTTCATGGCGCTGACGACCGAGTTCACGGAAAGATCGGCGGTGAGCATCACAACAGGAAGGTGCTGACTCCGGACTTTGATTTGCCGCAGCGTCTCGAGCCCACCCAAACCCGGCATGGAGAGGTCCAGCACGATGGCGTCGGGAAGCACCCGATCCAACGCCGCGAGACAATCTTCGCCACAGCCGAAAGTCTCCACCACATAGCCAGCATCCTCGAGCCAGGCACGGACGATGCGCTGGATGAGTCGCTCGTCATCCACGACCAAGACGAGCCCCTGGCTGTCGCGATTGTGTTTCATGGTCAAGTCAGCTGGTTTTGACGGGTTAACGCAGCTTATTGGGCGAAAATCAAAACGCAAGCTCGGCGTGCGGCGGCGGCGTCGACTTCGAGTTGACGAAGACCTTCAGAGCGGGCTCTTCACACTGTCTCTGAGGCGCCCTAAGAGCTTGGCCGAGAACGGGGTGCCCAGCCCACCCCCCGCAGAAAAGTCGAATCGGCAGCGATCCCCTGTGCCCCGCATGAGGCTCTCACAACTCGAGGCACAGTTGCACGCGCCGTAGAGCGCCACATAATCGTCGCCGGCCTCGCTCGAGGTGAGCCAGAGCTTCGCACACTCCGCAACGAGCTCAGTGCTCGCTTCTTCACCGCCGTCGCACTCGAACTGGTGCTGGCACATGGCCGCGGCCCAGTAGTTGACGCAGAGACCGCGCAAGCCCTCCCCCTGCGCCAGCTGCCCGCAGCTGAGCGTCTCGATGCAGGGGGCGAACAGCTCGGCCGCGCTCGAACCGGCCGCGTTGGCCTTTGTCGCCGCCAAGAGCGCGACGCACTCCTCGACTCCGCCAGGCAAGGTGTTCGGCTCACAAGCGGCGAGATGCTGGCACACCTGCTCTGCTGGTGTCTGAGCAAGGGCTTGGGTTGCCGTGAA
Organism: Deltaproteobacteria bacterium CG_4_9_14_3_um_filter_63_12; assembly: GCA_002789955.1. Taxonomy (GTDB): domain Bacteria; phylum Myxococcota_A; class Bradymonadia; order UBA4248; family UM-FILTER-63-12; genus UM-FILTER-63-12. The sequence continues at coordinate 1,419 of PFUG01000435.1, read as the reverse complement.
ACCTACCGCGAGGACCGCCAGGAACAACGATTCCAGCCCATGGCGCACTCTCGAGTTCAACCGCGACCTCACTTTTCGTGCGACGTCACTTGCCAAAGCCCGGTCCCTACACCTCGCGTCGGGGGTTCGCACGAGCGGCGAAAGTCAGAAAATCGAGGTTTACTTTAACAGATTCGGCCCCCATAATCCGCCGCCTCGCATCCAATGCTCGGGAGGTAAGAAACTATGGCTGAGACCATCGACGAATTGACTGTCAATTACACCGACGAAAGTGGCCAACAAATCGTCGAAGAGATCGACAAAGAGGTGCTCTCCAAGGGCTCTTGGACCACCATCCTCTTCCGCTACCGCGAGTGGGATCGCAAGAAGGAAGTGTGGGGCGAGGAGAAAGCCCGCATCGAGCGGTATCAGAAGCGCAACGGGACGTACCGATCGCAGTCTCGCTTCAAAATATCGAGCGCCAAACAGGCCCGGTCCATCGTCGAGATCCTCGAGAAGTGGTTCCCAGCCGAATAGCCCTGTGATGGGGCGAGCCGACGCAGGCTATTGGCTGAGCTTGGCTATTGGCTGATCTTATCGACGCCCGCCTGTGCAAAAAAGGCAGCGAGACGAGCCCGTTGATCGCCCTGGAGCACGATCCCCTGTTCCTCGACGACACCGCCGCAGCCAAGGTGTTTCTTGAGCTTCGAGCACCAACGCTGCAGCTGCGCGGGGTCGTCCACGAGCTGCTCGACCACCGTAACGGCCTTCCCCCCACGTCCTTTGCGTTCGTAGCGCAAGACGACTCTTCGCGGTGTTGGGAGGTCTGTGCTCACCGGCTCCACCGTTCGCAGGTCTGAGAGGGTCGCCGGCTCTTCCCTGGACGGGCAGGAGGCTGGACGCGGCAACGAGGCGAAGGGGGAGTTCGAAAAACCTTCGCCACGAGTGGCGTCGAGCCGCTCGGTTTTCTTGTCTTTCTTCATGCGAAGCTGTTCTCGTTTGGGAATCGGTGGCAAGGCGACACGGGGCTCGAGTCGGAGCGAGGCGCGCGACCCAGGTCGCGGCGATCGCTCGACCACGGGATTGGCGACCTGAAAAGCGACAATTGTCGCGGCGAGCCCTTGCTGGGCCGCGCCGATCCTACGAGAGAAAAAAGGATTTCTAAAATGGGTTGACAGTAACCACCCAGCGTGTATGTCTGTCGCCGGTCTTTGACTGAATGACCATTCATTCCGAGGAGGGCGACCATGAGTTTCTCATTCCGTAAAGTCGCAGTGCTCGGCGCGGGTGTGATGGGCGGCGGTATCGCGGCACATCTCGCCAACGCAGGCGTACCCTGCCTGCTCCTCGACATCGTCCCTCCCAGTGCGGCTGCGGGGGAAGATACGTCGAGCAGAGCGTTTCGCAACAAGTTCGCTTCCAGCGGACGCGATTTGCTCA
>PFUG01000248.1 GCA_002789955.1 Deltaproteobacteria bacterium CG_4_9_14_3_um_filter_63_12 | reverse complement strand
TTGATTTCGTCTGCACTCCTCATCGCTCGCTCTCTGTGCTCTCCGTGGTGAGCATGTCGCTCACACTACTCGCAACCCTCTGATCTTAAGCGACCTCAACCATTCCTGGCGGAACTCCCTCCCTCACTCAACCGCCTCTATTCATGCGCCAATGGGGAAATGGGGTGGGTCTCGTTTGCAGCTCTCGACGACGCCCAGTTGCCGACCTGAGGTTGCATGAACCTGCGCGCGTGTCCTCCGAGTGGCCACAGGACCTGCCACGGCCCCCATTGGCAGCTTGGTCCAGCCGTGGTGCCGACTCGTCCTGCCCCCCGCACAGGCAAGACCATCGTCGCCGGACCGCTCGTCAGCGCCTTCGTTGCGTCATTTCCCCTGGATAGACGACAAGTTATGTGCTTGCGCCGAGGCCTGCTCTCTGCTATTTTGCGTTCGTTGATTTTCGTCTGAGGTCGGCGCGATCCGCGAGGTTCTCGAGCCGATTACGGACAAAGAGTTTGGTGGGTGGGACGAGCCTTTCCACCTGAGTTAGACCGCGCCCCGAGGGATCGGGGTCACTCTCACCATTTGGCAACAATCATCGCCAACGGGAGGGGTGCTTTGCGATGAGAGCCGCCTGCACGTTGTCAGTTTGGTATAGACACCGTGGGAGCTGGCCCATCGCGCGTTCGAGCGCAGAGAGAGTAGAGAGAGTGAGTCTCGGACCTGGTTACGGCGAGTGAGCAAGGGTGTCGTCGGGGGCCGAGAGAGAGACGAGAGAGAGCGGATGAGCCCTGTTGGGTGTTTCGAGTGGGTCCGTCAGAGGACTAAGTTCGGCTGCAAATCGGTGCAGCCGCATGGGCGTTGAGTTGGGCTCGCACGAGGCGTTGAGAAGACTCTAGCTGGCTACGAATCGCGATGCTGCATGGCACCGCCCCCCTAGGTGAACAACCAAGGGGATTGCCCTCATGACATTCTATGAAGCCGCAATCGAGGTGCTAAAGAGCGCCGCAAGACCGCTGCACTACAAGAAAATCACAGAGATCGCGATCAAGAAGAAGTTGCTCAGCCATGTCGGGAAGACCCCCGAGGTGACCATGGGCGCGCGTCTCGTGCAAGAGATCCAATCGGCCTCCGAGAACTCCGACATCATCCGCACTCGGCCGGGGGTTTACGCCCTCAAGGCTTGGATGGAGAGTTCTTCCTCGGTGCTCGAAAACTACGGCTTCATGCCGCTCGATCCCAAGTCGCTCCCTGCAGAAGAGCTCCTCTCGAGCGCGCACCTCTACGACGGCTCGACGAGCGCAGAGACGGCCGACAGCGACCCCGGAGAGGGCGAAGAACCGAGACGACGGCGACGACGGCGACGACGACGGCGCGGCGAAGGTGAGGAGGGCGAGGGCTCCGATGAGTTCACGGACGACGGCGAGGATTCGGACGGCGAAGGCGGCTTCGAAGCCCCAGTTTCTGCCCTCGTGACCGGGCTCGTGCCCATCGCCGAAGTCTCCGCGACGCCTGAGGAAGCTCCTCGGGACAACAGTCAAGCAGAGCGTCGCTCGTTCCAGGTCGTCGAGACCTCCCGCGCTGCCAAGCCAGCTGAGACCGAAGAAATCGCCGCCAGACGCCCGGTCGGCAGACTCAGCGTCGAACGTTTCGAGGCTATTCTACGAGAGAATAATGAACCCATGTCTCTCGAGCAGCTCTCTCGAGCGACCGATGTCGATGGCGCCACGCTGAAGTCCCACATGCGCATGGAGAACCAGCACAATGCGGCCCAGGGGCAACGTCCTCGCTTCCTCGAGGTCGAGGGCAAGCTGTGGACCCTGACCGAGCTCGTGCTCGACAGCACGACGCTCGAGCTCGAGCGCAAGCTGCAACAGAGCGTCAGCGCGCTGCACAACCACATTGACGAGGGCTTCGTCGAGGCCCTGAGCGAGCTCGATGCCGCAGGCTGGGAGCGGGTGATCCGCATCCTCTTTGGCCAGTTTGGCTATACTTTAGGTGAGTCGCAGGTCGTCGGCGAGAGCGTCGTGCTCAAGGCCGAGCCGCCCGCGACCCTCACGCCGAGCTCCGTGGCGCTCAAGCTCTGCCACAAAGCCATGCTCGAGGTCGAAGATGTCTCTCAGCTGCGTGGTACTCTGCATCACTACGGCTGCCATTCCGGGATGGTGATCTCCACCGGCAAGGTCAGCCGGGAAGCCATTGCCGAAGCGGCCGTCGAGAACCTGCCCGCCATCACCTTGATCGACCGCCAGTGGATCGCCCAAAAGATGCTCAAGCTCGGCTTGGGGACGCGCGCTTGCTTCATCCCCACCTACTACATCGACTTCTCCTTCTTCGACGCGCTCAAGTGAGCGCGCGCATAGGGACGACGCTTCGTACTTGACCCCGAAAACAGAAAGAGCCCGCCAATGGCGGGCTCTTCGTTTTCAAATCGAGTCACCAGCGCTATTTGACCGTGGGCTTGCCCAAGGCGATGAGGCTGCTCATGAAGCTGGCCAAGTCCGCTCGCGCGGTGTCGTTGCGCAGCCCGACAAAGTGCCCGTCGTAGCCGTCTGGCTCATACTGTCGAACGAGGGCCGTGGCCCCACCGAAGTTGCCGGAGACAGGCAAGGTCGCCTCGTTGACACCGCCAAATGGCTTGATGGCGGGTGTCACCAAGTAGGTGCCCAGGCCAACGGCCAAGTTCTGCTGGGTGGCGTCCGGCGCATAGTGGTCGCCGATGCCGAAGACATGGAAGACGTGTGGCCGTTCCTTGCCCTCAAAGGGCTCGATGAGGACGGACTCGGCGTAGTTGATGGCGTCGACGCCATCGAAGTAGGTTTGGACCAGGTTCAGTGCTGGGTGGAATTCGTCGACACTCGGGTCCGACAGAGCCAGGCGCACGCCTGCAGAGATATTGATCGGTTCCGTCTTGTCGAGGATCGAGCGGATGAGCCCGCCGCCGGCCCCGGTCAGTACCGTGGCGGTGAAGTTGGGCTCGAAGGGCAGAATCACGGCGCCGTAGTGGGTGCCTTGGCTATGCGCCACAAGGTAAACCTTAGTCGGGTCGATGCGGAGCTCGCTGCCGAGGTGGGAGTCGGCCTCAGCGATGGTGAAGCCGTCCTCGCCCAGCCGCGCCAGGGTGAAGAGGTCGGCCATGCCTTGATAGACGTGGCCACGACCGGCTTTCGGGTTGAGGAAGTTGAAGTAGAGGTTATTGGGGGAGATGTCGCTGCCCGCTGTGCGGTCGCCGTGCATGACCTGATCGAAGCCCAGCACGATCGCGCCCGCCGCCGTGCCCTCGTGGTCGAGGGTCGAGAGGATTTGTGAGAGGTCGTTGTCGGCGTGGCTTCGGTAGGTGCCGCCCGAGCCATGGGCGTAGATGACCAAGGGCCACCCTTCGGCCGGCATGGTCAGGCTCTTGGGAACGGTCATGCTCACGCAGACCGAGTCTTCACCCTGCAGAATGGGCATCCCACTGGCGTCGGTCTCGACGCCGCCGCCATCGGCGATGGTGTAGAACGGAGGCGTGCCCGCCTGGATGCGCGGGAGCGCCATCTTGCCTTGCAGCTCGTAGAAGTCTGGGGAAACGGCGAAGCAACCGCGCTCATGGGTCTCGTCCTCGAGGCCGTCGTCGCAAGGGCTGACGGTGCTGGCCACGCCGTCGCAGAGAGTCAAGTCTGTGATCGTCGGGCTCGCAACGGCACGGACGGCTTCGCGAATCTTCGGGACCAGCGCTTCCGTGGTCTGCGTGGTAAAGACCGTACCACCGACGACGTCGTTGGAGGTCAGCGCTTGGTCGGTCATGAACGTGCGCATGGGCTCATACTTGTCCCAGGCTTCGCTCAGGAGGCTGTCTCCGGGGCGGTTCACGGAGATCATGGTGGCGAAGTCAGTGTCTTGACCGAACTCAGGTCCAGCGTCGCCGCCACGGATTCCACGCTTGACGATGGCTGCGTAGGTGTGGCCGGGGCGCAGGGGGCGTCCCCAAGCCAGGCGCATGCTCAGATGGTTGTCGCAAACATAGAGTCCGCGACTCCCGACGCCGGTGGTCACGCTCCAGGCGAGCCCTAACTGCTGTCCGTACTGTTCGGCTCCAGGTGTGACGTCATAGATCTCGAAGCGCGGCTTGTCCGAGCCGTCTTTGAGCGAGCTCAAGTCGATGGTGCCACTGAAGCGGAAGGTGATGACCGGGTTCTGGGAGAACCCGTCCAGGTCCGCCTGGATGCGTTGCACGTACTCCTCGACGATGGGTCCTGCATAGCCAGCCAGCGGTGGGGTCGGGTGGCCACTCAAATCGGGATGCCCATTCTTCAGGCGGATGTCATTGGGGAAGGGCAGCCGGAAGAACTCCGCGACCTCGCCCTGAGGCACCTCGAAGTAGACGCGCAGGTTCGTGTTCTCGTCGACCTCACAGGAGGGAATCCAGGTCGGCGGGATGAGGCTGTCGATGCCTGGGGTGCAGGCCTGCTCGAAGCACCCGAGCCCTGCCAGGCACTCGGTGGTGTCAGTGCAGGCGCCGCCGATGTCGAGGGTGCCGGTCGCTTTGCATTCGAGACCAAAGCCAACGGGCCCACAGACCAAGCCAGAGAGGCAATTGGCCGTCGAGGCACAGGCCCCGCCTACGTCGGTCGTGCCCGAGGTCGCACACACCGAAACCACTCCGGGCGCAGGAGCGTCGGCCGGCAGAATCGGCGCACAATAGAGGTCCGGCAGACACTCCTCGGTCAGCGCACACTCCGCGCCGAGGGCGGTGTCGCCTTTGGGCATGCATAGGCCCTCGAGACAGGAGAGTCCCTTGCGGCAGTTGACCTCTATCTCACAAGCTTCGCCGTAGCCGCGTCCCGTATCGATGTGCGTTCCAGAACCCGCGTCATCTGAGGGGTTGCAGCCGGCGGCCAACGCCAACGCAGACGCCGCAACGAACATAAGCAATACGCTATGCCACTTCATCTCTCGCCTCCACTCCCAGAACCCATGGGTAGGGTGCACAACAAGGTAAAATCGAGGCTTCATGCTATAGGCGCGGCGATTGGTGTCAAACTGCCTCGACAATCTGCGCCAGAGCAAGGCACCAGAGGCACTCGCGACTACAACGCCGCGGCGTCAACGATTTGCTGCAGCGCCTGCGTCCCGGTCTGGACCTCGCGGTCCGTGAGGCTGGCGATCCCGGCGAGGGTGCTCTCTGCATCAGCGACACGCTCACGAATCGCCGCGAAGGCATCAGAGGGCACGTCGTTGCTGGAGAGTTTGGCGCTCCATTGCGGCCACAAGCTCATCACCAGGCTGTGCTCGTCGCAGCGCTTGCGGGTCTCGGACGTGGCGGCCTGAGAGTGCAGGACGAGGGAGCGCGGGAGTCGTTCCACCAGCTGCTCGAGACGCTTGCGCCGCTCGGAGATCCCCGCCTCCACCTGCCTTAACGCCGCCTCGTAGAGCGCCTTCTGCAGTGCATCGCAGGCAGTGGGGATGCGAACCTCTTGGTACCAGGCCCGCAGCGCCAGCAGGTTCCCGATGAAGCGCATCGTGGCTCGAAACTTGGGCGTCAGAGCGCCGTAGCGGTCGGGATCAAAGTCGTGGCTGCCTGGCGTGAACGGAGCCTCGGCGTACAAGGTGTTGGCGGGCACGTCGCGACGAACCGCGGCGCCGGCCGGAATCACGGCGCCATAGCCGACGTGGACAGGGCTGACGATCTGGGTCTGGCCACCGATGAAGATCCGCCTCGACTTGAGGAAAACCCCGCTGGGGACGTCTCCGAAGAGAGAGGCGAACTTGTCGCCCCAAGGCGTGAAGTTGTAGAGGGCAAGGCAGCTGCCGACCTCGCTGTGGTCCTTGCGCGAGGTGCCGCCCGCGATGAGCGCATCACAGAAGTTGATCAGGCTGCCGGCCACGACAAAGGGCATCGTGATGGTCATCTTGTAGCCTGCGTGGTGGCCCACCTCCGACCCCTCTTCCATCAAGGTCCCGCCGCGCATCTCGGCGTGGCCCCTGGCGATTACACCGTCCAAGAAAACGGCGTCTTTGAAGTAGCCACCGTAGAGGTCGACGTCCTTGCCGGTGCTGATGTCCTCGAAGTAGCCACCGCCTGTCTTTCCGAGCTGGGTGCCGGCGCGCAGCAGGGTCTTTGCCCCGCGCAGCGTGGTTCCAGGGTGCAGCGTCACGCCCGCTTCGATGCGGTCGATGTCGACGCCTTCAACGACGACTGCGGCTGGGGCGGGAATGTGGACGCCTTTGGCGAGCAGCGCTTGGATCATGTGTGTTCTCCGAGCGCGCGTAGGCACGCAGCTGGCTCGTTTCGAGACCGCTCAGTGCCGAGTCGCGCGAGTGTTTTCCGCGGGATCCCTTCTGCCCAAAATCAGCAACTCCAGCTGGACTCCCCCTCTCCCGTTTCGGGGGAGGGGGCCGGGGGGAGG
>PFUG01000598.1 GCA_002789955.1 Deltaproteobacteria bacterium CG_4_9_14_3_um_filter_63_12 | reverse complement strand
GGCGACCACGGGATGAGAGTGGAGGTCACTTCTATGGGATCTCCGACTCCCGACACAAGAGTCGACTAGAGTTGAATGCGTCGGACGTCCAGCCCACTCCCGGCGAGGTGCTGCTCTAGCCGCGCGGACTCGCCGTGCATCAAGCGGAGGCGGGTGGCGCCGCTGTCGGCGATGGTCTGGAGGAGCGCCGGCCAGTCGGCGTGGTCCGACAGGGCGAAGCCTTCGCGGCCGCCATCGGCTTGCTTCGACCAGCCCGAGAGGTGCGCCACGCGGACCTGACTCCAGGCCGTGAGCCCCTGCTTCGCCGGGCGGCCGGGCGGCAGCAGAGCCAGCCCAGAGCGGAGCTTTCGCGGGTCTGAGAGCTCTTGGCGAGTGACGGTGCGGGCCTGCGGAATTCCGTCGGCGGCGAGCAACCTCGAACGATAGACAATCTGCTCGTCGGCGAGGATGGGGTCGGTGATGAAGGGCGCCAGCTCCGCCAAGAGGCGCTGGGCTTTGCCGGTGGCGTAACAGAGGAGCACGCTCAGGGCTCCCTCGGCGCGGTTGGTCTCGAGCCACGCGAGCACCTCTCGAATCACGGTCTCAGTGGCGGGCCAGACGAAGCGCGGGTCTGCGAAGGTGCACTCGGTGACCAACGTGTCGCACTTTACGACCTCGAAGGGGAGGCAGGTCGGATCGGGCTGGCGCTTGAAGTCCCCGGTGACCACCCAGACCTCGCCTTGGTGCTCGAGCCGAACTTGCGCGGAGCCATAGATGTGGCCGGCCGGGTGCAAGGAGAGCGTGACGGGACCGAAGGAATGTGGCGCTCCGAAGGGCAGGGCGCGTACCACGGCCCAGCGGCCCAGCCGCCGGGCGGCCAGCCGCTGCGTCCTAGGAGTACAGAAGTAACGGTCGCTGCCGGCACAGGCGTGATCGCCATGGGCGTGGGTGAGGACGGCCTGATGCACTGGACGGGACGGATCGATGTGAAAGTCGCCGGCCGAGCAATAGAGGCCGGCGGGGGTCCAGGTGAGGAGCGCGCTCAACGGCCGTGCCGAGGGCTAATGGCTGCAGCCACAGTTGCCGCCGCACCCGCCGGGCTCGCAGTCTTCGTCGCTTTCGGTTTCGACGTCGACATCGTGCTCGAAGTCGATGCGTGCGATCTCGCGCAAGCCGATGGAGACCAAGGTCCCTTCGCTGTCGTAGTAGAGCTCTCGCTGGCCGGCGGCGATGTTGTACCCATTCTCGCGATCCCAGACTGTCATGGCGCCGATGCGGACCTCTGGGGTCTCGTCGTCGGCCGAGTCGGGGTAGATTGCCGGGATCCGCACCGTGAGGCGACGGCCGCTCACGGTTTCGAGCTGGGCGACCATCCAGAGCATGTCGTGGAAGGTCTGTGCGGGCTTGAGCTCGATGCTCTTGAGGTCGAGGAAGGGGATGTCGATGAGCCCGCTGGGGCCGATGGCTTCGAGCAGCGGACCGGTGAGCTCGTCGCTGTCCCAGAGGTCGTCGAAGTGGATGACCCGCCCGTCGATGCGGACGAGCTTGCCCTTGGAGAGCGGCGCCTTGTCTCGGGCGTCTTTCAGCATCCTCACGGCCTGCTCGTGCTCGCCCTGCGCGTGGTGCACCAAGGCGGCGAGCTGGCACATGGCGAACTCGGGCGGGGGCGCGATGCCCGCGCGCTTGGTGGCGACTTCTGGATCCATGCGCCGGGCGCTTCGCAACTGATCGGCGTCGACACAGTAGCCGAGCTCCTGCGCCAGCACTCGCCACTCTGGACGTCGAGCGGACATGGCCTCCAACGTCGCCGTGGCTCCAGCGAAGTCGCCGGTCTGACACTTCAGGACGGCGACGAGGACGTAGACGCCGCCTTCGTCGGAGCTGGCCAGCATCGCCTCGACACGATGCAGGGCGCCGCGCAGGTCTCCGCCCTGAATCAACTCCTCGATGGTCACTTCGGCTTCGTTTCGCTCGGTCATTCCTGCTCCGCTCATGTTCGGTGTTGCGCGCGGCCAACAGGGCCGCGCGACTGTCCGGCAATTTCGTGCTGCTCACGAATTCGCGGCTTGTCTACACGCTCTCGCCGTTGTCTGCAGAGTCTCGGCGTTGTAGATCCTTAGCCTCTAAATATGAACACGACTCACAGACCGCTCCCGCACAGCGGATCGAACACCACATCGGCGCCCCTTTGCAAGCACTTTCAACTGACCTTCGCAGCCTTTCCGAAGGCAAGCCAGCTTGCGCGCTTCGAGCCACCTCCGCGCCGGGAAGCGAGCGAATCCCAAGCCCCACGCAGCGTGTGACTCTGGAGGCGCGGTGAATCCTGCTGTGGAGCGACCTGCACCGGACTCCTCGAGACGAAGGCTCGCTTGGCTCTTCGTTCCTTGGCTGGTCTTTCCGTTCGCCTTTCGCATGGTCTTTCTGCTCGACGCCCCATGGTCCGACGGCGTGCTCAATGGCCTCGGCGAGTGCGCGCTCGGATTGTGCCTGGGCGGTGCGCAAGACCTCGCCATCGTCTTACAGGTGGTCGCTCTGACGCTGCTCTTTCGGACGCAATCGAGCCGCATCTCGACGGTCTTCTTCGGCGTCTGTTTCGCCTTGATTCAGCTCTACTACGTCTTTGATTTCCTGCTCTTCATCAACATCGACCTGCGCATGACCGCGTCGTTCTTCCACTTCTTTGGCGACGCCGAGGTCTTTACCGACTCCCTCGACGACGCCGGCATGGGAGCCGTGCTCGCCTCCTTGGTGGTGCTGGCGACGGGGACCGTGTTCATCGTTCGGCGACAGACACACGGTTTGGCGGCGCTGCGCTTCGAACGCGGCGGCGTGGTGCTCTTCGTCGCCGCCCAATTGGCTGCAGCAGCGGGGCTGCTCTTGGCGCCGGGCGAGCTGATGTACCTCTCGAACAACGTGCTCTTCAACGACGAGGTCGAGGGCGTCGAGCTCCTGCTCGGCGCCGAAGACCCGCTCATGAACGCCGCAGTCGAGGCCGATGGGGAGGCCATTTGGCGTCCCTCCTGGACCAACGAGCGTTTCGAACGCGAGGAGGGAGCGCTGCTCGTCCACCGCACCCTCGGTTTCGAGGGCGAAAAGCACTTTGAGCTGCGCATTGGCGACGACAAGCCCAACGTCGTGGTTCTGGTGATGGAGTCGTTCCGGGCCAAAGACGTCGGAGTGCTCGGCGGCGTCTACGCCGTGACCCCCAACTTCGACCGGCTCTCCCGCGAGGGCATCTTGTACCGGCAGTTCTACGCCACGGGGGTCCAGACGACCCGAGCCGTGATTTCGGCGCTCTTCGGGGTGATGCCTCGCTTCACAGAGGGCGCTGTGCAAGCCGATTGGCCGGACGTCCCCGTGCGCGGGATGGCCGACCTGATGAAGGAGGCTGGCTACGGCACCGCCTACATCCACAACGGCGAGCTGGACTTCGAGTCCATGGGAGCCTTCTTCGCAGCCCACGGCTACGACGAAATCATGGGCGAAGAGGACATGCTGCGGTTGCATCCCGGCGCCGCTCGTTTCAGCTGGGGCGTACACGACGAGACCCTGATGCAGGTGCTCCTCGATTGGCTGGAAGCCAAGCAGAAAGCCCACGAGCCCTCGTTCGTCGTCTCCTTCACCATCTCGAACCATCATCCGTGGGAGCTCCCGGCGTCGTGGACCCCCATCGACCTTCCTGTCCCGGCGGACGAGACCTATGGGCGCTTTCTGCGCGCGATGCACTACAGCGATCACGCGCTCGGCGCGTTCATCGATGGGCTGGCGGAGCGCGGGTTGGCCGAGAACACCCTCGTCATCGTGCTCGCCGACACCTCGCAGGCCATGGGCGATCGGGACGACAACTACTCGGTCTCGCGCAACCTCTACTTCGAGAACGTGCGCATCCCGCTGCTGATCCTGGCCAAGGGACGTCTGGACGCCCCCAAGGTGATCGACGAGGTCGGGGGCCAGGTCGACCTGCTGCCGACCCTGCTGGATCTGTTGAACCTCCAGGGCGTGCACAGCAGCATCGGCAGCTCCCTGGTGCGCGTCGATCCCAACCGTGCCGCCTACTTTCAGAGCCCATTCGCGCTGCGCTATTGGGGGGTCCGTCAAGGTCGGTGGAAGTTCTTTACGGCGCTCAAGTCTGGCGCACGCCACCTCTACGATGTGGCCGCGGACCCAGGAGAGACCACGAACCTCGCCGAGAGTAACCCCGAGAAGGCCGACGAACTCTTCCTCGCCGTCGCGCGTATGCACCGGCTCTTCGTCGAGTTCTATTCAGAGCCACGCTAGAATCGCCGCTCTCAACCCTCTTCGGAGGGGTGCGTGAGCTCCTCGACGAGCTGCTTAGCATCCGCGTTGTTGGCGTCGAGCTGCAGGGCCATGTGAGCGTTTTCCAGCGCTTCCGCGGTGTCGCCCTCGATGATGCAGGTCCTGGCGAGCATCACGTAGCCTTCGGTCATGAGGGGGTTTACGCCGAGCGCTCGCGTGATGAGTTGCTTGCCTGCTGAGTAGTCCTCCGACTGAGCCCCACCCGCAGCGCGCACGCGAGACCAACCTTCGTGGAGCAAATAGAGCGGCTCGGTGGTGTTCATCTTGGTGGCCTGAGAGAAGCACTCGTACGCGTCCTTGAAGCGTTCTTCCGTGAGCATCCCGAGCCCTTTGCGGTAGACCTCTTCGGCCTCGAAGGCGATGGTGCGCCGGGTGCGCCGTCGCTTCTTGTGACCCATGAGGCTGTCTTCGTAGGCGCGCCTTTGCTCCGCATCGGAGAGCACGCTGAAGGCTTGGTCGATGCGCTCGCGGATCCGGTCGAGTTTGCTGCGGATCTCGGTGATGTCGCCGATCTTTTCGGTGGAGAACTGCTCTCGGAGCGCCTCATAGGCACGCCGCACGGCTGCACTGTCCGCGTCTCTGGTGATCTCGAGCACCGCGAAGTGGTCGAACTCCGCTTCGAGGTATTTGCCGATGACGCGGTCGACGATCTCATCTTTGCCTTCGCTCTCGGACTCGTTGACGTCCGCGAAGCGCAGCTCCTCATCGTCGTCTTCAGCGCCGCTGGCGTAGACCCGGCTGGGGGTGGTCTCGCAAACGATGGCGATGGCGGTGGCCTCGAGGGCGCGAATCGTCGCCACGCGCTGTCGAATCGGGGTCGTCTCTTCGAAGAGCTCGCCGATGGTCTTGTTCTCGGCGGCCGCCTCGAAGACGCGCCCGCCGACCACGGCCCGCGCTTTACTCAGGAGGGCCTGTCGACCCGGCAAGGCGAGCAGGAAGGAACCCGAAAGCCCCTTCCACATCGCTTCGAGCTCGTCCTCTGGGACGGTGCGCAGCAGCCCCGCGATCAGCAACTCGAGCAGGTCAAAAGCGAACTGAGTACGTGGCTCGCCGCCTTCTGGGAAGGGTTCGAGGACATATTGGGTCGGACCGGGCACGAAGCCGTTGACGATCTTGGTCCGGATTTGCTCCCGAAGGTGGTTGAAGAGGCTCTTGTTCGTCAGCACGCCGATCTTGACCAGCGCCTCGCCTTGTCGAATGCCTTCTCGTTCCTGAAGTTTTTGCGCCCAGCGGTACTCGATCTCGCTGATGACCCCTCGAGAGACCAGGAAAGGTCCGAAGATTTCGGTCAGCAAATTCGACTCGGCGTACACCGGGCTGCCGTGCCAGAAGTGAACGGCGCGCAACGAGCCGGCGCGATCGAGCCGAAGCAGGCCCGAGTAGCGATTGGCGGCGAGTTTCACCATGAGCCCAGCCAGCCCGACCTCGTCGACCTCGCCTGTGTTCACCAAGGCGCCGAGCGACAGCTCTTCGGAGCGATAGACCAGTTGGACGAGCGCGGCTTCGTCGCTCTCGAAGGGGAGCAAGTGCCCGTAGCGCAGGCCCAAGTGGCCGCTTTGTGCGGCGTAGTAGCCGGCCTCGAGGCCACTCTCGCAGAAGTAGTGAATCGGCGCCGAAATTTCGTTGAACCGCAGGATGCGAGTGACGTTGGAGGCGTCGTACTCGTCGTTGAGGCGCAGCAAAAAAAGGCCGGCTTGCCCGCCACCATCGAGGTGATCAAACAGCTTTGCAGGGGACCGGAAGAACCGAACGGGCCAGCCACACTCCTTCAGGAGCTCGGAGACGCTGTGTCGCTCGTGGTCCGCGAACCCCAAGCAAAGAAGTTCTCGCTGGGAGTTCGTCGAGCTGCCGGGGCTATTGTCCATCGCCATGTTCGGGCTCCTCTTGGCCATATCGTTCTTCGTTTGTCAGACGACGCCTTTAGGACAAGCGAACTCCACGCCCTATTCCGCTGTGGATAAACCGACTCGGTTTCGCTCGCTTCCCGGCCCTGAGTTGGCTCACGGCGAGCCACCTCGCGTCCCTGCGCTCGCGCTCGCGATCGGTCGCAA
>PFUG01000527.1 GCA_002789955.1 Deltaproteobacteria bacterium CG_4_9_14_3_um_filter_63_12 | reverse complement strand
AATAAACGTAAAGTACTTCGGCGTGACCCCCAACTCTCTTGGACAGAGCGCGACCATCGGCTACCAGGCCGCTGGTGGCGCTTCCGCCAAGACCTACCCCATCAGCTGCAACGCACGAGTCCTCAACGACGACGCTCGTACGACCGACCGCAGCGACCAGGGTTGGTCGATTACGCCCATGCGGTGAGGGTTGGGCGCAGCACGCCTCGGACTTACCAATTGGTCCAGTCTGGAGTCTGGAGCTTCAGCCCAAATGCTGCTTCGGCTGATTCTCTCCGGCTTTGGACTCCGGACTCCGGACTTTGAGCTGCTGTTGCTTGTCGTCGGGTGTTGATTCGCGATTGCCTGCTCACTATGCTGTCGGCGTCGTCATGAATTCGACCGTGTCAACCGCCAAAGTCGACCGGTCTCGAGAGCGAGGTGGGGAGACCGAGCTCCGCGGGCATGTTTGCGGACCACAACCGAGAGGGGACACATGGCAGAGAAGATGGATCTCGCGGCGTATCAGCAACTGGTGGAGTCGAAGGATTGGCGCCCGCGCAGCGTGGTGTGGGAGCTCACGCTGGCCTGCGACCTGCGTTGTGAGCATTGCGGCTCGCGCGCTGGGCACGTGCGCACTGACGAGCTCGACCTCGACGAGTGTTTGGGTGTGGTCGACGAGCTCGACTCGCTCGGCGCCGAGCTCGTCAGCCTCTCGGGCGGCGAGCCGACTCTGAAGAAGGGTTGGGACCAGATCGCCAAAGCGCTGTCCGACCGCGGCATCTACACCAACATGGTGACCAACGGCGCCTACAAGACCCTGGAGCGCGCCCAAGACATCGCCCAGCGCGCCAAGGCCGCGGGCATGTGCAACGTCGGTGTGAGCGTCGACGGCACCCGCGAGATTCACGACAAGATCCGCGGCGACGGCAACTACGACCTAACGATGCGGGCCATCGAGCAGTTCTGCTTGGCCGGCATCAAGGTCGCCATGATGACTACCGTCAACAAGACCAACCTGCCCCACCTCGAGGCCATCCGCCAGATCGCCATCGACTCGGGCGCGACCATGTGGCGCTTGCAGCTGTCCAAACCCATGGGCAGCATGGACGACCACCGCGACAACGTCATCGAACCCGACCAGCTCTTGGGCCTGTTGCCGCTCTTGGCGCGCCTCAAGAAGATGGGCGAGATCAAGATCGCCGTCGGCGACTCCATCGGCTACTACGGCCCCCACGACGCCGTGTTGCGCGGGCTGAATTGGCGCGGCAACAAACAAGTCTGGCGCGGCTGCCAGGCCGGCATGAACGCCCTCGGCATCCAGGCCAACGGCGACGTCAAGGGGTGCCTCTCGCTGCAGGCCATGGCCGGCGAGAACGACCCCTTCGTCGAAGGCAACATCCGCGACAGCAGCCTCGCCGCCATCTGGCGCAAGCCTGGCTCCTTCGCCTTCAACCGAGAATTCTCCGCCGACTCCCTGACCGGCAAGTGCGGTAAGTGCAACAAAGCCAAGCAATGCCGCGGTGGGGCGCGCTGCGTGTCCTCGGCCAATTTGGGCCACATGGGCGAAGATCCCTTCTGCTGGTGGGGCGTGAGCGGCAACTACCTCGATCGCCCCTCCCCCATCAAGACCGCGGCCGCCGCCGCTGGCCTCGCCGTCCTGTTGTCCACTGGAATGGTGGCCTGTGAGTATGGGATCGAGCCCGACCCCGACGCCGTCACCAAGAGCGACGCTGTAGACGACAGCGTCGACGACTCGACCGCCGCCGAGTACGGCGTGATCCCCGACATGGTCGACAACGACGCCACCGCCACCCCAGACTACGGCGTCATGCCCGACATGGTCTTGGAGTACGGCGTGACGCCCGACACCATCGACGACTCCCTGCAGATGGAATACGGCGTGATACCAGATGCCACGGACGACGCCGTGTCGACGGATTACGGAGTCTTGCCCGATGCCGACGCGGAGGACTCCATGTCGACGGACTACGGCGTGCCGCAGGGCTAGGATTCGCCTGAGCCTTCGGATGAATGAACAGAGAGCGCGGCCCAACAGGGCCGCGCTCTCTGCGTTTGCTGGCTACGAGCTTCGGCTCGTTCGCTCGCTGCTGTTCCTCTGGCACTCTCCTTGCGCTACAGGCCATCGGCTCGCCAATTTCCCCGGAAAACCTGGGGGAACGTATGGCGGTGGCCACAGCCGGCCGTGAACCGGAGTTTACGGTCCTTTGTTCGCAACTTGCGGTGGAGTGTACGATGGGCGCGCGATGGTCGGTGTTTCTGCTTGTCTCTGTGGTGGTGATCCGCTCGGTCTCGTCGGCGCAGGCCGGGGAGTGGGGTGAGACCTGCCAGCAGTACTTCACCTCAGTAGAACGCTTCTGCGAGGTGGCCAACGCGATCCCAAAATTCGCGGACAAGTGCGAGACGGTGCAACGCGCCGTGGCCGACATGAAGGCGCTGGCCGACGAGGTTGACCCGATGCGGGTCGAAGAGGTGTGCGTGACGGCCAACGCCTCGTTGTTGATGACGATCGAGGCGCTGGAACGCTCGCCGTCCCTCGCGAAAGCCTCGGCCGCGAAGGCGTCGGTGGATTCCCGCCTCGGCCCCTATTGTCAGCAATTCGTCGCCGACACACGGGAGCGTTGTGCGGTGGCTTCGACGACATGTGACGCGGCGTTGCGACACGCGACGAGCCTGGAGACCTCGATCGCGCTGAATCCGTCTTCGTCTGGTGCTCTGGAGGCGGGGTGCAAGCACGACCTCGAGCCGCCGAAGGACGAGACCTGATGATGGCGACGAACGCTGTTACCAACTCGCCGCGGCTCGGTACCGCGGAATCTTGATGCACTGATTGTCCGAGCACTCGAGCAGCCAGCCAGCAACAGCAAGAAAATCGCGGTCAATATCCGAGCAGGGCGTGCGTTCATGGGAGCACGCTGTGGTAGGTACGAAGAACTGTTGCTCGACGGTTTCTGGCGGGACTCGAGCCCGCGATGTTGAGGTGATTCAACTCCCCAATCAGCCTCGCCTCGCGTTGGAACCGCTCGACGAGCTGCTTGCTGTTTGGCCTTGTCCTTGACGCGTTTGGGGTGCAGGACCTTGATGGCAACGGGCTGTCCGGTCGAGAGCTGACGGGCCTTGAAGACGATACCGAAACCTCCCTGCCCCAGCAGAGACGTAATCTCGAAGCGACGATCGACGAGCGCGCCGATGTCGAGCGGTTGTCGCTCGACCCCGTCCATCCACACTCCTCATCTCTCCACCGATGGAGATGTACGAGGTGCGCGCCCTTTCCAAGGGTCGGCCGGTTTCATGCTGAGGTGTAATGCGGGCTCGTCGACTGCTGGACACCGCAGCGTGCCTCAGCGCTCCGGCGTCGGCTTCACCAGCGACACCCGCTGCTCCTCGAGCAGCACGCGCTTCTCCCGATAAAGCTGCCCCAGCGCCCGCTTGAATACTTTCTTACTGACCCCGAACGCCTTGTAGATCTGCTCCGGCGGACTCTTGTCGTTGAACGCCATGCTCCCACCGCGCTCGCGCATGTACGCCACGAGCTGCTCGCCCAGCGCGTCTCTGGACTCCTCGTTGTCGAGGCGCAGGCAGACCGTGAGCTTGCCGTCCTCTCGCAGCTCCTTGATGAAGCCGGCGTAGCGCTGCCCTTGCACGATGGGCTCGAAGACGTCGCCGTCGAAGAGGAGCCCGAGGTGTGTGTCATCGATGGCGGCCCGATAGCCCAAATCCGTGCGGCCGCAGATCAGGAGCTCGACGGGCTGACCGGCGCGATGCACCTCGGAAAGCTCGCTCAAATGCCGCTGCAGACGAGGCGTCGCCGCGATGCGCCCAGTGTTGTCCAGGTAGACGAAAACCGTATAGAAGCGCCCCACCTCCATGCGACGCTTCTGCTCGGCGAACGGCACGAAGAGGTCTTTGGGCAGGCCCCAGTTCAGAAACGCTCCCACCGAATCGACTGCCACGACCTCCAGATAGGCGCAGGTCCCCACCGTCGCCAGCGGCGTCCTGGTCGTCGCGATGGCGACGTCCTTGCTGTCCTTGTAGAGGAAGACCTGCAGCCAGTCGCCCACGGCGCAGCCTCTGGGCACCTCACTCTTGGGCAGCAAGACCTCGCCCAGCAGTTCGTCGACCAAGTAGACGCCGAAGTCGAGGCTCTTACTGACTCGGAGCCGTGCCGTTCGGCCGATAGGGGGCATCATTTCGCTCATAGGTGCTCGACTGACTCAAAGTGAGAGGTGCGCCCACCGTACTCGCTCGCCAGCTCAGACTCCAGAGGTCTCAAAGCTCCATGGCGCGGCCGTAGAACTGCTCTCGCTCGACCGCAACGGACTCGCTCACGACGTAGTCGTCGAAGCGCATCATGTGGTCGAGCAGGCCCTTGCTCGTGACCTCCATGATCCGGTTGGCGACCGTGCTCACCAGCTCCCGGTCGTGTGACGAGAAGAGAATCACGTGCTCCTCGAACGACAACATGCCGCGGTTGAGCGCCTCGATGCTCTCCAGGTCCAGGTGGTTGGTGGGTTCATCGAGAATCAGCACGTTGGCGCCGGTCTGCATCATCTTTGAGAGCATGCAGCGAACCCGCTCCCCTCCGGAGAGGACCTTCGCTTTCTTCGAGCTTTCGTCGCCGCTAAACAGCATGCGGCCCAAGAACCCGCGGATGTACTGCTCGTCCTGGTCTTCGGAGAATTGGCGCAGCCAGTCGACGAGGTTGAGCTCGATGCCCTTGAAGAAGGTCTCGTTCTCGCGCGGATAGTAAGCCGGCGTGATGGTCGGGCCCCACTCGAAGCTGCCGCTGTCCGGCTGCATCTGGCCGGAGAGGATCTCGAAGAGCGTGCTCTTGGCGCGCGCATCGGGGCCCACGAAGGCGACCTTGTCGTCACGATAGAGGGTGAAGCTGACCTTGTCGATCACCAGCTCCCCGTCGATGGACTTGCTCAGGTTGTCGACGGTGAGCACCGACTTGCCGCACGGTCGGTTGGCCTTGAAGAAGATGTGTGGGTACTTGCGGGTCGAGATGGGCAGGTCGTCCAGGGTCAGCTTCTCGAGGAGCTTCTTGCGCGAGGTGGCCTGCTTGGCCTTCGACGCGTTGGAGCTGAAGCGCTGGATGAACGCCTTCAGGTCGGCGGCCTTGTCGGTCGACTTGCGCTGTTGATCTCGGCGCTGCTGCAGCGCGATCTCGCTGGCCTGCAACCAGAAGTCGTAGTTTCCCGCGTAGATCTTGATCTTGCGGAAGTCAACGTCGGCGATGTGAGTGCAGACGTTGTTGAGAAAGTGTCGGTCGTGGCTGACGACGATGACCAACGCTTCCATGCGCTCCAAGGTGTCCTCGACCCAAGTCACGGTGTGGACGTCGAGGTGGTTGGTGGGCTCATCGAGCAGCAAGATATCGGGCTTGCCAAAGAGAGCCTGGGCGAGCAACACGCGCACTTTTTGTCCCGGCTCAAGCTCGCTCATGCGCTTGTCGTGCAGGTCATCCGCGACGCCCAGCCCGGACAGCAGTGTGGCCACCTCGGCCTCGGCCTCGTAGCCGCCCATGTCCGAGAACTCGGCCTCCAGCACGCCCGCCCGGTTGCCGTCCTCCTCGCTGAAGTCTGGCTTGGCGTAGAGCGCGTCGCGCTCCCGATACACGGCAAAGAGCTTTGGATAGCCGAGCATGACCGTATTGGTGACCGTCTCTGCGTCGTACTTGAACTGGTCTTGTTCCAGCGTCGCCAAGCGCAGGTCGCCCGGGATGTGCACCGTCCCAGCCGAAGGCTCGAGCTCACCCGAGAGGACCTTCAAAAATGTCGACTTCCCAGCCCCATTGGCGCCGATGAGCCCGTAGCAGTTCCCAGGTAGGAACTTGATGTTCACGTCTTCGAAGAGGGGGGTACCCACGAAGTTGACGGAGATTCCTGTGGTCGTGATCAACGGCTTTCCTCGACTTGGCGATAAGTGACAGGGACATGACAGAGCGAGCGGGTTCTTGCGCGTCCACAGTCGAAACTCGGCTCGCGGCCTCGGCTGCGAGTCTCGAACGCCAGGGTTGCAAGCTCCCTGCGCCCTCCTGGGGCTCTGACAGCCTCGGACGGGCGGCCGCTGATACCACGTCACCGGGGTTTAGGTCACCCCTTTTTTTCAGCCTCCTCAGCCGAATCTGTGGGCGTGTTCGGGCTCGGGTAGGCGGCCAAGGGCATGAAAGAGAGCTGTTTCGATGGTTTCCAGCGCGGCTTTGCCGCGCAACCGACGACGCCGCCTTCGAGGGCGTCGAGGGCGGCGTCGGTCTGGAGTTTGTGCGGACCTTAGCCTAGAGTCCATCTTGAAATTGCGTGTTTTGCTGAGATCGGTGGAAAATGCGACCGAACTCTGAACTCTTCCCAAAGG
>PFUG01000051.1 GCA_002789955.1 Deltaproteobacteria bacterium CG_4_9_14_3_um_filter_63_12 | reverse complement strand
CGGTTTACACTAGATTCCGCCCGAGACCTTGAGCATGCCCATCTTGACGCGGTCCTTCCCGTCTCGCTCGCCGCTCTCGACCTTCAGCCGGTTGTCGCCGCTCGAGAAGAAGCCGAACCACAGCTCGTAGAGACCGGCCGAGGAGCCCCGATCGACCTCGAGCTTCTGCACGTCTTTGACGTAATCGCCCGCCAACCAGGTGTTGGTGTGGAAGTTCCCATCGCCCGGGTAGTGGTCGCCGTTGATACGATTCCCCGGGTAGTCGATGTGCAAGAACATCTGCCAGTCCTGGGTCACGTCGCGGGTCACCTGGAAATAGTAGGTGATGGTCAGCTCTTCGCCGCTGCCGACGGTGTCCGGCGCGAGGTCGTAGCCGAGAAACACCAAGCCGTTGGTGAAGCGGACCGGCTGCTTTGGTCGGTACTCCGGGGTCGGCTCGCTGTTGAGGATCAGGTCGTTGAGGAAGTTCTCGTCCTGCTCACCGTCTCGAAGCATGTCGGAGACGAGCAGGTAGCGGCTCGAGCGGCTGTCGAGGACCGCCAAATTCGAGCGCTTCCCGGGTTCGAACTTCTTGCGGTATTCGGCGTTGACGTGCGCCAGCTTCTTGCGGGGGATGATGGCAAAAATGCGTCCGTCCTCGAGCATTTGGTCGATCAGCTTGGGCTCGCGAATGTTTTCGATGTTGCCCAGGTAGAAGCTGGTCGCTTCTGCCGTGCACTTGCCGCGCACACAGGAGTAGCCGCTCTCGCAGTCGCTGAAGACTTTACAGCTCTTCTGCGCTTCGGTCTGGAGGTTGAAGAGCGGCTCTCCTTCCTTCGCCACCTCGGTGTAGCGTTCCAGCAAGCTCTTCTGGGTGAGGTGGTAGCTCATCGCGGGGAGGTAGACGAACGCCGACATGATCCCGAACGCCAACCCCATGGCCAACAATGCCGGCCGAATCTGCCGGAAACCCTGCGCCACGAACCAGAGCACGACCACGACCCAACGCAAGCAGTAATCCCAAGGCAGCGTAACGATTTTCCAGACGCGCTGCTGGGGATTGAGGACTTCCCAAGGTGCCGTGCTGTCCAGCGCATCGACCCTCGCGAAGAAGCCCTGGAAGCGCCATCGCATGAAGGCGATCGCCTTGCCGACCATCCGATTGCTGAACACCACGGCACCAAAGAAATAGCCAGCGATGAGCACCGCGACGACCACACGAAACAGCCTGAACGGCAGCATCATGACCTCGAGGTCCTTGTCCCAATCCATCGTCGGCTCGGACAAGTAGGACTCGATGAAGAGCCAGGGATGCGTCTTGTAGTCGTGGACCAGGACAGCGAGAAGGCTCATGGCGACCACGCCGATGAACTTGCGATGCAAGGGAGCCGAGTCGATGCGTTGCCACAACGTGCTGCTCCCCAGCAGCAGACCACAGGACACCGCAGCAGGGACCACCCCCAGAAAGACCGTGTTGCTCAGCAGGCTCGCGCCCAGATCCATCCCCAACACCGCCAAACTCAAGAAGATCAGCAGGAAGTCGCCCACGTCTCCAGCGATGTCGACCTCGTCGGCCAGGTCGTGCACGCGGCGCAGCATCAGCATGGCGAGGGCGAATGGCGCAAACAGGATCCACGGGAACATCCCGAAGCCGATGAACCGCACCGTGTTTTCGAAACCCAGGTGCTTGATAGACGCCTTCTTCTCCAGGATCTCAGAGCGCACAAAGCCGCGCTTGCCGCCAGAGAGTTCGATCTCGCTCCAGCCCGGCGCCTCTTCCGACGGGCCAATCAGCGTCACCTCTTGGCCATTTCTCACAGTCCCCACCTGCTCGAGCTCCACGACCTTCACGCCCGGTGCAGGCTCGGGCAAGGCTTGTGGGTTCCCCTGGCCCGGCTCCTTGGTCAGCTCCGCCGTCTTCTCCTCGACCAGCTCCGGGGCCAGAAGTGGACTCGAAATCCGCAGCAAGAATGCGTCGAGCGACTCGGGCTTCGTCCGCACGATCCCCAGATTCGGCGTCACACCGACCGAGGAGCGCACCGTCACGGTGTCGAGCGCCGAGAGTTGGCTGGGATCGTAGAGGTCGTTGAGGAAGAACTGCAGCGTCGCCTTGGTGGCGCCGCGATCACTGGGCGGGAGGCCGAACTCCTTGGGTTGTCCGTCCTCGCCGAGCCAGCCTCGATCGCCCATCGCCTTGAAGAGCTTGGTCATCTCCGCAGGGTCGGCCAGCCAGGCCCGCCACAGCGAGGTCCCGAGCGTCTGGTTGTCGATCGAGAGCACGAAGCGCTCGGCCCCGACGACCTCCCACATGTCCTCAGGGAAGGTTCCGACCAACACCCCGTCGCGCAGCCCCAGGCTCTCGACCCGATCGATGGAGAGCTCGGAGACGACTCGCTTCGGAGTGAGCGGAATGCGGTCCTCCAGAGCGTACGGAACATACTTCTGGTACTGGCTGAAGACTCCGTAGATGCCAAACGCCGAGATGGCGATGCCGACCGCCATTCCGGCGTTGGCAAAGCCGGCGAGCACTGCCTTGTCCCGCTTCCAGAGCAGGAACACCATCAACGTAAGGACCACGACGAACAGGGGGTACAGCCCACCGGCGACGAACGCGAACAAGAACGAGGCGCCAAACAGGCCCCCGTAGACTCGCCGCACCGCCGTGCTCTCGGCGTAGGTGCTCAAGAGATAGAGCTCGAGCGGCAGGGTGGCCGCAGCGATGGTCCAGATCCCGCCCGACAAGAGACGTGCGCCGAAGACGAACATCGGCGTCGAGAGCAACACGAGCAGTGTAGAGAACCCCGCCGCCCGGCTGAAGAAGCGCCGCACCAACGCGAACGTCAGCAGCAGCAAGGTCAGCCCGACGAGGGCACCAGGCAAGCGCAGCAGGAACTCGGTCGGCTGGGCGCTGAGGTGCTGCACGCCGATCAAGCTCCAGATCAGCGCCAGCGGCTTGTACACCAAGTGGTTCTCGGTCTGCGGGACCCAGAAGAAAGCGGCGTTCGAGCAGTGGCTGTTACTGAACTCAGCCAACTGCACCAGGCCGCTCTCCCATGGCTCCCAAAACCCAGGTCCGCCCAGTCCGAGGAACAGAAAAATGAGACCCAGCACTGCAGCGATGCTGTAGTCTAGGCGGCGGGTCGACCTACGTTCGGAGAGACGCATCTATTGCCCCTGAGGGAGTCGGCACAGTTTGCTGAAGAGCCAGGCCAGACACGCACACACAACGCACACCATCGGCCCCGGTCATCGGTCACGAAGCGCTCTGGTCGATGACCTGCGAAGCCGAAATTAACTATGATTTCAGCGTATTAACGCGAGTTTGCGGCACGACTAACCGGCGGCGGACCCTACCACATCGACCGGGCGCCGGCAAGGTCGCTTGAGCCAGCCCCCGGCGCCCACAAAGCCCTGCCAACCCCCTCAGTCTGGGACGCACTGCAGGTTCGACGCGTGATAGCCCGCCGCACACGCGGCGCACAGAGAGCCCGTGTACCCCGCGTGACAGTCGCACACGAAGCTCTCGCCGCTGGGACGACAGGTGCCGAAAACACACGGAGCCGTCGCGCACGCGCCGGTCGCCGTTACACAAATCAGGCCGCTCGTCTCGTAACCCGCTGCGCAACCGTCGCACAGCAGCCCGGCGTAGCCCTCGTCGCAGAGGCAGGTGTCCGCGCCCAGACCACCGCTCACACAGAGCCCGTGGCCGCACGGCGACAGCTCGCAGTCCACCGTTTGCGTCGGGCAGCCCTCGCCGTAGCCATAGCTGCAGCCGTTGGGGTTGTTCCCCGCGTCCCACACGTCGGGCGGAGTCAGGTCCTCGAACCCGGGGCTCGTGTCGATGGCGTTGGTCTGCGTGTCGTCGCAGCCCGAGAGAGCGAGCGCACCCAGGACAAACAAGAATAAAGGCCACCGAAATGCAGTCCCCCGCGGGCTGAACATGATGCGCTCCTCACCGAATCCAAGTGTCAAAGGGCCAAAGCAACGAAGAGCGATAGACGAAACTTCGGGTTCGAGCAAGCGCGCCCCCGCGGACTGGGAGATCCCCGCCTCTTCGGGTGACGAAAAGCTCATGGCATCCTGGTCGCAAAGGCGCTACAGTGTCGCCCGCGAACCCAGTTCAAAGCGCCTTCGGGACCTTGCGCCGTCCCTTCACATTTTGAGACCGCTCGCTGTTGAGTCTGTTCTCGAGAGCCGTGAGATCGACATGAAACTCCAGACCGCCCTGCTGACCGCGTTCCTCGTGCTCCTCGTGCTCCACACTGGCTGTGGCGATAACGCCAAGAGTGATCCCAAGGGCAGCGACGACGACCTGAGGCCGTCCGACGTGGCCAACGGCGACCTCAGCGCCGACGCCGTCGACGCCGACCCCGATCAGTCCGAGACCACCTTGGTCACCGACACTCGGGACGCCTTCGTGCTCGACGCCACCGATGTCGGTGAGTGCACCCCGGGTGAGGTCATGGGCTGCGCCGCCGATGACGCCGTGTTCGTCTGCCAGCCCGACGGGGCCTCGAAGCTGCCGGAGGACTGCCCCACCGGACTGCACTGCATGGGCGGCTATTGCAACGACTACGTCTGCATGCCCAACCAGCCCGAATGCGCCGATGGCAGCAGCATCAAGACCTGTAACGCCGACGGGTCTGCCTATGGCGCTCCGGTGGCCTGCCCGGCCGCTACGGTCTGCAGCGACCGCTACTGCCACACGCCCTGCGAATACGGAAAGTACGTCTCGTCGTACATCGGCTGCGAGTACTGGACGTTGGACCTGGACAACTACCACGACCCGATGACCAACCCGAAACCCGACGAGGTGCCGCACTCCGTCGTGATCTCCAATCCGCACGGGGCCCCGGCGACCGTCATCTTCCAGTCTCCGGCCGTCGGCGTCTCCATCAACGTGCCCGATCCCATCGTCCCTGCGCGCTCGGCGAAGGCCTTCCAGATGCCTCGCCTCGACATCTCGGGCACAGCCATCACCTCGAACTCCATCAACATCCTCTCGTCGATCCCGGTCTCCGTGCACCAGTTCAATCCGCTGGAGAACGTCGCCGTCTTCAGCAACGACGCGTCGCTGCTCCTGCCGCGCAACGTCCTTGGACAGGACTACTACGTCGTCGGCTGGCCGACCGCGCCGCTGCCTTGCATCTCGCCAGAGTTCTGCCCTGACCCGCAGCACGGCTACGTCACGATGCTCGCCACCGAGCTCGGAACCACCACTGTCACCATCAAGCCGGCGGCCAGAATTCAGCCGGGGGTCACCCTCCCCGGATGGGCCGCGGGGATCCCTGCCACGTTCACCCTGAACTTCGGCGAGGTGCTCAACCTCGAGGCGCTCGATCCCAACCTCTTCAATGGCTTCAACGACCTGACCGGCACCCACATCACCTCCGACAAGCCCATCGCCGTCTTCACAGGACACGAAGAGGCCGTCGTCGCCGAAGAGGGCGTCGACGCCTGCTGCGCCGACCACCTCGAAGAGCAGCTCTTCCCGGTCAACACCTGGGCCAACGAGTACATCGCTGCGCTCAGCCCCGGGCGTGGCGTCAAGAATGACTACTGGTTCATCGTCTCCGCCATGGACGGCAACGTCATCACCACCAATCCGCCGCAGCCCGACGCCAACGGCATCATGCTCAACGCCGGGCAGTTCGTCACCTTCTTCAGCGACCAGAACTTCGAGGTCCAGGGCACCGGCAAGCTCAGCGTCGCGCAGCTCCTCGTCTCCGGGCAGGCCACCAGCGAGGGCTCAGGCGATCCCGCCCTGGTCTTGGCCGTCCCCACCGCCCGCTACCGCAGCGACTACGCCCTGCTCACGCCCGCGGGCTTCACCACCAACTACGTGACCATCACCCGCCAGCCCGGCGTCGAGGTGCGCATCGACGGCGTCGCCGTCAGCAACTCCTTCACGTCCATCGGTTCGGGCGCCTGGGAGACGGCCGGCGTCTCCGTCAACGTCGGCAGCCACTCCCTCGAGGGCGACGGCCCCTTCGGCATCGTCGCCTACGGCTTCGGACCGCAAGTCTCCTACGCCTACCCAGGCGGGCTGAACTTCGTCGGCTCCGAAAGCACTCCCTAAGACGCCGCGCAGACTAGAAGCTGCGTCTCGCCGCTTCCTGGAGTTTGTACAGCTCTGTTTGCTACGCATCCGCCAATAGCTCCCCCCTCCTCTCAGGGGGCCCGTCAGGCGTGATGCCAACAGACCGGTTTCGGCCTCACCCCGGCCCTGCGGGCCGGGCGGACCGGCGTCTCGCCGCTTCTAGTCTGGTGTCCATCTTGAAATGGCGTGTTTTGCTGAGATCGGTGGAAAATGCGACCGAACTCTGAACTCTTCCCAA
>PFUG01000303.1 GCA_002789955.1 Deltaproteobacteria bacterium CG_4_9_14_3_um_filter_63_12 | reverse complement strand
GAGAATGCCCAATGGAGAATGCCCAATGGAGAATGCAATGATGCGTCCCTTCGCCCTCCTTCTCGTCCCAAGCCTCCTCAGCCTCCTTTGCGGCGCCTGCGCCGACGACCGAGGGACCGCTTCCGACGCGACGGCCGCTGACATACAAGCTTCGGACACCTCCTCGGTTGACACCCAGAATGACACCCAAGTCCAAGACACCAGCGACACTCAGGTCAACGACACGCAGACCGCAGACCTCCCTGCTGACACGACGCTTGGGGACACGAGCACCGACCTGGCCGACACCCAAACCGACCTCACCATCGACGTCACCGTCGCGGACGCCACCGACACCACAAACGACACGGTCACGGACGTCGCCGACGACTTCGTCGTCGGTCCTTGCACCCTCAACGGTTTCGACGTCGCAGCCCAGGCCGCCTCGGGCGAGCTGGGGTATGTGGACTTTGCGTCAGCCAATGTGGCGTCGGTACCTTTTGACCGGCTGTCCATCGAGACACTGCTCGACGTGATCCCTGCCCTCCCTTACGTCTTTGACTTCAACGGCGAGAACTACAAGACGTGCACGACCTGTGTGACGATCCAGACGAACCAGGGCTGCACTGTGGGCCCTTGCGAGAGTAAGCGCTTCCTGGCTTACGAGGGGCGTCTCGAGGTGACGACCTGGGACGTGCCGGCGGCTGGGGCGCAATTCGAGGGCTCGCTGACCAACATCAAGGCGGTGGAGATCACGTTGGCGGGTGGGCTGGACTTCACCTCGACGCCGGTGTCTGGAGGCGAGGTCTGGTGCATCGACACGATGAGCTTCGGGACGGAGTTGATGCCCTTCTGACTCGTTCGGACTCGAGAGACGACGAAGGCGGCCTATGAGTGGCCGCCTTCGCTGTTTCTCGTGGGCTCAACGGAGCCCGATTATGGCCAATTCTCAGAAGCAGTGCCGCTGTGTGTGGTGCAGCCGTTAGTGGCAGAGCTGCAGTTACTCTTGGAGTAGGCCGTAGGCGTGGTCTTTGTGAAGCTGGTGACGAACATATTGGTCTTAACTCCCTGATACGCATAGCGAACCGGGAAGTTGGTGGCATTACCATCCCCGATTAGACGAGACATCGCGCCACCATGGGGCACGAGGATGTGGCAGTTATAACAACCTTTGACTGCGCTTCGGTTGTCGTGTTCTTTGTGGGCGTCGTTGACGTAAGTTCCACCGGACTGAATGGGATGGCAGTTGCGGCAGAAAGAGGTGCTCCAAGAGGCATCGATCGTACCCGAGCCGGGCCACTGCGTGTACGGACCTCTCAGAATGAATTTTATCGCAGAGCCGTGTGGCCCAGCGACCACTGGAGCATTGGCCTCATCGCCGTGGCAGTCCGAGCAGTACATGGTCTGGTTGCCGCGATTGGTGACCCACGGCGCCAAGAGTTGATTGGCGGCGAGCAGCTTGGGGGCAGTGGAGTTTGGATAGTTGTTGAGAGTATTGACGATGGGGTGACCAGACTTGTTGTTGGGGTTGAACTCCTGAGCCACATCGGTCCAGACCGCCGAGTTGTAGGTCGGCGGGCTGGTGCCGAAGCCGAAGGATGAGTGGCACTTGAAGCAGATTTCGTATTCCTTGGAAGCTCGAGCGGTGGGGGTGAAGTTCCCGGCGGCGGTGGTGCCCCAGTTGGTAGCGGGTTCTGAGAACGTGAGGCCGGACACGCCGCTCAGTGGGCTTCCTGTCGCTGCGATCACGTTGGTTCCCGCGGTGTGTAGGGTGGCGCCAGACTCGTGAGGGTTGTGGCAATCTAGACAGCCCACGTGGCGATTGCCTCCCGAGCCGGCCCCGTAGGTCACATTGTAGGTCGGCGTAGCCTCCGCGATGGTGTCGTGGACGGTATCCGTGCTCATGGTGTGGCGGTAGGCTTGAGTGAGCTCAGACTGCACATTGCCGCCGGCGTTGGGCGCAGCAGGCTGTGTCGTGCCGTGACACTCGTAGCAGACAAACGCAGCGTCATTTCCAGCGTTGTTCGGGTTCTCCCGAAGCAGCGAATCGTATTGGGAGAAGTGGACCGCGGCGAAGGGGATCTCAGCGGCGGTCGAGGTCGGGAAGGCCTCGGGACCATCGCCGTGGCACTTGGTGCAGTCGCGCTCGAAGGTGGAACCGTCGTGCAGCCCGTAGGTGCCTCCCACGTAATCGTGTGCGGAGGCGAGGTAGTTCGCGCTGGGCACCGCTGGGTGCACCTTGGTCGCGATGGTGACGGGGTTCGCGCTGTGGCAGGAGAGGCAGACCGCCTGGTCGTTTTGTGCCTCAGTGGTGCGTGTCTTGGCGTCGGTATAGACGTTGAGGTCGTGGGTTGGGCCGTGCACGTGGTCGCTGTGGCACATGTTCGTGCAGCTTCGAGCGGACTCTGCGACGTTGAGGTTGGCCCATTGGGGGTCGGTACCAGCAGCCTCGTTCCAGCTGTCGTTGACCCCCCGGACACCGCCCATGGTGTGTCTACTGAGGATAGGTTGCCCAGCCATGTTGGTGGCCACATTTCCATTCATGCGCTCGAAGATGTGATCGTGGCAGTCGGCGCAGTCGAAGCCGCCTGCACTCTCGGAGCCAGTGAACCCCGTCTCGTGGGTGTGGCATCCTGTACAAGCGTACGTGAAGTGCGTTCCCGCCCCAGAGCCGTCGTTATTGAACTGGGTCGTCTTCGTATGGCAGACCTCGCAAGGCCCGTTGCCTGGGCTCGCCGTGTTGGCGTAACCCTGCGCTGCGGAGCCCGCCACTGCCAGAGAGGTGTCGACGCTGCGTCGGAAATCGACGTTCTTCAGGCCGCTGTTGGGAGTGCTCACCACCTCGCGGAACAGCGAGACGTTGGCGGTTTCGTGAGGCTGATGGCAGTCCATGCAGTTCATGGCCCAAGAGCCATACTTGGTCGAGGTCACCTGACTGTTGTGGCTGGGCAGCGCGTGGCAGTCCATGCAGAGCTGACCGCCCGTGGAGCGCCGCAGCAGATTCCCAGCACCAGCTGCTCGGGTTCCGGAGTTCCGGACCACGATGCTGAGGCCAAGCTGCGTGCTCATGCTGCCGCCTCCAGCGTTGTCGGTCGCGAAGATCGTGACGTAGTGGTTTCCGTTGCTCAAGGACTGCGCGATGGTGTCGAGGTCGAACTCATAGACTCCGCAGGTGAAGTTGGGCTTCGCGTTGATGCCCGGGTTGAAGCTGCAGTCGTAGTTGGGGTTGCGGTTGGCCGCAGTCAACGCGGTCGGCACACCGCCGTCGACGCTCCAAGAGATGTTGGTGGCATTCACGCCGTCGTCGTCGGAGACTTGGACCTTGATGCGTTCGGTGGCGCCAATGGTCGCATCTCGATTGGGCGAGACCACGCTGAGCATGGGGCCAGACCCGTCGCCAACGCAGGCTGGAGTCGTGGCAGTGCCAAAGACGAGCGGGCTCCCAGCGACTCCATCCGGGTCTGTCCAGATCGCTCGCACCCAATAGGTGGTGTTCGCCAGCAGCCCTGTGATGTTGCAGTTTCTCGGCGAGCCGCCGCCAACGGCCGCGCAAGCGGTCGTGCCTGGCCAGGTGTTCGAGGTGTTGTATTGGAAGAGAGTCGTCCCGTCGCCGTCGTCGTCGCCCACAAAGAGGGCTTGGGCATTGAGGGTCTTGCACCCCGTAGCAGTCGCGGAGATCGAAGAGGCGACCGTGTCGTTTTGGGAGCAGAGTGGGGTGGTCAGCGGCCCGATAACCTGCGGGTCGGCGTTCACGACGCCGTCACCGTCGGCGAAGTCGACTTGGTAGTAGTAGGCCGTTGCGCCCACGACCGCATCGACGCAGGTGCGGGGACTGGCGCCCGCGACCAAGTTGCAGACGACGGTGAAAGGTCCGCCCACGCTAGAGCCGACACTAAAGGTCGTGGTGCTGTTGGTGTTGACGTCACCGAGGAATGGTGCGCTGACCGTAATCTGGGTGCAAGAGTCGATGTTGGCGGTGGGGAGCTGCGTGGCCACCCGTGTGTCGTAGGTGTGTGGCCCGGTCTGCACGCCAGTAGCGTAGTTTCCGCACGCATCCTTCGCGAAGATCTTGTAGTAGTACACAGTCTGGTTGGTGGTCGCGTTCACCGTGCTCGTGCCCGAGCCTGCGTAGACCACGGTCGCTGAGCCGATGGTGTTGCCCGAAAAGTAGGTCGCGCCTTCGGTGAGCCCCACTGCGATGGGCGCGGTGTCGCGCAAGATGACGGCCGAGGCGAAGTCGCCGCCGGGGTTGGTCCAGTTCAGGGTGATCTGGTTGTTGGCGGGCACGATGGCACCCCAGCTCGAGTCGGCGGGGGAGGGGTTGTCGATGGTGATGGTCGCGTCCGCAACATCGCTGTAGATGATGGCGTTGGCCAGAGCGTGGGCCACAGCGCTGACCGGAGCTTGAGCGGAGTAGGTCGACCCGGGTGATGGAGGCAGCGCGGCGTGCGACTTAGGTGTGAGGTGGACACGGTACTGCGAGAGGGTGGTGCCCGCAGCCAAGCTCAAGCCGGTGACGGTCCAGACCCCGCCCACGTGAGTGGAGACCGAGCCCAGCACGGTGTCGGTGTCGGTGGTGATGGTCACTGTGTCCACCCCAGCCGAGGCCACGGCGCCAATGTTGACGCTGACGCTGGTGATGGTGTCTGCGGGGTTGGCGGAGACTTGCAGCCCAAACGCGTTGGCGAAGACCGACGCGGTCTGTGGGCAGACCGAGCTGTTGCTGGCGTTGGGGGTGCCGTCGGAGACGGTCGTGTTGGGTCCGGTGGGGGTGTGGGGTCCCGTCTGCACGCCCAGAGCGTAGTTTCCGCACCCGTCCTTGGCGAAGACCTTGTAGTAGTAGCCGTTGCCGTTGATGACCGTCGTGTCGGTGAAGGTCGTCGCGTTCCCGGCGAAGATGACCGTGCTCGCACCGATGGTGTTGCCCGCGCCGTAGGTGACCCCCTCGAGCGGCGCGTCGGCGATGGTCGCGGTGCTGCGCAGGATGACAGCGCTGGCAAAGTCGCCGCTGCCGGAGTTTGTCCAATTGAGGACGACTTGGCCGTTGCCAGGCGTGACGGTGCCCCAGGTGCCGTCGGTGGGGGAGGCGTTGTCAATCGTGATCCAGGCCGAGGTCGAGTCGTTGTAGACCTTGGCGTTAGTGCTGGTGATTTGGTTGACGGTACCCGACACGGCATAGGTTGCACCTGGCACTGCGGGCATGAGGAGGTGGGCGGACGGGGCGATGCGGACCTTGTACTGTACCACGCTCGTGGTCACTGGGATGTTCGACACTGTCACATTCTGGGGATCGGTGGGGTTGTTGACGAAGCCATAGGTCACGCCGCCGCCGTCGTTGGTGATCGACAAGACGCCTACGCCGCCCGCAGTGCCTGCCGCAAAATTGACCTGGACCGCGGTGACGGTGTCGGTCCCCGAGCTTGCTTGGAGGGTGAAAGAGTCGAGATCGACGATGGCTGTGCTGGGGCAGACGCTGAGGGAGCCGGGGTCGGTGCCGTTACCGACGGTGGTCTGGGCGTCCACGAAGGTGAACGTGCCCGAGGCGGTCGTCGTGCAGGTGCCAGTGCTGTAGCTGACAGTGAGGCACTTCGTACCGCCGGTCCAGCTGGTGGTGCTGGCAGTAGCGGCCTGGGTCAGGTTGCCGTTGAAAATGTAGGGAGTGCTTGTGATGACTAGGTTGTCGAAGGCCACGTCGTTGTCGTAGACCTGGCCCGTGGTGCCCACGCTGTATCGAAGACGCACCTTCAAGGTCGGGTTGGTGAAGGCACGGAGGCTGATGGGGCTCGTGGTGGTCCAGACGTCGCCGTTGGTGCCCGTCCAAATCGCGCCACCCGTAATGTCCAGAACCCACGTGGTGCCGTTCCATGCGTCGACGTGGAGGCTTGCGTTGGTGTTCCCGTTCACCCGCATATGCCAGTCGAACGTCAAGGAATAGCTGTTTAAGTTGGCGGCGAGCACATTGCTCTCGATGTACTGCGAGCTCCCAGCCGTGACTCCTACGCCGTAGGTCTGCCCAGTACCTGAGCTCTCGAGGTAGACAAAGGTGCTCGTTGCCGTGGCGGCAGTGGGGCCCGTGTTGGCGGATGCCGTCGCGGCATTGAACGCGACCCACCCCAACGTGCCGTCGCTCCCATTTACGCCGGTCCAGTTGCCGAAAATTGGACGTGTACCATTGGGCAATGCGTTGAAGTTGTCGGTTTGTGTGCTGGTTGGACCACAGGCCCCGTCATTGACCGTAAAGGTCTGGTTGGACGACGTCCCAAGTGACGTAATCGTCGTCAGATCAACCGGGTTGCCGTTCAAAGTTTGCCCGGAAGTGACGCTGAGGTCGCCAACGCACTGCGCCGAGGCGGCCGACGCCCCCGTTAGCGCAACCATCGCCACGATCCCGACCGCCAATCCCCACCGAGCCGCACG
>PFUG01000683.1 GCA_002789955.1 Deltaproteobacteria bacterium CG_4_9_14_3_um_filter_63_12 | reverse complement strand
AAGTCGGCGGTGACGCGCGTCGGTGGATGAGGCGTGAGGGCTTCGAGCGCGACGGTGGGTTGGTTCTCTGTGATCTCATAAACCTCATGAACCTGGGAGATCTCCCCCGTTGGGCTGTCGAACGTGTCGCCGCCGAGCCGGTTGAGGGTGGCCAACGCGATGGCGGCGCTGGCCGGGCGGTTGCGCGGCTCGGGCTCGATTAGGTTGGCGAGCAGCGTGCGGAAGAGCGCGTTGCCGAGGAGGTCTGGCGGGAGCTGCGGACTGCGGCCCGAACCTTGGCCGTGCGGGAACACGCGCTGGCCGACCTTCATCTCGATGGCGATGATGCCGAGCGAGTAGAGATCTGTGGCGGCCGTGGCCATGCCCCACTTCTCGAGCTCCGGCGCCGAGTAGCCGCTAGACACCGAGGGCGGTGTGAACGGGTCGAGCTTGGCGCCGACCGCGAAGTCCACCAGGATGGCATCGAGGTGATGGTTTGGCAGGCGCTCTATGAACAGGTTGGAGGGGTTGAGGTTGCCGTGCACGACCTCGGCCGAGTGGGCTTGGGCCAGAGCGCTCAGCGCGGTGCGCAGGACATCGATGACATCGGAGTCCTCGAAACCTCCGACCTCGGTGATGAAGACCTCCAGGGAGCGCCGGTCGAGCCACTCTCTGACGAGGTACGACTCCCCGCCTTCCAGCCTTTGTCCCATGTCGACGATCGCGGCGATGTTCGGGTGGTTGAGCTTGGCCGCAGGTCCCATATCGGTTTGGAACCGTTGCCAGCCATAGCGGCCGCGCCACTGCTCATCGCGAAAGACTCGAACGACACCCCTGCGACCCCCGTCGTCGGCTTCGAAAACGGTGCACGTGTCGTCCTGTGCGAACATGCGAACGACCGAGTATCGCCCCTCGAAGAGGCCGCCGGGGATGATGTTGTACATGCTTGCGATCGGATTTTCGCGCGTGACTCGACGCCGAGCTGGCTCGAAGCGAGCCAGCTGCGTCCCACCGCGCGATCGGGTCTAACTAGTGCCCGTCCGGAAATACCCCATCTGCGGCGTCGCCTTCCTCCCTCGCTCCTCGGCGTACCGGTCATGCGCCTGCGTCGCTCGGTCGTCGGCTCCTTGCACCTGGGGCATTTCCGAACGGGCACTCACGAGATGTCCTTTGGGAAGAGTTCAGAGTTCGGTCGCATTTTCCACCGATCTCAGCAAAACACGCCATTTCAAGATGGACACTAACTAGACCCCTCGCGGGGTCCCGAGAGCGCTTTTTCGATCAAGTCGAGGGCTTCGCGAATCTCAGGGAAGCGCTTGACCGAATGCTTGGAGAAGAGCAGCTCGCCCTCGAGGTGAACGTCGAAGACTCCCCCACCTCCCTTGATGAACACGATCTCTACCACATCGCCAAAGCGTTCGGTGATTTCGTCCGCCAGACCGGCGGCGCGTGGATAGTAGTTTCACTCCGTGCAGTATTTGATCGTGAGATTCTTGGCCATATCACTCTCCTTTACTGGGACTGCAGGAACGCCAGAACCAAGCCGTCGATGGCCAAATCTTTCTCGGGCCAGATCAAGCCTCTGAAGGCGTGCTTGTCGTCGTGGGGTTTGAGCACGCGAGCCTGGAGCGGGACCGGAGGTGGGGCCGCTGGCGGCGACGAGGCTCTCGGTGGGCTCGGCGGCGGCGTGACCTTGAGCTCCATCTTCTTGATCGCACTGGACGACTCCGACGTCTGCTCGGGCTTCTTGAGCAGATGCTCGACGGCCTCGTTGTAGGTCCCGTCGAAAAGCTTCTTGTAGAACTCACGGTGCAAAGTCACCATCCGCTTCTTGATGACTTTCTTCTTCTCCTCCTCCTCGGTTATCCCCTCGATGTCCTCGTGGTAGCCGATCTTCTTCGAGTCCAGGATCTGACCACTGTAGAAGAGAATCGTCGTGATGTGCCCATCTTTGATGCCGTGATCCTCGGTCTGAATGTGGAACATCATGCCGTTGAACTCGATATCGTTGTTGAACCCGATCAGCATCGCATGCCTAGAGTTGGGGGGCGTGTTCGGGCGCTAGACAGAGCTTCGTGGGCGGCGACTCCAACTCGCCAAGTCCGCTCCCGTTGCACCAAACCACTCCCGAGGAGTGAACAACCCCCGAAAAATACCGGGATCCACTCATGGCCGCAAGCTCTGCGACGCCGCACAACCGGTCTCTGCTCCTGCAGAAGGTCGAGCGGGGCTGTGGATCTCTGCGCGGCACAACGAAAGCTTCGTGCGAAAGAATCGACCGCAACCCATGCAGACGGACGAACAGGAACCCGCTACACTCACCTCTTCCGCCACCCCCCGGAGAGGAATGATGCAACCCCACCACTCTTTCCAACGTTTCTCTGGCCGTGACTTCGCGACCTGGCTCACCGGGCTTCTCGTCGTCGCGTTTGCAGCCGCCGCCTGCTCCGACGACCAACGCTCGGGCCAGGAGGACGTCAGGGTGGTCGAGATCCAAGACGATCTCACCCTCGCCGACGGCGTCCTTACCGATGCGACTGTTGACTCCCCGACGGACAGCAGCGCGGACATCGAGGCCGACACCAACTTCGCCGACACGAACCCTGTAGACACGACCCCAGACGTCGAGATTGCGCCGCTGCCCACTTGCGTCCAGGCCTGCGATCGACTCGTCGAGTGCGCTCAGGGCCGCTGCATAGGCATCACCTGGCAGACCGTCGGCCTGCTCTGGTCGGCCTGCAACGACGCCTGCACCGACAGCTCGGCCGCAGCCCTCCTCGACGCGGCCACCTGCGACCAGGTCTATGCGCAGGGCGTCGTGCTGCTCCCCAACCTCGACACCGCCTGCAACTCCGACGTCTGCGAGCTGGCCTGTGGCCATCTGGCCGACTGCGTCATCGACGAGTGCCCCCTGATCAACCCACCCGCCAGACCCAACATCGTCGGCGACTGTCAGACGAACTGCGACAACGGCTCCGTCGATCTCCTCGGTGCCTCCTGCGCAGAAGTGATCGCGATGGCGAGCCAGAACCCGCAGTTCGAGGCGATCTGTTATGGCGGCGCCTGTGCGCCGGCCCAGCAATGCCTCGCCTACGGCAACAAGACCGGTCAGTGCATCGTGCAAAACTGCGCGGGCAACGCCGATGCCTACCAAACAGGCCTCGCCGAGGCCCTGGCCATCTATTGTCAAACCGAGCCCGATTGCCCCACGGCGAGCGGAGTGCAAGCCGTGCTCGACCCCGCCATCACCTGCGCCGACCCCATGCTCGCCGGGCTGGGCACCCAGGCCCCGTTCGTCGACCTGTGCAGCGGCAACCTCGGCGTCGCCGCGGCAGACCTGCGCACGGCCTGCGAAGCCCTGGCTGGCTGCAACCTCGAGATCGGCACCGTCGACACCTGCATGGTCTACCTCGCCATGAGTGGCGCCGCGGCCGCGGTGCAAGCGTGTATCGCCAACGGCTCTACCTGCGGCGACCGAGCCGCCTGCCTAGGACCTTGAGATGGGCTCAACGCTACGACGCGCCTCTTTCCGAGCGCTTGGGATCTTGCTGCTCTTGGCAACCGGAGCCTGCTCTGATGAGCCGGGCCGCTCCACTCCCCCGGACACCGTCGCTGACACCATCGCGGCCGAAGTCAGCGCGGACGTGAGTGCACCCGACCTCGTCGCGGACGAGGTCACAGTCCTCGCCACTCCCAAAGAGAGCGATCGGCTCTTCGACGACACCGCCCCAACTCCCCACTTCGACCTCGAAGTGCAGCCCGCCGACTGGGAGTGGCTCAGCCACAACGCGGGCCTCGAGGAATACGTTCCCGCCACCCTCACCTACCAAGGGCAGAGCAGCACCGATGCTGCCGTCCGCTACAAAGGCGCCTTCGGGTCCCTCTTCAGCTGCCTCGATGCGAACGGCGAGCTCATCTGTGACAAGCTGCCCCTGAAGGTGAGCTTCAACGAGTACGACAAGGCGGGGCGGTTCTTGGGGTTGCGCAAGTTGCTCTTCCACTCGTGCACGCGCGACGGCAGCTGCCTGCGAGAGCGTCTGGCCTACCGCCTCTTCCTCGACGCCGGGCTGCGGGCGCCACGCGTCGTTCATGCGACGTTGAGCATCAACGGCTCTGCGCCCAGCCTCTACGCGCTGGTCGAATACGTCGACAAGGAGTTCCTCGAGGACCACTTCGACGAGCCAGGCGGGAACCTCTACAAAGAGCGCTGGCCGGGTATCCTCGACCCGCAGTACTACGTCAGCGGGTTGCGCACCAACGAGACCGTTGCCGACATCAGCCGTGTTTTGGCCTTCTCGGAGGCGCTGCAGTCGGCCACCGAGGCGACCTTCAACGAGGCGGTCGACCCCTTCATCGACCGAGGCGCCATGGCGACCTACAACGCCGTCGACCAGCTCATCAACAACTGGGACGGCATCTGGAAGCTCTACTGCTCTGGCAGCCTGTGCAACAACCACAACTACTATCTCTACGAGGATCCGTCTGACGACCGCTTGGTCGTCATCCCCTGGGATCTGGACAACACCTTCGGCCAACCCAACGCCGACCTGGGTCGCTCCTGGTCGGACACGAGCCCAGAGGCTTGCGCCATCGAAGCGCTTCAGATCCCAGGACTGCCCGGAGACCTAGGGATTCTCGCGCCTCAGTGCGATCCGCTGCTGCGGGGCTTGATGCTGCAAAACTGGGAAGCGTATCGAGCCGCGCTCGACGCGCTGCTGACTGGGTCAAACACCAATCTGGAGTCGGTCTTGGAGCGGCTGGAACGCTATCGCGCCACCATTCGGCCGCTCATCGAGGCCGATCCCGACGCTCCGCCGTTGGCCGACTGGGACGCAGAGGTCGTAAAGCTGCGCTACATTCTCATCCAGCAATACGAAGAGGCCCAGACCTTGGTGGACGAGTAATCTGCAAACGACTGAGGCGCAGCCACGGTCGGACTCGAACCCCACGAGCCTTGCACCAGCGCGCCCGCCGCAAGTAGGATTACGGGCAAGTTTCAGGCGATTCTCCCCTTTTCACTCGCTCACGGGCCCCATCGACTCCGATGCCGATCAAGCTGTCCATCTGGCTGTCGCCGAAGAGTGAAACGGCCTACGAGTTCGAGCTGGATCTAGGTGAGATCATCGTCGGACGGGGGGAGGACTGCCATGTTCGGCTGCCCTTCTCCTTCATCTCCAACCACCACTTCACCCTCGTGGCCGAGGGCGGAAGCTATCTGGTCGTCGACAACGGCTCGACCAACGCGACCATCCTCAACGGCAAACGCCTCGCCGCCTTTGCCTACACCCCCTTGAAGAGCGGAGACCTGCTCGCGGCCGGCGAGATCGTCATCCAAGTCACTCCGCTGGAGTCCGTCACCCACTCGTTCTCCATCGAGGAGAACAGCGAAGAAGTTCGCAAGATGGTGTGGGAGACGCTCCAGAATCGAGGGGCAGGGGGCAACGCCTCAATCGAAGTGACCAGCGGACCGCAGCGGGGCTTTCGGTTCCGCATCGGTGAGGATTTGACCCGCGTCGTGGTGGGGTCTACGCCCGGCTGCCATATCACCCTCGAGGAGTCCGATTGCACCGCTGAGCACATGGAGTTCCTGCACACCGGCAGGGGTTTCGTCGCCCGTCCGTTGCTCGAGGGTCTGACTTACATTGATGGCAAGGCCCTGCTCGCGCCTACCCCCTTGGGACACGAGGCTCGGATCCTCATCGGCGCCACGAAGCTGCGCTTCCTCGATCCGTTGCAGCACTACCTCGCCGAGCTCGCGCACCTGCCTGAGCTCAATGGGTCCGATGAACCCACCGACGACGTGCTCTCGACACAACAAATCGACACCGTCTCTTACGACGAAGTCGGCGAAGCTCCGTTAGAGTTCGGGCCCCCCGATCGCCCCCCTGTGCCGACCCAGCCTCGCTTCATGCCAGAAGACACCGACCACTCCGGCACCATCGTTCGGCCCAAGCTGGACAAGAAATGGGGCAGGTTCGAGACGACGATCCTCATTGTGACGTTGGTGGTGGTCTTCGGCGGGTTGGTGGCGTTGCTGATGCTGTTCGAGGGTTGGTGAGCGCACAACGGACCGTCGAGGCAACATCGGACCACGAAACCGCAGGTTCAAGGTCTGTCCGGAGTTAACGTCGTAGGCCGTCGGATTGCAGCAGAATCAAGCTCGGCTTCCGGCTGAAGCTCCAGCTCCAGACTCCAGACCGGTCAAGCAGCATCAGCTGTCGGACCATGAAACAGCAGCAGCAACGCCCAGAGTCCGGCGACTGCAGCTGCGGAACCTACGCAACGCCTCAGGCCAGCACCTGCATCGTCCCCAGACCAACGCCGAACTGCTCGTGCGCGGAGATCCGCTGCAACAGCCCCTTGGCGTCGAGGGTCCCAGCGAGCAGCTGGCGGTAGCCGTCGAGGACGGTCGAGACCTCTTCGCGGTTCTCCCACACGAACTCGATGCGCAGCCGGCGGATGCCTGCTGCGATGAGGCGAGGAACCAGGTGCGCCGCGCTCTGTGCGGCGGCGTTGAAGACGGTGTTGCGGCAGCCGGCGTCGGTCAGCACGAGGTGGGCCCGACCCTTGTGGTCTTTCAGCGTGACGCGGTGCTCCGCGCACGGCGCCCCACAGGTGCGGCGGTCGCTGCCGTCGCTCAAGTTGTGGGCGTAGATGCAGTGTTCCGTGTGAAACGTGGGGATGTGATGATGGACGGCGACGGCCAGCCGATGCGGCTCGGGCAGCGCCGCGATCAGCGCGAAGAGCTGGGTCGCGTCGAGGTCGTGAGCGGCCGTGACGGTGTCCAAACCCAGCCCGAGGAGGTGCAACGCGGTCAGGCTGTTGGTGACGTTGAGCGAGAAGTCGCCGTGCAACACTGGCTTCTCTCCCAGGCCCAACGCCTCGAGGTCGAGGTCCCTGAACTCCATCACCGCGCCCCAATGCCTCACCAGGACAGAGTCTGGCCTCATCTTGGCGAGGCGAGAATCGTAGCCTTCTTCCCTGGCCTTCTGCACTCGAAGGGTGGCGAGCCCGACCCGCAGGCCGGCTTCGTGGGCGCGCTTCACGGCACGACCGAGCCCGATGAGCTCCATCCAGTCGAGCTCGACGCAATCAAAGCCGGCCTCGATGACGGCGCCGAGCTGTTCGTCGGTCCGGCAGAGGGGAATGAGCTCGACGTCGCGCTCTGTGGAGGCCGCGCTTTGCCCTGTGGCGGGGAGCAGCCGCTCCCGAATCTTCTGATGGACGCCCCCCTCTTCGAGGGTGCGAGGGGCGCCGACGACGACTCGGGCGCTGAGCGCGTCGGTCAGCTCTCGACGAAGGGCCTTGAGCCGTGAGACGGGGAGGTGGAGTCCTGGGTGTAAGCCATCGACGAAGAGCGAGGCCAGGAAAAACGGAGTGCCGCCCAGCGCGCCCAACTTGTCGCGCAGGAGCGCCTCGCTCAGACCTTGGTCGCGCGCGGCTGAGAGCAGCTCGGACGAGCGGACCTCCACGTGGTGCGCGCCCCACTGTCCCTCGACGACGAGGACCTCTCCCTCGCCGCCGCGCACGACGACGCTCAAGGGCAGCCGGCC
>PFUG01000226.1 GCA_002789955.1 Deltaproteobacteria bacterium CG_4_9_14_3_um_filter_63_12 | reverse complement strand
CCGTCTTCGCTGAGGACGGCCAGAGTGTCGAAGGAGCGGCTGCGGGCGTACTCGACCTCGGCGAAGGTCTCGGGCGAATAACGGTAGGCCAGATCGGCGCCGAAGAGCTGGTAGTCGTTGCCGGCCAAGGCGCCGCCGCGGCCCTCTTCGACGTAGCCGACGCCGACCTCGACTTGGTCGTAGAAGGTCTCGCGCAGCTGGCCGCCCCAAGTGGTGCTGCCGGCGTCGTCGTCGGCCTCGTACTCGTAGCCGACCTCGATGAAGACTGGGTTTCCGTCCATCGTACTGCGGGTGTCGAGCTCGCCGCCGGTCATCATGGAGTCGTCTGCCACGGAGGAGACGGGGCTCTTGAAGAGGATGCGACCCTCGGCGTAGCGCAGGGTGTAGTCGACGTTGTTGGTCTGGGGCACGCGGCTCAGCACGGCGCCGGTGATGCGGTCCTTGACCACCAAGAAGAGCTGCTCGCTGCCTTCGACGATGTGGTCGTGCTCGAGGTAGTAGAGCGAGCCCCCCGTGCCGCGCAGGTAGTTGTAGGTGTGGCGCAGCTTGGGCGAGCCATCGCCCAGGAAGCTGTCGCCAGCAACGAAGATGCGGGCGTCGGTGTCGTAGTTCTCGGCCAAGGTCTTGTCGAACTCGACGTCGAGGCCGTAGAAGGCCCGCGCGTAGTCGAAGAACTGGATGCCCTTCATGTCGGCGCGGAAGTTGGCGACCTTCAGGTGCGACTCATCGGCGTCGAGGACGAGGTAGAGCTTGCCGCGGGCGTTGACCTCGTGGTTCTCCTCGGCCGCGTCGCCGTAGACGGGGTAGTATTCTTCGGGCTGGATGAGGGTCGAGAACATCTCTTCGAACTCGGCCTTCTTGCCGGTGTCGATGTGGACGGTGGAGTCGAAGGCCTCGAAGAACTCGGTGCCCAGCTCGGAGCCCTTCATGTGGCCCCTGAAGTAGAGGCGCGCCTGGCCGTAGAGCATGACGCCGCTGCCCACCGTGGTGGAGTTGTGGTCGTTGGTGCCGGCCAGGTTCGCGGCGGTGTTGGCCACCGCGCTGTCGGCGAAGGCCATGAGGAAGTAGCGCGTCGGCTCGACCTGGACAGGCCACTCGATGCGGCCTTGGTTGCCGTCGGGATCGAGGGTCTCGATGACCAAGGTGGACGGCCCGTCGGGCAACTTCACGACGGTCTCGAACGAGCCGTTCTCCTTGACCTCGACGGTCTTGCCGTTGACGGCCAGCTGGTTCGCCGGGTCGGTGACGCCGTTGACCACGAGCTCGTCGTTGGGCAGCTTCATGTCGGCCAACGGCAAGGCGACCTTGAGGTTCGCGGCGCGGGCGGCCCGCTTGAGCGCCTCGAGGTCGATGATGCCTTCGGCAGTGAAGGCTTGGTTGAGCGGGGACGCGCCGAACTTGGCGAGGTTGTCGAGCTCGGCCTTGCTCATGGTTCCTGCGACGCGCGACTCGACGTCAGAATCCGGCACCGTCGCGCGCGTCGCGTCCGCGCCGACCTCACCGTCGGGTCCAGGGATTGTGCCCTCGACGCCATCGACCGCTTCGGTCGCGCCGTCGGCGGCGGGCAGGACCACTTCCATGGGCGTGGTCTCGAAAGGATCGACTTCCTGCGCCAACAGGACCCGCACCCGCGGCACTCGCGTGTCGTTGCCGAGGCCAATGCGGTGGCCGCGCAACGGCCGGAAGCCTTCGTCGTCGGTGACCGAGAGTTCTTCGGGCGCGACCGCACGGATGGCCGAGCTCGAGCGTCGCACGCTGTCGGGGGAGACGGGACGGGAGAGCACAGCCAATTGGCGCCCCGTCGGGGCCAGGAGTGAGCCGTCGATCTGGTCGCCGCTGTCTTGCTCGAACGGGTCGACCAGAGGCTCCTCGAAGGGATCGACGAGCGGCTTCTCGGTCGGCTCCGTGGCGCCATCGGTCGGCGCGACGTCGGTCGGAGGGGGGGCGGTGGGCGTTACCGTGGCGCCGTCGGTCGGCGCACCGTCGGTCGGCGCGACGTCGGTCGGCGCGACGTCGGTCGGAGTGATGGCTGGCGTCACGTCGACAGCCGGGAGCTCGGGCGCCTTGTTGCGCTCGTAACCCGCCGGAATCTCAAAAACCTCGAGGATTCGGCTGCCGTCGGCGAGCCGCAGGTCGGCCAGGAAGGCCTCACCGGTGAAGCCCTCGACGTTGAACTGGAACCGACCGTCGACGGCGAGCAGGATCTCGCGCCCGTTGATGTGCAACGAAGGCGCCTGCGCCGAGGGGGCCGGCACCTCGAGCGGCGTCCCCTTCGGGTCGTTGACGGCGAAGGCGGTCGGCGGGCTGACGGCGCGCGAAGCGCCGGCGCCCATGACGGTCAGCTGGGCCTCGTAGATGCCGCTGAGGAGCACGCCGTCTTTGGTCGCGCCGCTCCAGCGCAGCATCGGCGGAACCTCGCCGTCGTCGGACACGCGATAGACCAGCTCGCCGCTGGACTGGTAACGCACCTCGAGGCTCCAAGCCCGCACTGGCAGCCCGGCGGGCAGCACGAAGTCGAACTTGGCGTTGGGCGAGAGGGCCCCGGCCGCGGCCGTGAAGCTCTTCTGCTCCATCTGGAGCGCCACATCGTGCAGCGTCAGCGGCGCCGGCGCCTGAGCGATGGTCAAGTACGCCTGACCTGGGACGAAGCTGGCAGGAACCAACGGGAGCTTCGTGTCGCCCTGGTCGAAGGTGCGGTCGAAGGGGTCGACCTGTACGCCCTGGTCGTTTGGCGCGGGCTTCACTTCGACGGCCTTGATGGCGCGAGCGCCGGAGGCGTCTTGGATGTCGACGACCAAGAGCCCATCGACGGGCCTGGGCACGAGGACGTCGAAGTCGCCGTCGGTGAACGGTACCGAGTAGTCGTTGATGATGGCGCGGGACTTCACTCGCTCGACGGTCCCGACCTTGTCGGCGCCGCTCGATTTGCCCGTCCCCACCTGCTTGATCACCACGCGTCGGTTCTGTTGGCGGCTCTCCTCGTCCAAATTGGGCAGGAAGGGCACATCGGAGCCCTTGGCCACGACCTCACCTTCGTCGCCCATCAGCCCGCGGGCCTTGAGGTAGTTGCGCAAGCTCTTGGCCTGCTGGTCGGTCAAATCGAATGCCTCATAGGGCGCCAGCTCGTCGTCGACGTGCACCTCGACGATGACCTTGGCGTCCTTCGGAGGCAGTGACAGCAGCATGGATTGCAGGGTCAAGGCGGACTTGAGCGTCTTCGTCGGCTTATTGTTCTTGTCGAACAGCGCGCCGCCGAGGGAGTCGATGGTCACCTCTTCGATGACGCTCTCGTCGACCCCGGCGACCAAGAAGATCCCTCGT
Organism: Deltaproteobacteria bacterium CG_4_9_14_3_um_filter_63_12; assembly: GCA_002789955.1. Taxonomy (GTDB): domain Bacteria; phylum Myxococcota_A; class Bradymonadia; order UBA4248; family UM-FILTER-63-12; genus UM-FILTER-63-12. The sequence continues at coordinate 3,062 of PFUG01000226.1, read as the reverse complement.
GCCGAGCGACCGAACTCGTCGTCGCCCCCAATCACGTCGAGCCAGAACTCGTAGTTCTGACCGCCGTCGACGGCCAAGGTGCTGCCGGAGCTGGACGTACCGTTCCACTCCAAGGTGGCCGGCGGCAGGCCGTCGCCTTCGAACTCGCGGACGAGCTCGCCAGGAGTGGTCTCAGCGAGCTCCGTCTTGCGGGCGACGGACAGCTTCCAGCGCGAGGGCGCGGGGCCCTTGCTCATGCCCAAGGTGAAGACGAGCGGCTGCGCAAAGGCGCCGCCCTCGAGCTGCACCACCACACCCTCGGCAGGCGGCGCCGGGGTCGCTTCGCCAAGGCTGACGTAAGCGCTGGGCCGCATGAGGTCGAAGCTGGTGCCGGCGACCTCGGTAGTCCAGAGGTTCAGGTCGCCCTTGACGTTGATGAAGCGGGCCGCAAACTCGTCCGCGACCTTGCGCGCCGTGGCGTCGCCGACGAGCACGTCGACGTCGTCGACGATGTTGGCGACGGGGCACTCGACGCCGAAGTTGGTCTTCGTCGGCAGACCGCGGGTCATGTAGAAGACGCGCGACTCGGCCGTCGTCAGGGTGCCACCGAGAGGCAAGCTCGTCGTGTCCAGCTTGATGAGGTGGCTGCCCGGATCGATGTCGTGGAAGTGGTACTTGCCGTACTCGTCGGTGGCGGCCCAGTAGCCAGTGTCGAGCATGAGCTTGGCGTGGTAGACGCCTTCCTCGCCGGCGTCTTGGTAGCCATTGGCGTTGGGGTCGCAAAAGACCTTGCCGAAGATCACGCCCTGGTCGAAGATCGGATCGGCGACGACCCGCACATCGGCGGTGTCGCTGTCGGTCAGACGCACGTTGCCCGTGCCGAAGGCGGTCGCGATGTTGGTGTAGGTCGTGTTGGGTTGGGCCTTGATGCCGACGATGGTGTTATACGTCAGCTCGAGGCGGCCGCCTGCGGGCAGGTCCAGTCCGACGACGTCGTTCCCGAAGGGGTGCCCGAAGCGCAGGATCGACTCGCCCGTCGTGGCGCCGCCCTTGTCGAGAGCGACCTCGAGGTCCGTGACCTTGTCGTCCTTGATGAGCTTGGCGCGGGCGGAGTCCGGCGCGTAGCGTAGGGTTGCGGCCGAGGGCAGCTCATCCTGAATGAAGACGCCGTTGAAAGCGGCGGTCGCGTCGCCGGCCGGGTCGAAGATGATGTCGCGGTCGGAGCGGTTTTGGACGGTGACCTTGTAGGTCAGCACGTCGCCGATGGAAGCCGTCGGCTTGTCGACGCGCTTGTCGAGGGAGATCAAGCTCTGGATGGGATCCAGCGGGATGTGGTTGTTCTGGGCGCCTTCGGCGTCCGACTCACCGGAGAGCAGGAAGCGCAGGTAGTAGAGCTGCTCGGCGTTGAGGTCGGGCAGGTCGTTGGGCACGACCAGAATCGGTGTGCGCCCGACCTCGAGCAGGTCGGAGCGAGGCGGCAACAAGACCGACGGGAACTGCCAGGACTGGGAGTTCGTCAGCTTGATCTCCAGCCGATAGGCGCGCTGGGCGTCGACGGGGCGAGCGCCGCGCTCGGTGGGGTCGAAGAAGAACTGATAAAAACCGTCGGCGCTGGTGAGCTGACCTTGTTGGTTCAGGCCCTCGGGAGAGAGGCCTTCGGGAGCGACGAGCTCACCGGCGCGGTAAGGATCGTCGTCGTCATAGTAGGCGAAGAGCTGCACCCCGGTCAGCGGCGCGGCCGTCTGGGAGTTGAACACGATGCCTTGCGGGTCGACGAAGATCGTGGCGTCGAGCGGCAGGGTTCCTTCAGTGGCGGTGAGATAGCCGTCGGCAGGGTAACGGCCCATCTGGACGCCGCGCTCGGAGTAGTAACGCAGGTAGTACTCACCGACGGGCACGTTGAGGGCGAACTCGCCGTTCTTGTCGGTCGTCGCCGACGCCAGCACCAGGCTGGGCGTGATGCGGTCGACCGCCTCGACGCGGTAGTTGGGCAGCCGCTTGTCGCTGTCTTGGAGGACTTGGTCGTCGTTTCTGTCGTGCACGACCAGGCCGCCCATCTGCACCACGCCAGGCGTGCGGCCAGGCGTCACGCAGGACGTGAAGTCGCTGGACTCGAGCTGGGTGCCGACCAGGGCCGTGGCGCCGTTGCAGAGCTCCAAGCCGTCGCGAGCCGTCGTCGGGTCGAGGGTGGCGAGGAACTGAATGGTGGCCGTCGCGCCCACCGCCACGTCGAACCCGGACACCGTCAGACCACCGGGCGTGAACTCGACGGCGGCCCCAGAAGGAGTCAGCTCGACGCGGGGCTTGCTCAGGCCGACAGGGAAGGCGTCGTCGACCGTGACGCCGAGCAGCGCTTGGTTCCCGAGGTTCTCGACCTCGATGACGTAGCGCAGGTCCTCACCCAACAGCGGCAGACCGCCGTTGAGGTCGACGGGCTGCGCCTTGCGCACACGGTAGACCTGGCTCCCCGCGCCGATAATGGTCGTCACGGGGTTGCTGGCCTGAGAGGACACGCTGATGGCCTCGACCTTGGCCGCGTTGACCACGACGCCCTCTTCGAAGGCCTCGAGGTGGAACGACACGGTGGCCGTCTCACCGGGCGCCATGGCGCCGACGGCGACCTCGATGAGGGTCACCGAGACGCGGCCTTCGTCGGCGTCGTCGGCCTCGGTCAACGGACGTCCATTGAGGGAGAGAAAACCGACGACGTAGTCGGTGCCAGCAGGGATGGCGTCGCTGAGGTAAACCCCGGTGACGACCTGGCTGCTGACGTTGGTGACCGAGACGGTGTAGACGAGGTCCTCGCCGATGTCGGCCTGGCCGTTGCCGTTGTCGTCGTTGATGGTCACGCTCTTGTTGGGCACGCCCAAGCCGGGCCCGCTGCCCACGAAGAAGACGGTCTCGTCGTCGGGGGCGGCGGTGTTGGGATCGTCGCTGAGCCAGCTCATTCCGCCAGCGTTGGCGCGGGCTTGATTGCGGACCAAACCTGTGGCGTTGCCGTTGACCTGGACGCGGAAACTGACGCGAACGGTGTCGCCGACGCGGACGGTGCCGGGGGCGGCTCCCGCGGAGCTCAGGCGCAG
>PFUG01000234.1 GCA_002789955.1 Deltaproteobacteria bacterium CG_4_9_14_3_um_filter_63_12 | reverse complement strand
AGTTTCACGAGCGCAGCTGGGAGGTCGACCTGGTGGTGACCTTGCTCATGGGGCCGCACCGAGCCAGTCAGGGACAACCTTTGGTGTTCACGTCGGCGACGCTCGACGTCGGCCCCCTGACCACGGCGCTCGACGCCGAGGCGCTCGAGACCCATGGGCGCTCCTACCCCGTCGTGGTGTCGACCGTGGACTCGGTGGCCGAACCCAGCGGGCGGGACCTCGAGGTTCGGGTCTGCGACGCGCTGGCCGAGTCGCTGCGCGAGTTTCCCGAGGACCGTGGGGAGATCTTGGTGTTCTTGCCTGGCAAGGCGGAGCTCGAGCGCACCGCGGGCGCGCTGCAGGGGCTGGCGCGCCAGCACGACCTGGAGCTCGTGCCGGTGCACGGCACTCTGCCGCCCGAGCAGCTGATGCGGGCGTTCCGGCCGGGTTCCGGGCGACGGCGCGTGTTTCTGTCCACCAACGTCGCCGAGACCTCCGTCACGCTGCCGGGGGTGACGCTGGTGGTCGACAGCGGGCTCGAGCGCCGTCGAATCCATCGCGGAGGGCGTTCGGCGCTGGCTCTGGTGCCCATCTCGCAGGCCTCGATGGAGCAGCGGGCGGGCCGCGCTGGCCGCGTCGCGGCCGGCCGCTGTGTACGGCTGTGGAGCCGGGCTTACCGAGCGAAGGCCGAGACTACGCCGGAGATCGAGCGGGTCGAGCTCGACGATCTGCTGCTGCGAGCCGCGGCCTGTGGCCTCTTCGGAGGCGCGTTCGACGCCGCCCGCTGGGTCAGCGCGCCGCCGGCGTTCGCCGTCGAGCGGGCCCGGGAAAGGGCGCGACGGCGCGGCACCCTCGACGCGGACGGGCGCCTGACGAAGCGCGGCCATTCCTTGCTCCATCTGCCCGTCGGCGCGCTCGAGGCCATGTTGCTGGTCGACCCGCCGCCCGCCCTGGCGGGCGGACTGGCGGATCTGGTGGCCTTGTTGGAGCGCAGCGGCGACCTCTTCTTGCCGCTCCCCAGCGCCGAAGCCGAGCGCCAAACCCTCGCCGAGGCCCGTGAGGCGCTGCTGAGCGGCGTCGGCGACGAGGTCTTCGCGCAGCTTAGGGCCCTGCGCTTCGGCCACCCGCGCCGACACGGACTGCACGGGACGCGGCTGAGCGAGGCGCGGGCGCTGTCGGCGCGGCTGCGGGCCGACCTCGGGGCACCGCCAGACCCGACGCTGGACCTCGAGCTGCCGGACCCTGACGCGCTGGTCGCTCATCTGCTGGAGCGCTGGCCGGAAGCCGGCTTCGTGATGCGGCCGCGGGCGCAGAAGGTGAAGGGCGGCAAAGAGCAACGGGGAGTCGACTCAAAGCCCTGGAGCAATGGCGAGCTGGAGCTGCAGGTCCGGGACTGGGAGCCGCCCTACCCGGCTCGAGATGAGCGCCGAACGCCGCCGACCTGCGGCTTGCTCCTCGGGCACTTCTGGCTGGCGGCGACGGGCACGCAGGTGCGCGGAATTGGTCGCCTGCTCTTGCCCTGCAGCCCGCGACGTCTCTTCGACGCGGGGTTGGGCGAGGTCGAGGTCGAAGCGGCCAAGCTCGTCAAGGAGCGGGGAAACGTCCACGTCGTGGCGTCGGTCAGGCGCTCGTTGGCGGGTGTCGTGCTGCATGCAGAGGAGCAAGAGCTCGAAGGCGTGCCATTGCGCACGGCGGTGGCTGGGCTGATCCTCGAGGGGCGCTTGTTCAAAGGGGCCGCAGCGGCGTTTTTGGACCAGCTGCATCTGTGGAGGTTGGCGGCGACGTGGCCGGACGCAGAGTGGCGTCGTGCGGGCGCCGCTGCGCCAAGCGGCGAGCCGGTGGTGTTCTTGCAGCAGCGGCTCGAGCAGCTGGGACTCGAGAGCTGTGCGGATTTGAGCCTGCTGAACGCCGGGGATTTTCTGGTGGATCTCGAGGCCGAGCTGGGCGCGCCAGCCTGGGAGCTGGAAAAACTGGCGACGGACTTCCCGAGAGAGTGGTCACACCAGGGCCGCAATTATGGATGCACGGTGAGGCCGTTGCAGCGCAAGGTGATCCTCGAGCCCTTGAACGGCGAGGCCAAGCGGGCACCGGAGCCCGCGGCACAGTTCGTGCCGCGGTTCCGGGGGTTCTCGGTGGAGTATGTGAAAGCGAGCCGGCGGGTGATGATTCGGGGTTAGGGCCAGATGGCGAGGACAGGCTCGTCTTTATCGGCGGTCGAGTTGTCGCCAAGCTCACCCGAACCGTTCTCCCCCCAACACCAGACGTCGTTCCCGTCGCTGGCGCAGCTGTGCTTCCAGCCGTTGCCGATGACCATGATATTGCTCAAGCCAGCGACCGTGACCGGAGGGTTGGTATCGGCGTTGGTGGGGGCCGAAGTCTGTCCCCTGTCGTTGTGGCCCCAACACTTCACTTGGTCAGCGACCAAGATGCAGACGTGTTTTTCGCCAACAGCCACTTGCGACGCGTTCACCGCGTTGATGACCTTGGTGCCGCTCGCTCCTGGCGTTCCGACTCCCCCGCCGAGCTGCAGTTCGGAAGGTTCTCCCCAACAGACCACGTCACCATTGGGGAGGCGCGCGCAGGTCTGCTTGTTGAAGCAATCGATGTCCAGCGCTCCGGCGAGGTCACCGCCTGGGCCAATCCGCGTGACCGCCACGGGGGCTTCTCGGCTTGTCGCTGTGTCGTCGCCGAGCTGAAACTTGTCGTTAAAGCCCCAGCACTCGATGCCCCCATCCGCCTGAAGGGCGCAGACATGATCCAGCCCTGCGCAAAGATCGACCGCGTCGGTGACGTTCGACTCAACGGGGCTGAGCTGTGGGGTATTTGCGTTGGCTGAGGTGCCTTCGCCCATCTGTCCCTTGTCGTTGACACCCCAACAATGAACCGTCTGGTCGTTCATCAACGCGCAAGTGAACTCGCTGCCGCAGGCAACCTGTATTGCGGGGAGGGTGAGACCCTGGACTTTGACCGGCGAGTTGCTGGTGACCTTGTCCCCGGTCCCCAGTTGTCCTGTGGTGTTGGCTCCCCAACAGTAGACGTCCCCATTGGTGACGACGGCGCAGGTGTGACTTCTTCCCGCGTCGATGAAGGTGACCTCACCGTCGATGTTCGTGTTCGTGAGACGTACTGGGGTGTCGGAGTCGTTTGTGTCTCCGACACCCAACTCACCGCCGCTGCCCTCTCCCCAACAGAAGACGACACCATCTGCGCGTCTTGCACAGGTGTGTGCTTTTCCACCAGTGAGCTGCACGACGATGTTGTCGAGTTGACAAGTCGCGTTGGCGCAGACCTTGCCCGCCGGACAGGTGACGCCGCAGGCGCCACAGTCGCCATTGAGCCCAAGATTGACCTCACAGCCGTCGTTGGGGATGTTGTCGCAGTTCGCAAAACCGGCCGCACAGGCCCCCATTTGACAGAAGCCCGCCACGCAGGTGCGCGCCGCGTTGGCGAAGCTGCAAGCGTTCCCGCAGCTGCCGCAGTTGGCGGGATCCGTTTGGAAGTCGCTGCTGGCCGTCCCGCCGCACTCACACACACTGGAACCACAGTCCCCGCCTTGGCAGCTGGTCCCACACGTGCCGCAGTTCAGGGCGTCGCCTGTGGTGTCGACCTCGCAGCCGTTGAGGGTCGGGTTCTGGTCGCAGTTGGCGAAGTCGCTGAGGCAGCCACTGAAGACACAACGGCCGCTGTTGCAGGTCACGTCCGAGTTGGGGAACACGTCGGCGCAGACGCTGCCGCAGGCCCCGCAGTTCTCGACGTCCGTCGAGAGATTGGTGGGCTGGCCACTACAGGAGCATTCGCCGCCCTCGCAGGTCCCACCGCAAGTGCTGGCGCAAGCCCCACAGTCGGTCTTGCTCGTGTCCGTGTCCACACAGCTCCCGCCGCAGCAGGTCTCCCCGCTGGCGCAGGCGTTTGCGCACGTTCCACAATTCTCGGCGTCGGAGGCGAGGTCTGCGCAGGTGTTGCCGCAATCCGTCCCGCTGGCGCAGACACAAGTCCCAGAGTCGCAGCTCTGATCGTCCCGACAGACGTTGCCACACGCTCCGCAGTTCTCGCGGTCACTGCTCGTGTCGACACACTGGTCGGAGCAGCAGGTGTCCGTACAGTCTGGAGTCGTTCCACAGGCGCAGCTCGTCGCGCAGCCGCCCACCGCACAACAGACCTCACCGGCCGCACAGGCCGCTCCGCCGTTGCACGAACAATTGCTGTCCGTGCACTCTTCACCCGCCGCGCACCGTTTTCCGCAGTCGCCGCAGTTGAAGCGGCTCGCCGACGTGTCCAAACAGGATTTCTGGTCGCCGACTGCACAACAGTCTTTGTTCGAGTCACACGCCACCCCACCGCAAGAGCAGCGCCCTGCGACGCAGTCAGGACTCGCCTCGACAGCCGCACAGTCTCCTTCACAATCGCCGCAGTGCGCGGGATCTTCGATGACGTTCGTCTCGCAGACCGCATCGGTCGTGCAGCTCGCCGTGCCGCCCGGACACTGACAGGTCCCACCGACACAGTACGGCTCGGCACAGGCCGCGCCACAGGTTCCGCAGTTCTGGCGATCGAACGCCAAGTTCACGCAGCCATCCTCGCAACAGACCTCACCCTCTCCGCAGGCGTTGGCCACACCGATGGTGGTGGCTGTGTCCTGGCCACAAGCACAGAAGCCCGCCGCGCAGGAGTGGCCCTCGGCACAAGCGCTGTTGCAGGCTCCACAGTTCGCCGCGTCGGTCAGGAAGTCGACACACTCGCCGTTGCAGCGGTCCTGACCTTCGAGACACGGAACCACAGCGTTGCCATCGAGGACGTCTGGAACCTCGAAGACGCAGAACCCTTCGGTGCAGACTCGACCTTGTTTGCAGTCGGTATCCACCTCGCAGAACTGCGTCTCGGGCTCGAACTGGCACCCCGACACAACGACGAGCCACAACGTGCTCAACAGGATGACGAGCTCTCGGGTCCGTAGGCGTCTCATTGGTGACCTCTCCTCGTGACGGTGAAGAGCCCTACTCTAGACGATCGCATCGGCAAACGCAGCCCGTGTCTGACTGTCTCGAAACCTTTCGTTGACTCATGGAATACGCGCGGCAGCCACACACGTCTTCGGCACCACCCAAGCCCCCGAACGAGTCGCCACCAACACGTCCTCGCCGAACGCGGCAAAGCCGGTCACGTCAGAGCCCGGCAGGCACTCGCCCAGCGAGAGGTGGCGAGCCGCAGCGGCAGAGTCCGCGGCGTCCACCACGAAAGCGCCTTCCGATAACCCACCGAACCAGACGGCGCTCGCGACGGCCGTCACCGCGTTGAGGTTGACGAATCCTGGGCCGTCGACCCGCACCAGCTCAGAGAGCTCGGCGCCTCGGTACACCCCAGCGTTGTAGGTCCCAACCCAAAGCGTCTCGCCGGTTACCGCCAGCGCCGTGATCCAGTTGTCCCGAATCCCCTCTGGACCCGCTCGGTGTATTGACCAAGGGGCCGCGTCGTCGTTCAGGGCGCGCACACCGAGCCCGTCGTTGGTGCCGGCGACAATCTGTCCGTTCCACTCCGTGAGCGCGTAGACAATGTTGTGAGGGAGCCCCTGCTCTAGGCCGAACCAGCCCAGCAGCGAGCCGTCGGCGACGTCGACTAAACCCACGCCGCAGCTCGTCGCCATCCACAACCCCCGCGTCCCGACGAAGAGACCATTGACGTGCAGGCACTGCATCTGCGGGGCAAACAAGAGGCGCGTCAGCACCCCGTCTTGGTAACGGGCCAGCCCCTGGCTGGTGCCCAGCCACAACGTCCCGTCGCCAGAGAACGCCAGCGCGTTGATCTCGTCGCTGGGCAGCCCGTCTGCGACTCGCAGCCGGGTCCACTGCGCCTCGTCCGCCAGAAAGGCAGCGCGGTCCGTCAGCGCCACTCCCTCCCGAAAGAAGCCCAGCGCCACCCCCTCCCCGAAGGTCGCCACCGCCGAGACGTCAACCGCACCTGGACCCGGCAACGCGCTCGGCTCGAAAACCTCGTCCACCACACGTCCAAAGACGCCCGGACCACCGACATTGAGGACGCCGTCGACCTCTACGAGAACCTCTGCGCGGCCTCCGAGCGCCACCGTCCGCGTTCCCGTCGGCCCGACCAGCTGCAGCGTGCCGTCGGCCAACGCCGCGGCCGTGCCCGACCCGTAGGCGCCGAGCGCCGTCACGTGCGTGCGCTTCGAGCCCAGGTCGACGCCCTGCCAGAGCTTGCCGTCCCACTCGTACAAACCCTCGGGGCCAGCAACCCGCACCACTCCTGCGACGCAGTCCATGGCGTCGACGATCTGTGGCCCGCGCACTGCCTTCCAACCCGCCTCGCCCAGCACCCCGATGCCCGAGCCTCGGCTGCCGACCCACAAGCCCCCAGCGCACGAAACCGCTCGGCGCGCGAACGCCAGAGTCCCCTCGGGC
>PFUG01000648.1 GCA_002789955.1 Deltaproteobacteria bacterium CG_4_9_14_3_um_filter_63_12 | reverse complement strand
TACAGTCGTCCTCTGAGGCACAAGGGCTACCCTGGCCACACGTGTTTGGACAGGTGCCGCCGCAGTCCACGTCGGGCTCCCCGCCGTTCTGGACGCCGTCTGTGCAGGTGGCATCCACACACAGACCCGTGGTCGCGTCGCAGACGCTGCTGGGGCAGTCGCTGCCAGTGACGCAGCCCGCATCGGAGAGCTCGGTGAGGTCAAGCTGCGCATCGCCCCCCGTGTCGACGCTCGTGGCGTCGGTCAACTCAACCACGTCGTCCGTGGTACCGGATCCCGCAGAGTCGTCGCAGCTCGCGATGGCAAACACGCCCACGCACAGAAGCCCACACACCCATTGCAAATGCCTCAAAACACCCTCCTCCGTTCTGTGACGCTGTCGTTCTTGCGATTCTGATGACGTGCACCTAATCAAAGCGGAGTTGGTCCATTGATGCAAGGAGCACAACTCCCCAAAGCACCCCGAGGGCAGCCCTTATTCACTCGCCGCCCGGCCACTCGATGATGTTGTAGGATACAGAGCTAACACCGTCTCCGACCGACTGAGCACACCTGATCCGCACCAAATCCCTTCGACTTGGCGTGGCAGCACAGAAGTCCCACTCAAGCTCGGTCGCGGATCCTTGGACCAGCCCTCGAGATTCTGGGATGAGTCGCCTAGAGCACAATCCGTGAGAGGGGGTCTCTGCGAAAACACGTTCGATGGCGTCACAGAGTTTATAGTTGTCGTATTGCAGCTTGATTGCATAGAGGACGTGCTCGTCGCCAGACTCTGGCAGCGCAAACACGAGTTCGATACTCCAGAGAGCTCCCCCATCAGTCCCTCGGATTTCGAAGCTTGGCTCCATGCTATACGTAACGTTGATGACTACTCCGTTGCCCCCGAGCCTAGGTTTCGACTTCACGATCCTCCCTGGCCCTTCCCAAGCCTTGGGGTCGAACTCCGAGAGCTTCGTCGCCTCGAGGAGCAGCCCCCTGACGAAGGGCTCAGGCGGCATCATCTCGAGGGTCAACGTCGGCGGCTCGAGCGCCCGGATACGAAGGACGGCGTCGTTCACCCGGGCTTGCGCTCGGGTGCTCCTACTCTCTTCGCACCCTGCGCAGAGCAGCGAAGGCCCTCCGACCAGCATCAGCATCAACAACCACAACCACAACTGAGCAAGTTGTCGAGTCGGGGTCGCGTGGGGGGCTGTGGAATTAGGTCGCATCACGCTTCTCCTTGGCTGCATACCCTTCCCCAGGGTCATGGACAAAGGTGTTCACTGTCGAGCATCGGTTGAAAGGGGGCGAACTCCCGAAACACCGTGGACGAGGTCCGAGGCTCCGACGTTCCGTCTTCATGTCTTCTCTCGGGCGTGTTTCTTGGCTGGCGTCGCAACTCGAGCCCCGAATGCGAGAGATGCACCGAGACCCTGAAGACTCAACGAGCCGGAGTGGCTCGTCCCGGCTATTCTGTGGTCGCGAGGGCAGCCCCTTTTCGGTCGCCGCGCCGTCGCTTGATGATGTTGTAGGTCACATAGCTGTTACCATCCTCAACCGACTGTCGGCACTCGATCCACACCAAGTCCCTTCGACTTGGCGTCGCCGCACAGAAATTCCACTGAGGAAAGATCTCGGACTCGTGTTTAAGCACACGAGCTTCTCGGATTAGTCGCCTGGAGCACAATCCATGGGAGGGCGTCTCTGCGAAGGCACGTTCGATGACCTCACAGACGCGATGGTTCTTGTAGGACAGCTCGAGTGCCGAGAGGACTTGTTCCTCGCCAGGTTCTAGGCGCGAGAACATGAGGTTGAAGACCCAGAGAGACCCGCCGGCCCCACGCGTCTCACCCTCTTCGGTCGCGGACTCCATCGCAAAGGAAATGTTGTCGTTGAACGCTCCCAACTGGTGGGGGTGAATCGCGAGATCTGACCTACCAGGTGTATGATCGGTCAGCACAATCTTCCTTCGCCCACCCATTGTCGGCTCAAACCCAGCGAGTGTCGTCGTCTCGAGGAGTAGATCGCCAGTGAGGGGCTCAGGAGGCATCATCTCGAGGGTCAACGTCGGCGGCTCGAGCGCCCGGATACGAAGGACGATGTCGTTGCAGAGGGCTTGCGCATCAATGCTCCCTCGCTCCTCACATCCAGCACAGAGCACCCCTCCGAGTAAGAGCAGCAAAACAATAAGACGTCGAGTCGGGGTCGCGTGGGGGGCTCTGGATTTAGGTCGCATCACGCTTCTCCTTGGCTGCATACCCTTCCCCAGGGTCATGGACAAAGGTGTTCACTCTCTCGAGCATCGGCTCAAAAGGGGCGAACTCCCGAGCAAACGTCTCTCCCAACTCGAGCGACGACTTCATTTCCAAAAACGCCTTGTGCTCGGCAGGCGGAACGGTGAGCCGTTTCACCTGTTGTGAGCTGTGACGCTCCGAGCGACGAGCTTCGATCCCCTCGAACATGGCGCTGAATTCACCGGATGGGCTCGCCGACGAGCTGGGAGTCACGCCCAACTCCATTTGATTCAGCGTGCTCGAGAGGGTCCAAGCCGTCCTGAATTTACCGACGACCGCCAGCAGCGTCTCGTAGCGTTCCCCTCCTTTCTGATGAGGAGCCAAGTGTGACAGATCTGAGCGGCTCTCAGCGTAGTGGTCCATCCTGGTACCGAATTTCTTGTACTGCTCTTCTTGAGCTTCGAGCATCCCCTTCTCGGCGCCACCATTGCCGACGAGTTCGAAGACCTTTGTGCTGTAGGTACCACTGGCACCAAGGAAGGTATCCTTGTGCTTCTTCATCACATCGTATGCGTCCAACTCATTCAGAATGTCTTCATGAACCTCGAGCGACTCCATGTGAGATTCGATCTGTTTGAGGTCGTCGAGGAGCGCGAGGGTCGCCGCGGTCCGACCGATAGACTCTAGGTCTGTGGGCACACCGAGCGCCTTGCCGACTTTCTTTGCCTTCCCGCCCGCGCTGTCCGTGGCCGCGACGTCGATGGCAACGTCGCCCAAGGCGCCGATCATAGCGAACGTCTCGATCACCGCATCGATCTCACCCTTCTCTTCACCAAGTGCTGCCCACCGTTTGTTGTTCAGCTCTTTCTCGGCGAGACGCATCTGCTTCCGATAGCCATGAAATGCCCCCGTCAGCAACTTCGCGCTGGCCACCAGTTCGTCAACGACCTGTTTTGGCGTAGCCTCGACGCCCTCGATCTCGTCGTCCTCCTTCTTGAGTCCAGCCGTCGTGACCAGCCCCTCCATCATCTTCTCGAGGGCCTCGGGCGTTGGGTTTGGCATCCCCAAGTTCGTGACCATCGAAGAGTACTCAAAGAGCGCCCTCAACATGTTGGTCAGAATCGGCAGCCTCAGCCCGTAGGCCATGACCCACTCCTCGATCGTCAATTTGTCCATCGCCAGGGCTTTTGCGTGGCCTTCACAGAAGCTCTGCGCGTCGCCATGGGGCGCCTCGTTGATGTTGGTCATCGCCAGTTTTTGCGTCACGGAGAACACCCTCGCCTCCTCCAACCGGGTCGCAACGTCTGCGTCGAGGTGGGAGAGGTCGAGCTCAATCGCCTTGGGCCACAGCCCCTTGTCCATGCTGAGCGCGATGAGCTCCATCGCCGAGGCACTCGAGGTTTTGATGAGCGCCTCTGTGTAGTGCTTCTCGCCTTGATTGACCGTCTTCTCGCTCGTCTTGCCATCGGCTTCTTGTCGCTGACGTTGCAGCGGCACCGCACCACCGCCCCAGCCTTGCCCTTGTTCCATCGCGGCAATCAAGAGGTCTGTGGCACCAGAGCCCGCCATTGGCACGTCATCCGTAGTTGCATTGCGTCCGCTCGCGCCGCTGGCCTGGTCCCCTGCTCCCGACTTCAACGTCGGTCTCGCGTCCCTCGTGCTCGATCGCTTCCCACTCTCTTCCTGAACCTCTGGCTCACTCATCGTCGCTCTCCTCGCTGTTCACCGCTGTCAAGCCACCTCACGCACCCGACTCCTCTTGGAGTCCCCGAGCGCTACAGATGTCTCGTTGTCGGCCAAACCATGAAGAAGGTTTCCTGGTTTTTTCAGATTTCTTGATTTTCTTTTGATTGCGAGCGGTTGCACGGCTGCACATCAAGCTCATGGCCACCCAACATTGGGGCCCGACCTGACCACCGCAAGCGCCTGGCATCAGGCATTAGGCCTCAGGCGTGGCCAACAAGGTCACGACGACTAAGGGCTCGCGCAGGAATAACTTCCGAGGGGCTCTGGGGCAAAGTCAAGATCGACTCGCCCAGCTTCGCTGAGCTCTCGCCAGCGACCTATCAGCCGGATCTCGTCACTGTGTTCGACGATGGTGAGCGCAGGATTTATCATCATCGAGCTGCAGTTGCGCATCACGGGCGCGAAGCACTTCAGCTGGCCGTTGCACGCCGCGGTGGTGCATGGGCTGCGAAAGTGCCCGACCTATCTCGTCGTCGTGCCCCTTTCGCCGATGTGGCGAGCAAACGACGAAGTCCACAAGAAACAAGCTCTGCGCCTCGGCGCCTCAGCGCGAAAACCAGAAGCCACATCAACCACAATCCCCCGGAGCAAAACGAAGAAGTCCCCAGCAAACAAGCTCCTTGCGCCTCGGCCGCCCTCTGCGTCCTTGCGTTTGAATCGAAGCCAAGAAACCCACAAACCCCAAATTCAAAACGACGAAGTCCCCGGCCAAACCCTCCGTTCTTTGCGTCTCCGCGTCTTGGCGACCCTGCGTTGAAACCGAAGCCAACAAACCCACAAACCCCAAATTCAAAACGGCGAAGTCCCCAGCAAACAAGCTCCTTGCGCCTCGGCTTCCCTTTGCGACCTTGCGTTAAAATCGAACCCCACTCACGACAAACCCCCTCGCACCAGCTCCGCCAGCCCCCGCTGCGCCTCCGGGTCCCCATGGTGGAACCCCACCCGTTTCACCCCAGGGATCGACTTGAACCAAGCCGCCAGCGACGGCCCGTCGGCGTGCGCCGAGAGCCCTGACAGCGTCTCGATCTTCGCCTTCACCACCACGTCCTCGCCGCTCAGCCACACCGAGCCACCGTCTTTTGCGGCTTCTTGAATCCGCCGCCCCGGCGTCCCGTCCGCCTGGTAGCCCACGAAGAGCACCGTCGTGCGCGGGTCGGGCAGCAGCTCTTGCAGGTGCCGCACGACCCGACCGCCGGTGCACATGCCGCTGCCGGCGATGATCAACATGGGCCCTTCGACGTCGTCCAGCTTGGCGCTGTCGCGCCCTCGATTCACGGCGTACAAGTCCTCGAAAACGAAGGGGTCATCGCCGTGGGCGTAGAGCTCCAGCGCCTCGCGGTCGAAGAGCGGCTTGAAGCGTTGGTAGGTCGCCGTGACGTTGAGTCCCATGGGCGTGTCGACGGCCACGGGCAGGCCATCGACGCGGCCCGACTCGACCAACGCGTTGAGGTGGTAGAGCAACGTCTGCGTGCGCCCGATGGCGAAGGCCGGCACGATGATGTGCCCGCGCTGCTCCTGCGCCCAGCGAATGACCTCCAGCAGCTTCGCCTCGACCTCTTCCGGCTCGGTCTCGTGCACGCGGTTGCCGTACGTGCTCTCCATCAACACAAAATCTACGGGTCGCGAGTCGTCCCAGGTCCTGTTGGGATCTCGCAAGATGGGCGTCTCCGGCCGCCCAAGGTCTCCCGACAAAATGACCCGGCTGAGTGGCGAAACGAGCTCGACGCTGGCGCTGCCCAAGATGTGCCCGGCCTCGCGCAGGACCAAGGTCCCGTCGAAGCCGTCGATGCGGGCGTCGGGGTGGTCGTAGCGCAGCGCCTTGGTCGAGCTGTCGTACCACTCCAGAAAAATCTTGGTGTCCTTGGGGCTCCAGTGCGTCAGGTGGCAGCTGTCCTCGAGGACGATACGCGCGATATCCAGCGTCGCCCGCGTCCCCAGAATCGGCCCCGTCCAGTCCTTCTTCCACAGGTCGCCGATGGCCCCCACGTGGTCGAAGTGGCCGTGGGTCAGGATCAACGCGTCGCTATCAGCCGCCTCCTGCGGAAAGCTCCAGCCGCGCGCCTCGTTCCCCTGCGGCTTGCCGCAGTCGATGAGCAACTTGCGTCCCCCCATCTCGACCCGGGTCATGGCCCCTGTCACACAACGCACCGCGCCCAAGACGCGAACTTCGCCGTCTGGCAGTGGGTGGCACTCGGTCTCGGTGAAGATTTCCATGTCGACTCCTGTGGGTGTTGGGTGCGCTCGAGCGCCAAAGGTTTCAGGTGGCGCAGAAGATACGACGGGAGGCCGCTGAGCGAAAGAGGCTTTGCCGATGGCTGGTCTTCGGGCCCCTCCCCCGAAACGGGCCCGAAACGGGAGAGGGGGAATCCTGCGTCGTTATTGGGCTTTCTGCTGCCGTGCTCTTGAGACTTCGCCGGGGCCCACCAAGAAGCGAGAAGACCTCTGA
>PFUG01000330.1:2259-6428 GCA_002789955.1 Deltaproteobacteria bacterium CG_4_9_14_3_um_filter_63_12 | reverse complement strand
GAAACCAAGGGCGGGACCGACTCCATGCTGCTGGTTTTGTTGATTACTTTCCCAGGCGGAGTGGGCCGGTATGCGGTCAGCCTGCAGGGCCAAGCGACTCGGCCCCTAGTCACCTTCGAGGCCGAAGCCGGCGTCGGCCTGCACGTCGCGGCCGCGGTCGCTGCGCCGAGCCCCGACAAGCTGGCTGTCGGACCATTGGAGTTGGGCGTTGGCGACGAGCTCTGGGTGACGTTCGAGGCGGACAGCGCACCATAGCGCGCAGATCGCGCGTGGGGACGCGTAGGGGCACCCCCTCGTGGGTGCCCCACGGTGGCAGTTCGAGTAGCGCGAAGTGCGAAAGCCAGTTCTGGTGCGTAAGCGATTACGCACCTCACGTCGCCTTTGAGGGAACTCCCTCCGACGCCAACCTTCCGAGATGAATAGTGAATTCCCATTCAGTTCGACGACTGGCTCGTGGCATGCTCCTTGCGCGTCGAACTCGACGCTCAAAGAACTCTCTCGTCCTCTCTCGTTTCTAAGGAGCATTACGATGAGCGCCCCTAAGAAAGGTCTCTACGTTCTCCCCAGTCTCTTTACCGTCTCGTCGATCTTCTGTGGCTTCCTGGCCATGGTGCTCGCCGTCAATGCGCAAGGGGCGGAGGAGATTCACCGCTCGGCTCTATTGATCGCGTTGGCGATGATCCTCGACGGCTTCGATGGCCGCGTGGCGCGCATGACCAACACGCAGAGCAACTTCGGCGTGCAGCTCGACAGCCTCGCCGACGTGATCTCGTTCGGCGTCGCGCCGGCTGTGATCGTCTATCAGTTCGCCCTCAAAGGGCTGGGCTTCTTCGGTGTCTTCGCGGCCTTCTGCTTCATCGCCTGCGGCGCGATTCGCTTGGCCCGGTTCAATGTCCAAGCCGCTGAGACGGGAGGCGCCTCGCGCTACTTCACGGGCTTGCCCATTCCCGCCGCAGCAGGCCTCGTGGCCAGCTTCCTGCTCGTGATGACCGGCCTCGGCCACGCCGTCGCGCCGCCCGCCGCCGTCGCGCCCGCCGCCGTCATGACGCTCGCCTTGGGTGGACTCATGGTCAGCAACGTCCGCTACAAGACCTTCAAGAAAGTGCGTGTCGTTCCTCACGAGCAAGCGCTGCTCGCCTTCGTGTTCGTGATCTTCGCCATCGGCGCCGTGCAGTGGGGGGGCGCCATCGCCCTCACCGCTTGCCTCGCCTTCTACGTCGTCATGGGGCTCTTCGGCGCCATGGTTGGTGTGGGTCGCCGCGGAATCCACGCGATGGTCTCCAGAATCGAAGACTGAGTTGATCCCCAGCTTTTGAAGAAAGGCGCGCCCCTCGGGGCGCGCCTTTCTTCGTTTTGGTTTCAATCAATACTGCCGGGCTCTGCCGGCATGTTGCTGATATTGCTTCGATCTTATCGCAGAGGCGCAGAGGGCGGTCGAGGCGCAGAGGGCTTGAGCAAAGGAGTTGCTTCGTCGTGGACTCATGGGGCGGGGTTCGGTGGGACTCTGGTCCAACGAGCAACACCAAGAAAGAGAAGGATAAAGCCTTCTTCGTGTTCTTCGTGTCCTTCGTGGTGAAAGCTCGAAGCAATATCAGAGAGAGGCCACTCGAGCCGGTCGATTTTTGTCACCTCTTGGGTGATGCGCAGCGACTCGAGAATCAGTCCTCAGAGCCCGCGAAGATGAACTTGCGCACGTTCGGGTCGCGGCTCTGCTTGACCGTCTCCGGGTCGGCGGCGATGGCGATGGTGCCTTGGTGCACCAGGGCGATGCGGTCGGCGACGCGGAAGGTGCTCTGCATGTCGTGGCTGATCACGATCGTGGTCAGGTCGAACTCGGTGTGGGCTTGCACGATCATGTCGTCGACGTAGCGGATCATGACGGGGTCTTGGCCAGTGGTGGGCTCGTCGTAGATCATCAGAGACGGTTTGGTGACGATGGCCCGAGCCAATCCGACGCGCTTGCGCTGCCCGGCCGAGATGTCCGACGGCAGAGCCTTGGCGATTTCGTCGATCTGCAGGCGCACAAGAATATCCTCCACGAGCTGGGCAACAGAGTCCTTGGGAGCCGGCTTGCGCCGCTCGAGAAGCGGGAAGGCGACGTTGTCGTAGACGCTCATGGAGTCGAAGAGGGCGGCGCCCTGGAAGAGCATTCCGGTCGCCAGGCGCAGCTGTTCGAGCTCGTCCTCGTTCATCTCGTTGACCAAGCGGCCGCCGATCTCGACCGTGCCGCTGTCGGGCAGAAAGAGCCCGAGCAGGTGCTTCATAAGCACCGACTTGCCGGAGCCAGACCCGCCGATGATGACCGTGATCTCCTTGGGATAGATCTCGAGGTTGATGCCGCGCAGCACGTGGTTGGTCCCAAAGCTCTTGTGGAGGTCGGTGACTCGAATGAGCGGCGCAGTCTGCAGCTCGGCGGCGTCCACCTGAGCGGCCGCGCTCGAGCCTGCGCCCAGGCGCCCGCTGCCTCCGACGCTGATGAACGCGGACACCGCCTCGTTCTCGGTCGCTCGGATCTCCTCGGGAGTGCCGTACTCGATGATCTTTCCGGCGTGCAGCATGGCGATGTAGTCGGCCAACGCGAAGACGCTGGCGATGTCGTGGCTGATGATGACGCTGGTGATCTCGAAGCGCTCCTGCATTTGCTGGATGAGCTCGTCGACGAACATGATCATCAGCGGATCGAGCCCGGTCGTGGGCTCGTCGAAGAGGACCAGCTCGGGCTCCGTGACCACCGCGCGGGCGAAGCTGACGCGCTTCTTCATGCCGCCCGAGAGGTCGGAGGGCAGGCGCCGCGCGGCGTCGGCGATGCCCAGCATCTTGAGCAGGTCCATGACGCGGTCTTCGACCTCGCTGCGCGCCATCTTGATGTTCTCGACGAGCGGGAACGCGACGTTGTCTAGCACCGAGATGGAGTCGATGAGGGCGTAGTTCTGCAGGACCATGCCGGTGCGCTTGCGCAGTGGGTCGGTGTCCTTGTCCGAGAGCCCGCTGAGCTCTTGGCCGAAGAGCTTGACACTGCCGGAGGCGGGGCGCACCAGGCCGTTCATCATCTTGAGCAACACGCTCTTGCCCGAGCCGCTCTCGCCGATGATGACCGTCGTCTTGCCCGTCGGAATCTTGAGGGACAGCCCGTTGAGCACGAGCTCACCGTCGAAACCCTTCTTGACCTCGCTCAGCTCGACGATGGGGCGCTCCGTGTCGACGGGCCAGCGCGCCACGTCGGGGGTCAGCAGCGAGCGCCTCTCGTTTTGCGCGGTCTCGCTCTTCGTTGCTCTTACGGCTCGCCGGGACACAGGCACTCCCATCGTCAAGACCAAGTCAGCGAGTCCTACACCATCTGGGCCCTGAGTTGAATCAGGCCGAAAGTTAGCGCGGCCGGGCGTTCGAAATAGACTGTCTCCCATGAAAGGCCACAGCGACGAACCTAAGCCCAGCGCTCCGGGCGTTCGGAACGCAAGAGTGCAGAAGCTCTTCCGCCCCGCCTCGACCAAGGCGTCGACCGCGATGACGGCGTGGCGAGTGCGCCTGCATGACATCATCTTCGAGGCCGACACCAAGGCGGGGAAAGCCTTTGATGTCGCCCTGCTCTGGGCGATCATGTTGAGCGTCCTGGCGGTGATGCTCGAGAGCGTCGCCAGCATCGAGGCGCGCTGGGGCCTTTGGCTCAAGGTCATCGAGTGGACGGTGACTGTCCTCTTCAGCGTCGAATACCTGCTGCGCCTGGCCTGCGTGCGCAAACCACTCGGCTACGCCAAGAGCTTCTTCGGGGTCGTCGACCTCCTGTCGGTCATCCCCACCTACCTCGGCCTCTTCTTCGCAGGCGCGCAGGCGCTCGCCGTGGTGCGCGTCTTGCGCATACTGCGCGTCTTCCGGCTCTTCAAGCTGTCGCAGTTCGTCGATGAAGCCGAGGCCCTGGTCACCTCGCTCGCGGCAAGCTTTCGCAAGATCATCGTGTTCATGGGCGCCGTGCTCACCATCGTCGTGATCATGGGAACCTGCATGTACTTGATCGAAGGAGCCAAGTCTGGCTTCGACAGCATCCCTCGCGCCATCTACTGGGCGATCGTCACGCTCACCACGGTGGGCTACGGCGACATCGCGCCCGATACCCCCTTGGGTCAGACCGTCGCGGCCTTCGTCATGATGCTGGGCTACGTGATCCTCGCGGT
>PFUG01000330.1:0-2249 GCA_002789955.1 Deltaproteobacteria bacterium CG_4_9_14_3_um_filter_63_12 | reverse complement strand
ATCGTCTCGGTGGAGCTGGCCCGCACGAACCGCAAGATGACGACTCGCTCCTGCCCAGATTGCGTGGCTCAGGACCACGATCACGACGCGGTGTTCTGCAAGGTCTGCGGAGCAGAGCTGGAATTCGAGCCTGAGCTTGGGGCTCACGGCGATGACGGGAAGACGGGCTGAAGGTCTGCCGCAGCGATCTCGTTGCACTCGATTTGCGCGCGCTGCAAGTCGGGCCGAGTTGGGGTGAAGCGGCGGTGGTCCAAGCTGGGGACCTATGCAGGGTCAAATCCCATAACGAACGATGAGCAGGGAGGAAGCGAACTGCACGCTGAGCGCGAGCCGCCCCTGATCAAAGACGAGGTCGTCGAGTGGTTGCTCTTGCAGCAGGACGTGGGCTCTCAGATTGCCGGCGCCATCCTTCAGAGTGACGCTGCGGGCGTCGCGGGGAAGGTCGAACGCCAGAGGACACTCGAGGTTGTCGCTGATGCCGATCACCTCGCCGTCGACCTCGATCTTCAGGGTGGTTGCTGGCGCCGCGACCTGGGAACCTCGACTGTGAACCCGGGCCAAGAGCCGCTGCATGGGGTCGCCGCCGTTGTTGTCGGGGGTATAGCCTTTCGTAGTGGGTGCGCTCATCGTTCTCTCCTCACAGTCGACTCACCGATACCGGTCTCGCCTGGGAACCCAACTCGAAAAGAGTTGGTTGGGGTTGGGGTTGCTCGAAGGGCGCAGAGAGCCCTTCGAGCGGGGTTGGACTCAGACCCGGCGGCCGTTTGGCTTCCAGAGGTCTGACTCCTCCTTGAACTTCAGCGCGGCTTCGAAGCCTCGCTGCCAGTACTTGCGGTTGACGGCGTCCGGCTCTGGTCGACTCTCGCAGAGCGCGTGCACCCAACCTCTCAACAGCTCACGACCCCGCGCGGCGCTCTGCCGATGGGTCGCGTCGACGTCCATCTCCTCGGCAATCTCTTCCCAGGTCATGCTGAGCAGATAGCGCCGACGCACGATGTCCAGATCTCTCGAGACATTCTTGTGGGTCGCCGCCATGTAGAGCGGCAGATGCTCGAACCCCAAGGACGTCGCAAAGAGCTCGAGCTCCGCCATGAGGTTGACCTCGGGGTCGGAGACCGCCTTGGGTTCCGGCACCCAAGGTCCGGCGTGCTCGTCGTCGCCCCCCAGATCGCCCGTCATCCCGCCGGCCAAGATCGCGTGCCGCCCTCGGCGCCGCAGCTCGTCGATGCAGGTGTTCTTGATGATCTTCATGGCGAAGGCGATGCCGCTTCGCGGCCCACGATCCTCGATGCGCGAGGTCATGAACTTCTCGATCGTGATGCTCAGAGCGTCGTCGGCGAAGTCGGCGATGTTCTGCTTGCGGCAGAGCTTGCGGGCCTCTCGGTCCAACTCGGAGAAATACTCGTGGACGAACTGTGCCACGTACGCCGGGTCATTGACGGGTAAGAACGATGTCTCCTCTCTCTCTTCCTTCGTCATCTCGGTCACCGGTCCTAGTGAGCTCTCACAGGCAGTTAGGTGGCACCGAGCTCAGGAAGTGCCCTTTTCGAAGTGGAGGTCAGCCCTCCCGAGGGGGGCTTTGCCGTAGAGTCTTCGTCGTCGCGCGTCGTTTCTTGCCTTCCAGCCGACGAGCGATGACGGAGCGCGGAGTGCGAGTCTTCTTGCGGGTGAGCGGCCGATGGTTGAGCAGCGCCAGCCGCTCGGCGAGCCGCTCGAAGGCGAGCTCGCGGTTGCGCAGCTGAGAGCGGCGCTCGGTGGCCATGACTGTCACACCGGTCGGCGGATGCGTCAGACGAATTCCGGTGTAGCGCTTGTTCTTGTGCTGCCCACCAGGCCCCGTCCCGCGCACGAACTCGACCACGCAGACCTTTTCGAGGCTCTCGAGGTCGGTCGCGTAGATGGGCTTCGGCCCCTCTTTCGGCGCTTCTTTGGGCGCTTCTTTGGGCGTCTCTTTCGGCGCCTCGATTGTGGGCTTGGTCTCATCCATCGCGTTCACCTGGGTTGTGCCTCGCTGTGTGGAAAGAATCTGGGCGTTTCGCTCCCTTTTCGCAAGCATCGCTGCGGCTCTAGGGTCTCGGTACGAGTCCTCAGCGACTCGCCTGCGCATTCGTGACAGGGGTGCTCGACCTTTTTCTTGTTCTTGTCGGGCGGGACGAGGCGCTGGCGTAACCTCAACGAAACCTGTGATGCCTCCGAGTGCCGCGAAGGTCTCGTTTGTGACCGAACTCACAATGCGTGCGTAAAGCCAG
>PFUG01000665.1 GCA_002789955.1 Deltaproteobacteria bacterium CG_4_9_14_3_um_filter_63_12 | reverse complement strand
CCCGAAAAAGACTCGACCTGCACAGCCTCAAGCTCATCGAGGCGCTCTTCGCGGCGCGTCGCCCCTTCGAGTTTTTGCCGCTGATCGGCCAGACCCACATGGTGCGGGACCCAGAGACGCAAACGCACCTGGAAGCGCGAACGCTGGAGTGTTTCCGAGAGAACCTTGGGGTGCCGCGAGATTTCTAGCCGAGGTCGTCGTCGCCGCGAGAAGTCCGCGTCGCTCTTGGGGCAGGGCTCCGCCCTAACCCGCCGGGGGACTTTGCCCCCCGGCCCCCCCTTCTGCGTTTCTTCTTCCTTTCGATAGCGGGAGGGTGAGAGGGGGGGAATTGTCCTACGCTTCTCAGTCCCTCTTCTCTTCATCACAGGAGGCTTGTTGTGTTTGTGCTGCGCGCTCTCGCGAACTCGGGACAACGGAGACGCCCGCCTGAATGTTGAGTTTGCTGTGGGCTCTGCCCTCGCGCTCGAGGCCAGTTGGAGCGCCAGCGGCTCGTCCGACCGCACGCACGGAATGCCGCGGAACAAAGAGGAAATGGGGGCTTCGACGCGCTTCTCTCTATCGCACAACAGGAGTTACGAATGCGACTTCGGACACGCATACGTATCCTCTAAGGGCTCGTGCAGGAATAACTTCCGAGGCGCTGAGCGTCGAGGCGCACCTCTGCCAAGGCGCGAGGACGAGGCGTAGCACCGCTACGTCGAGGACGAGCAACGCAGGCAGATGGGATGGATCGGCGCTCAAAGACCGGAAGTTGTTTCTGCGGGAGCCCTAACCCCTCGACTGGCAAACACAGCGAGTGCGGCGAGTCGTAAAAGACCACGGTGGGCGCACCGCGCTCGAGGTCCCAATAGGCAAAGTAGGGCGCCCACCACTGCGTGAAACGGTGCTCGGTGCCGCGAGTGTTTTCGGGCAGCTCGACCCCCTGGGGCAGGGGCAGCGACTCGTGCGTCTTCCACACCTGCCAAGCGCTGTCGTCGTTGGCCAAGACCCACGACTGGGTGCCGAACGGGTCGAAGAGGAGCATCTGCTCGGCCACGGGGTCGTAGAGCAGGCGATCTCCACTTTGGGGCCAATGATCTGGTTTACGGCCCGTCCCACGGTGGTGATTTGCGTCGCTTACAAGAGTCGGCTGGCGGTCAACTGTTGACCAAACTTGACAGCCCTTCGGAGGGCATGACTTGGACGCAACACTCGCTCGACACATTGGCTCATGCCGCAGAGACCGGGCAACAGGTGCACTTCGATACGACGCACATGACGGACATGGAGCAGGTGCTGGCCGGGACGGGACGCCATGATCCCCAAGCAACCAATCCGCTGGTCACCTCCTCGGAACTACGTCATCTCCGTGACAACTATGATAACTTTCATCCGCCGCCTACGTTCTACCACGGCGGACGGGAAGTGCCGCCTCCATGGACTTGGGGCGGGAACCAGCCCCCGCCACCGTAGTCTGTCTCTGGGCAGTGGGCAGATCTGGCGCAGTTTGTGGGCGAGACGACGCTACACAACCAGGATTGGAGCAGATCAGGTATGGCGGAGATAAAATTACTCACAGCACGTGAAGCCGCACTCGAGTTCCACGTCGGCGAACGCGACTGGTGCCACCTGCTGCTCCAATGGGAAGATGCGAGCTTCACGCTCGGCGCCGAGGTCTTCCAGGTTCTGGTCAAGAAGCTCCTTGCCTTTCTCGACGGCCGTTCCAAGCTTCACTACACGTTTCGGACCGACGAACTGGATTGGGCATGGTTCCTCACCTTGTCAGAGCGGCACTGTTCGCTCTATGCACGTCGAATCGACCACGCTTACATTCTGAGGGTTCATGACGCGCGCACGCGCAAAATCGCCGAGTTCAGGCTCGAGGAGACGGAGGCGGCACTCTGGGCGGCAGAATTGACCAAATGGCTGGATGAAAAGGCCGGATCGGTTGCATAGCAGCACGGTTGATCAGTATCACGCACTCGTCACTCGACACTCCTTCGCCAGGTCGCTTCGCCCTCATGTCCGTCGCGCTGACCACGCCGTCCAGTGTCCTGCGCGGCAAAGTCTCGGTCGACACCGGCTCGGTGCGTCTGGCGGAGTTGGTCCCGACTGCCTATGAACTGACGAACGTCCTCGTGGGGCAGGCCGCTCAGCGGGAACAGCAGGCGGGGCGCCAGATCTCGTGCCGCGCCGGATGCGGCGCGCGCTGGCCGCAACGCGCGGCCACAGGGCCAACGGCGGCGCCTGAACGCCAACCCGGGGCGCCCCGGGCCACGCCGGAATCGCTTCACGGGCCGCCGCACGAATCGCTCCATCGCTTCACCGTCGCAACGCGGCGAGGCCGCGGCGGATTCTCGGAAACGCTTCACCGCCTCTCGGGAATCGCTCCAATCGCTTCATGCGCCGGGCTCGCCTCCCACGGTCGGGCCTCCGGCTTGAGGAAGTTCCGAGGCTGTCCCACGTGATCCGTGCCACAAGTTTCTCGACGGGAAATCGCGTAAGGGATCGACAAGATCCAACTTTTCGCAGCGCGCTCAGGGGTGGGTCTGACGGGGCACGTGGGATAGTCTCGGATTTTCTCGGTGACCGCGGGGTTCTCGATCACGGCGACCAGGCGCATCTCGCCGCCGCAGCGGCCGCACCGCAGCAGGTCCTCGGCGAACACCCGCTTCATCAGCTCGGCCCACGCGAGACGGCGAGCGCGCCGGGGATGTCCGGGCCGGCGACGTAGTCAGCGGCGGGAGGCCGCGGATTTGCAGCGACCGTCGGCAGCGGACCCACAGCCGCAGCATGATTCCCCGATCCGTGGGCGCAACTTTTCTGCGCGCCGCCGTCGCTGCCACCGGATCAGTTGGCGATCACGACCCCGCCCGGCTCAGGACGGCAAACGTCTACTCGCGGTTCTTCAGTCGCCGTAGTTGACGAGCGCGCTCGAGATGACGCGCCGTCCGCCCTCGGGGATCGCGCCGACGAGGAGCTCGTACTGCGCGAAGTTGTGCCCGCCGGGGTAGTGCGTCAGAGAGCAGCGCACCGGCTCCGTCGTGAGCGACTCGATGACGAGGTCCGTCTGCGGCCCATCCGAATGTCCCAAGGTCAGCAGGCTGCGCTGCGCGTAGCAGATGTCGACGTTCCACCTGGCACAGAACGGCCTCGAGACCCGGACCGCCTGGGGCAGGTACAAGAACGCGACCCCCCCGACCCGCTTGTCTTCGCACGCCCACTGGAGGACCGCGCCGAGAACGTCTTCTATGGTTGCGGTGTCGTCGGTCGTGACGGAGGGCAGGCGCAGCTGGCGCAGCCGGTCCTGGACGAGTGGCCCGAGTGGTCGTCCCTCGGAGCTTCCCGCAAAACGCCAGAGCCGGTCACCGACCTTCAAGAATAGCTCTTCGCGGTGGTTCAAGCCGAATATGCGGTCCAGCTCCAGCGCCACGGATGCCGCGGCGTGATCGAGGCCGGCGATGGTGTAGCGGGCCATCTCTCCGAGGTTGATCTGGAGACACGTGCCTCGGCTCTCGCCGAGCGGAAAGAGCGCGCAAAACAGCGGCCCGGCGAGGACGTGGAGCAGGATCAGACTGTTGTCCGCGACGGCCTTGACGGTCTGCGGCGTCTCGGCGCAGAGCACGAACGTGCCGGTCGCAATCGGCGTAGCCGCGGCCTCGAGCCGATCGCGAAGGCTGCGCACGCCCTTCACGCGATCGACCTGGCTGCGGTGGGCGAGCTTCAGTTGCACCGCCTCGCTGACGCGCCACGCGACGTGGGCGTCGGGAGCGACCGTGATGAGGTCGCCGCGCTCGGCCTCCACCGTTTGCCCCGCGGCCTGCAGAGTGGCGCGCCCCTTGAGTACGTAGACGAGCGTTTGCTCCACAAAGCGCAACGAGCATGATTGCGAGAAGCGCCGGTCGAGCGACCAGCCGGACGGGGCACAGCCGTGGCGCGCTTTGATGCTCGCGAAGTCGAGGCCGCGCTCCACGCTCACGGCAGGCTCTGCCGGAGGTGCACTCATGGGTTGCCCCTGACGATAGACCATAGGAGTTTCAAAATGCGCGGCGGCGCGGGAGTGAGAGTACCACGAAGCTCCGCGTCGCGTCCGACACTCCAGACTGTGTCACGCGGATGCGGATAGGACAAACAAGCGGAGCGGCGCATTCCCATGTACATGGGGGACTGGGTCAAGAAGCTCGACGCGTTCCTGACGTTCGACGAGCGCGACATTCTCACCCACGCGGGTCGCATCTCGCACGACATGGCGCAGGCCAAGGCCGAGGTGGAGTACGACAGGTTCAAGGCTCTCACCGCCGCCGAGCCGCGCCCCGTCGATGCGGATTTTGAGGCGGCAGTGCAAGAGCTGCAGACGTCGCCGAAACTGAAAGCAACCAAGCGCTCGAAGCGGTGAACCCATGCAGGGCCCAACCCGCGCGTGTCAGGTTTCGGGCCGCGCGTGTCAGGTTTGGGTCGCGCGGGTCACGTTTGGACCGCGCGGGGCATGCCGAAAGGGGTCTACTCGACGTTCTGTTTTTGCCGCCTACGTCGCGCATTCTTCTTTCGCTCGTACTCACTGCCAAAGCGCGCCACCTCATTGGACTTGCGGAACGCATGCCGGCCCGCGTCCCGCACCTCGCCCAAAATCTCGTCCAGGACGTGGAAGGCGCGGTCGCGCGCGTCGAGCGATGGAGCGGTTCCGCTGTCGGCTCGACGCGAGGAGGTGGCGGCGGGGATCTGGACACCGTACTCGGCGAGTTGGTTCGCCACCGCTGGCGCATCGAAGCTCTTGTCGTTGGCAAACGCAGGCAGGTTGTCGAGGATCAGCTTGGCGACGTCCGTGCAGTCCCCGGCGAGGTCGGCGAGGCCACTGCCTTCTCGGATGCGATCGAGGGCCCCTTGGACGCTGCGGTTGTCGCGCAGGCTGAAGCGGCGCCCCGAGATGCCTTCGGAACGCAGGCGTGTGGCCTGAAGCTCCCGAGCGGCGTCCTCCTCCTCTTTGCGAGGACGGGTCGCCACGACCCACGCCGACTGGGCGAGCCGCGACGCGGCCAACGCCATGCCAAAGGCACTTTGGGCGTCTGTGGGGAGGCCGACGTCATAGAGGCGTTGCCAGTTGTTGTCCTTGTCGAGGAAGGCCTGCACATCGGCGGCTTCCTGGAGGTACACCGCCATGGGTGTACGCGGTCTGCGCAGCTCTTCGGCGTCAATGGCTTGAGGGTCGAGGTTGAAGGTCGATGACATCATTGGCTCCTTGGGGCTCCTTGGGGCTCCTTGGGGCTCCTTGGGGCTCCTTGTTTGCGAAGTTGGGTTTGAGGGACAGCCGAAGTCCTAGCGGAGCTCGCCGGGCGTGTCAACCCTGTCTTTGATTTTGCCGTGACTAAGACGCTTGCGTTGAGCTCGCTGTGGGGACTCATTGGAGCTTCGACCGCGCATTTCGGACACTGTTTTGCTCAGGGGGGATGAGGAGCGATTTGACCGAGTTCCAGCCCAGACATCACATCGACACGTCGGGGAGCGATGTTTTCTCCCCCTATGACCATCAAACCGCGGCGTGGGATGCGCTCGACCGGCACTTCGGGAGTTTGCAGCAGAAGAGCGGCATTCTGGTGGTCCCCACCGGGGGTGGAAAGACCGCGAGCGCGACCCGTTGGTTGACGCAGCACCACATCGCCAAAGGCGGACGAGTGCTCTGGTTCGCCCACCGGCAGATCCTCTTGAAGCAAGCGTTTCGGGCGATGTCTGCTCTCGGCGCCACGGCCGGCGAGCCGCCGGCGCTCCCGTCGGTGCTCTCTCTTTCAGGATTGGCGCGGGCGCTTGCTGGCTGCTCTCGGCGCCACGGCCGGCGAGCCGCCAGCGCTCCCGTCGGTGCTCTCTCTTTCAGGAGTGGCGCGGGCGCTTACTGGCTGCTCTCGGCGCCACGGCCGGCGAGCCGCCGGCGCTCCCGTCGGTGCTCTCTCTTTCAGGATTGGCGCGGGCGTTCCCGTCGGTGCTCTGCCACAAATGCGTCGCGCGCAAGCGCACTTTGCAGCGTAGCGTGTTCGCGGCTCTTGCACTAAGCTTCAATGCCTCGGTCGAGCCCAAGCAGGAGTCAGGAGATGGCTGAGATCACCGTGCGTATGGTTTTCAACCGCGAGACTGGAAAGAAAGACATCTGGATCGACTTCGAGTCCGACGAGGACGCGCTGCCCTTCGAGCACGAGAAGCAGCACCGAGAGGTGATCGGCAAGCTGTTGGGTTCGGGCGTCTTGCAGCCCAACGAGCTGGGCGACGTGGTGGTGAAACGAGGTCGAGAAACAGCCCCGCTTAAGCCCCAAGAAACCCCGGCCGCCCCCATCGAAGAGCCCGTCGCCAACAAGTTCGAAGCTTTCCGAAGCGCAGCGGACGCAAGTCCGCGAAGCTGGAAAGGTTCGGACTTGTCGACGGGTCG
>PFUG01000575.1 GCA_002789955.1 Deltaproteobacteria bacterium CG_4_9_14_3_um_filter_63_12 | reverse complement strand
GCACAAACAGTCACAAACCATTGACCGGAGAACAGTCGCCTTACGACTAATAAACATGGGTAGTTATGACGGGTTACACTAGCTCTTGCTCTCGTCGACCCCGAACACTCCCCACAGCATGCGGTTTCGCGCCGAGGCGAGAGCCTCGATGATCTTGGGATTGATGGCGTTGATCGACAGCCCATCTGCGTCGTGCCGGTTGTCGGCCTCGAGCGCCACTTGTGTCCAAAGCACCTTGACGCCAGCCCGCAGAGTGCTCTCGTTCTCCGCTGCGGTCGGGGCTGTGTCAGGGCCCAGATACAGGAAATAGGTCGCGGTGCCAGGCCTCGGGAGCAACGCCTTGGGGCGAAGCGCCTCTTCGAGCTTCGTGAAGGAGACCTCTCCCTTTTGTTCCCGCTCCCCGAAGCGCAACGACCAGTACCCGAGCTCATCGTCACTGCGCTCGCCGCGAGCGTACAAGACGATGTGGAGCGCGTCGGACTCGAAGAGGTCGAAGAGGTCGTCGACCAGCCGGTTGATCGTCGCACGAAGCATCGTCGACAGGCGCGCGTGGTGGCCAGGGTACTGAAGGTACGCTTCGGGCCACAGGTCCAATATCACGTGGACGTCGCGCTGAGCGCGCTGCAGCTGGCCTTCGTCGCGGGTGTAATAGAGAAGCTCGTTTTCCACGAAGCGAAGGCTGAAGAGGTCGACCTCTGGACTGTCCTCCAAATAGACGAGCTCCGACCGCACGAGGTTCTCGATGCTGCCATGGGTCGAGAGCTCGTCGAGTCCGCCTTGGGGGAAGAGGCCCGGAGCGTTGAGGTCGACCGGCACCAAGGGCGTCTCCTTCCGCCACATTGGCGGAGGAGGCGGCGCCTGACCAATCTGATGTTCGAGCAGCGCGACCTGTCGCGCCGCCAGACGTTTCGCTCGGCTGTGCAGGACGTCGAAGTTGCGCACGACGAAGAGGTCGTGCGGACCGAGCAGCTCTAGGTTGCCCGTCTCGTACGCCTCGCAGATTTGCTGCAGGGTCTCGGCCCGTTTCTCCTCGGACAAAATTGCGACGCTTTCATCGGTCATTCGTCCACGAAGCACCTCCAGCGCGACCGACGGGGTCAACGGACCGGGGCCGCTCTGGCGAACGAGCACCGGAGAGGTCAGGAGCTTTGGCAGCGGAAGCTTGGCGAGGGGGGCGAGCAGAGTTTCGAGCAGGGTGGAGATCGCCTCGTGCTTGACCCGTCGTTCACTGATGGCGTCGACAAAGTCCGTGAACCGCGGCATGGACAAGACGCGGTTGAGCACCCTGTCTTGATAGCGAATGGCGAGCCTTTGCAGAGGCGAGCTCTGCACCTCACCCGGCTCCGTGGCGTTGACCATGAGCCGAAACGGGAAATTCATGCCCTCGAGGAGCAGCAGTCCGAGGTCGTGCACGACGAAGAAGGGGACGTGGTCGAGGCCTCGACCAAGGAGATCGCTGTACCACCGACAGGCGCTCGCGAAGCGCGCATCCCAACCCTGCAACGACGCGCCGCTCTGGGTGAGGCTCGAGACCAGATAGAGCCGAAGGAGCTCGGCTTCGGTGAGGTCGATCGGCTCTAGGACGCGCCGCGGCACCGAACCGTCTCGAAGCGAGCCAGCGGCGAGTTGCAGGGACGCCAACGTGGGCTCCGGACCGGTCATGAGTGGACTTCAGGGAGCAGGGGGACCTCGAGGACACGGTCGCGAATGAGCCGCTCCTCCTTCGCCCGGACTTTTATTAACGCCAAGCGCGCCGCCGATTCCCTACGCAGCATCTCGCGCACTGTACCGCTGATGACCTCGACGCGATGGTCGTCTGCGGTCTGGCCCGTGCGCTCACCCGAGAGCGCGGAGTCGACCAAGGTGATCAGCAAATCGACCCGCGAGCGCTCGTCGAAAGGCAGCAGCGCCATGGCGCGCACGCCTTCGAGGCACAGGTCGATGCGATCCTTGGCGTCAAAGACGCGGACGCGCGCGATGTCTTCGGCGGCGGTTCGCAGGAGCTGCACGCCGCGCTCGAACTGCTCGAGCGAGAGCAACGCCAGAGCGCACTTGATGTGGGCCTGATGCAGGAAATACGGGTGGTCGATGCCGAAGGTCTTGGTCATGCGCTCGGTGACCAGCGCTACGCCGCGATTGACCAAGGCGACGCCGCGTTCCGTGGTGCCGTGCTGAATGACCTGCTCGACCACCAGCCCCAAGACCTCGAACAGGTAGCTGACCCCCTGAGTTTGGCCCTCGATCAGGCTGGCGAACGAGTCGACGATCCGCTCAAGCAGCTCGAGTGCGCTGGAGTGCGCGCCCATACGCCCTGCCGCGGCGGCGCAGAAAGAGAGGAGGTGCCCACGATCTCGAGCGCTCAGGCCCTCCGAAGCCCCGAGCCGCTCGACCACTGCGTGAATGAGCCGCAACCCGGTCTCCGGGCGACCGAAGTGGGCCGTGTTGGGGATGAGTCGCCGCAGCCCTGCGGTCACCCACTCGCCTTTTCCCAGTGACCAGACCGAATCGAGCCGTGAGCCGAGCAGCGCCAAACCCTCGTCGACCTGTCCCCAAAGCGCTCGCCCGCGGATGAGACACGACTCCATCATCACCGCCGACAACCCCGAGCGCGCCGACGACGACGCCGCGATGCGGTTGAGGACCTCGACCTCGCCCGAGGCGAGCAGGACGTCGAGTGCCCGGGCCGCGGACTCGTCGAACTCCGAGGCGCCGATGAGGGTATCGACGACACGATTTATGGTAGGACCGGACGGCGGCCGACCGGCCTGACACTCGGTCAGGGACATGAGCACGAGCTCGAGGAAGTAGGCGTCAGCCACGATCTCGGGGTCGTCCAGGAGCTGAAGAAGGGCGTCGAGGACCGGTTGAGCGCCGACCAGCTCGACCAACAACTCGGCACAGTCCTTGAGCTGCCAGCAGCGCCACTTGGCCTCTTGGCGCACGATCAAGTCCAGAACCGCCTGGCCCAGCTCGAGCTCCGCACCCAACAAGGAGGCGAAGTGAATCTGGTCGAGGACCGCGACGATCACCTGGTCCTTCTCATAGCCGTTGGGCATGTCGCGCAAATGACCGAGCGCCCACTCAAAGGTCTCGCGCGCACCGACGCGCCCCTCCCGAGCCATGGCGGCCGCGCAGGTCGCATAGGCGAGCGCCGCGGTGCCCTTGGGCAAGGTATCGGGGCCCGAGAGCTCCTCGACGAGCAGCTCCAGAGGCTCGGACTTCCCCGCCGCCGCCCAGGCTGCGGCCAGCGCGCCTCGGGCTTGAACGCGGCTCGTTCGCTTCGTGACCAGCGCCGCACCCTCAGTCAAACGGTCCAGCAGCGTGTGGGCAATCTCCGGCAGCGTTCGTTGCTCGAATTGCCGGCGGACGTGCCGTCGAACGAAGGGGAAAGCGTCCTTCTCGTCGATGCCGTTGAGCGAGAGGTCACGCAGAATCTCCTCGCGGACCCGCTCGGCTTCGATGCTGTCGTGGGAGTGGGCGAGCAGCGCTCGCCACAAGAACCAGCGCATGCGCTTGGAGAGCTCCCCCTCGAGGTCACGGCTTCGCTTCACCAGGTTGGAGAGGCGACCGGCAAAGCGGATCGGGTCCTCGTCGGCGCGCCGAGCAAGCTGCATGGCTTCGAAGACGACCCGCGCCGGCCCCTCGGCTTGGGCGAGGAGGCTGGAGAACTGCAGCGCGGAGCCTTCACGATCTTCGGCGCGGCGGCTGATCCAGACCGCGTGCGCCGAGGTCTCGAGCGCACGGTCGGTGAGTCCGGCCTCGGCTTGCAGGCTCGCCAGCTGCATCCAAGGCGGGGCCAGCCCAATGTTCTCGGCAGCCAGGTTTTCGGCCTCATCCAGGGCCTTCATCAACGCTTCCTGACGGCCGCTCGAGAGGGAGTCTTCGGGTCGTTTCTTGTCTGGCTTGGGCGCGACGGTCCGCTCTCCCTCATCGCCGCTCGGGCCATCCGGGAGCGCGACAGCTTTCGGAACCACGGCCTCAGGCTGCTCCTCTGGCACCTCCTCACTGGACGACGACACCTGCGGGAGCTCGATGGGCGCGACCTGGTCGGGCCGGCTGGGGAGGAGCGCGAAACGGCCGAGGTCCAGAATCGAGCCCTCGATGAGGGGCAAAATGCGGTCGGACGCGCTGTGAACCAGGTACTCGACCAGCGAGGAGAGCGGCGCAAATCGGCCCTCGTCTATCCTCGAGATCGACGCGGCCACGGTCCCTCTGCCCGGCGAGACCACCGTGAGCTGACCCGGCACCAAATGAAAGAGACGCCGCAGGCGCTCCCTCGGTAGGGGGGGCTCGATGCGGCGGCCGACGGGAATGAAGAGGTTGGGGAGGCCGATGACCGAGGCGTAGCCCTGGCCGAAGGGGAGGTCCTGCTTCGACCGCCCGACCAACGCCTCGCGCACGACGAACAAGTCCCCGTGAGGGCCTTTGACGGTGGCGAGCTGCAGGTTGTCCAGCTCCGAAGGGCTCAGGACCTGGAGCAGCCCCTCGAGCCTGCTGCCCGCCTGTGAGTCCAAGACCCATAAGCCGGCCGCGACGGGCTCACCGCGGTGGCCGAGATGCACGGGAACGTCGAAACGAAAGGCGGCGCGGGTGGGCTCCCAGTCGACGTCTTCGTGGGTGAAGCTCAGGTCGATGTGCTCGAAGACGGGCTCGAAGTGCGCGGTCAGGCGCTGCCACCCTTCCTCCGCGACCAAGATGAGGTCGCTCTCGCTCTTGGGCTTGGAGAGCCAGTCTTGCCAGGGATGCTCATAGCCCAGCTCGACCCAGAACGGCGTCGCCGGATCGCCACTGGGCGAGAGGTAGATCTTTCGCCCGGCTTCGCGCCACTTCTCGAGCAAGAACACGCTGGGCTGCACGACCTTGAGGAAGAAGAGGCTCGCAGACACAGGAGCGGCGTTGGTCTGGTCGAGTCGAGCGACGGTGAGCTGGTCGCGCTCGAGTCGCAGGCAGTGGTGGGCTGCGCGCCCAAGGCACTCGAGGCTGTCGAAGCAGACCAAGGCTGCGTCTACCTTTGGGGACTCCTGAGGGCGCAAGGGGAGGGCCTCGACGAGGCTCGGCGCTGACGACTGGGACCGCAGCTCGAATCGGCGCTCGCCGACGAGCACCGCGTGCTCCTCGAGGGTGACCTCCTGTGCAGGGATTCCGAAGCCCGAAGGACGCCGACGATCCATGGGGAGCAGCAGGGTCACGTGTTCGGGCTCGTCGCCGCGCGTGACGGCTTGGATTTGCAGCCACGGGCGCGACGCCCCAGCGGGTTGCTTGCCGGCGACCCTGAGGTTGACGAGGTCATCCCAGGAGGTCGCGACGATCGCCCAGATATGGCCGATGAAAACAGCGTCCATTGCGCAACACTACCCGGCAAAGGGGAAGGCGAGGACAAGGTGTGTCCGCGCGGAGCTAACGAGAGTCTTCGATGGCGAGGAGTGCGGTGACCTTGTTGCGCACCAGCTCGATGTCCTGCTGTCGGTTGGCCACGTATTTCAACAGCCCGAGCTCCTCTCGGGTGACCACGCCGCCGTGAAAGAGGAACGCACGCACCCGCATGAGGCGGTAGAGCTTGATGACCTTGCGGTCGCTGATTTCGATGTGTTCTTCGCGCTCGAGGGTGCGGATGATGCGTTTGAAGAGGCTGAAGACCTCGTCCGGGAAGTAGCGCTGTCGGTCGACGCCGGCGGCGTCCTCGTCGACGGCGTTGAGCATGGTCTGATCGACGTAGGCCTTGAAGCGCTCGAAGTCGTCGAGGCTCGTCAGGCCTGCCCAAGGTTTGCGGTTGCCGACGCGGTACATCTCGTTGCGCAGACCTTTTTCGATCAGGTCGTCGAAGGCGATGTCGCGGACGGAAGTGGACTCGGCCTTGAGGATGAAGCGGTCCTTGAGGGCGTCGAGCTCGCTGAACTCGGGGATCTCGTTGGTCGCGGCGAAGAGCACGCGCATCTCGACGGGCTCTGGACGGCCTTCCTGATAGAACTTGCGCTCGTTGATGACGGTCAGGAGCGTGTTGAGGATGGCGCTGTTCGACTTGAAGATCTCGTCGAGGAAGACCACCTTGGCGCAGGGCAGCTTGCCTTCGACGCGGCGGTGGTACTTGCCGTCCTTGAGCAAGTTGATGTCGATGGGGCCGATGATCTCGCTGGGCTCGGTGAACTTGGTCAGCATGTACTCGAAGTACTCGTCGCCCGTGAGCCCCAACGCCTCGCAGAACTTTACGACCAGGTCGCTCTTGGCGGTGCCAGGGCGTCCGATGAGCAACAAGGGCTCCTGCGCCAAGGCGCACAGGGTCATCAGGTCGATGAGCTCGGCCTTGTTCACGAAGTATGTCGCCAACGTCCGGCGCGCGCGGTTGATGCGGTCGCGGATCTCGTCGATCTGGGTGCTCACCACGGAGCGTTTCGAGTCTTTTTCGGGTCGTGCTGCGCTGGACAAGAAGGTTCCTCAGGGTTGGAGTGCGCTCGGTCAGGATTTGTTGACTAGGGATCTCGCTGGT
>PFUG01000533.1 GCA_002789955.1 Deltaproteobacteria bacterium CG_4_9_14_3_um_filter_63_12 | reverse complement strand
AAGGACTTCGAGCTTTTGATGTTCTTTGGCGGCGGCGGCGTGGCTCCAGGCGCCTTGAACCTGCCCACGGACGTTGAGGTCTTTGTCCCGGACAACCTAACGTTCTATCAGGAATTCGCAGATCCCAATCTCAGCCTCCAAAGCATTCTGTTGGTCATCAGTCAGTACGGTCCTCGTCGAGTTAATGTCTATGGCTTCGGGGAGTGGACTGGACCGATGCCAGCCGCTCTACCGACCAGTGCGCCTGCTGTAGAGGGACAGCCCCCTGAATTGGCCCCAGAACCTATACTTCCGTTGCCAGTGGACGCTGTCGAGCCAGGCGTGGACTCGCCTAAAAGCGAGGACCCCGCGGACATTCCGCCCGCAGCCGAAGAGGGAGCCCCCTCCGACGGCGTCGCTCCAGGCGACGGCGCCGAATGAGTTCTGGCACTCAACGCAGTCTAACCGTCGTGATCCTTTGGGGGATGATGATGGGGCTGCTGAGTTGCGAAACGCCTCAGGAGCGCTACAGGACACTTTCCATCTTCTTCGATGGGGTACCGAACCCAGACGATGAGATCGCCGTAGTTCCAGACCCCGGGGTCCAAGAACTCGGAGCCAAGGATGGCGGAGAGTCGTGCAAACCCGAAGGGTTGCGCGCAGGATGCGCGCAACAACCCGACGTGAAAGCAGAAGACACAGCCGTCACGGCCACGTTCGTCGAGGGGTCTCGACACGAACCGTACGCCTTGAGGGCCTGCAACTCCTGTCACGATCAAAGCGGCTCACGAAACCGACTTCCCAAAGGCACAGAGCCCATCTGCTTTAAGTGTCACGAGCAGCAGGAGGTGGTGCCGGAACATGCCCACGACCCAGTCGGCGAGTTTGCATGCATGGACTGTCACGTCCCTCATCAATCGGAGGTCGCATCGCTCTTGAAGTCCGCACAGGGTGAGCTCTGCTTTGAGTGCCACGACGCTGGCGACTCCTCGTACGCAAGTCGACACAACCTTCTGGTGGAACAAGACGGCTGCACGCGATGTCACATGGCTCATGGAGGGGACAGCAAGGCCTTCCTGAAAGAGCTCACCCCAGAGCGGTGTGGGTATTGTCACGTGGACCAGCTGGATCCCAAGCTCTTGACTCATGAGGCGGTCCTTAAGGGGTCCTGCAGCGATTGCCACTCGACACCGCATATCGGGGATGCTCCTTACCTTGAGATCGCGGTCCCCGAGCTTTGCTACCAGTGTCACGAAGAAGATGTGGCCGCCACTGAGGTTCCTCATATGCCAGTGGCCTTGGGCGAGTGCACGAGCTGCCACGATCCGCACGGACGAGGTGAGCCTTCACTGTTGGCCGTTCCGAAAGAACAACTCTGTTGGACCTGCCACCGAGCCACCGAGCGCTGGACGACTCAACACATGCTCGTCCCCGAAGGGATGGGGTGTTATGAGTGTCACGACGCACATGGTGGCGGTCAGCGCTTCTTGTTGCCCAAGAACGTCGCCCCAGTCTGCCTGAAGTGCCACGAACCGCAGCTGCGGCTAGAGGGCGCGGTTTCCGTCCATCCTCCTGTCGCCGAGGGAGACTGTGGGGACTGCCATGTCGAACATGGTTCCGGTAAGTCGAAGAATTTGACCGTCGAGGGCAGCGAACTCTGCGTCGAGTGCCACGACGTCACAGAACTTCCCGCAGAACACGAGGACCAAAGCGGAGAGGTGTACTGCCTGGAGTGCCATTCACCACACGCTTCCGCATACAAATCGCTGCTGTTGAGCCCCTGAGGCGAGCAACAGGACTCCTCTTCCTCTTTCGTCTTGTAGACTTTGGGTGGGACGGTGACACGTTCGCTTTTCGTCAAAAAAGCAGCGGCGCTGGTGGTGGTGGGAATGCTCCTGTGGAGCGCGCCTGCACAAGCCCGCAAAAACCGGTACTTCTCGGCTGTCGAGCTGTACAAGCTGGTTGCGGACTACGACACCTTCGTGGGCTACGCCTACGACCGGTTGGATTACTACAACGCCGAAGGCCGCTTCGACCGGGACGAGGACAACTTTGTCCTTGGGCAGCGGCTCGGGTTGGCGGCAGAAGGCTCCTTTGTTCATCCAGACTTCTGGTCGTGGAACGCCCTGCTCAACGCGTTGTTCATCGTCGACATTGCGAAAGGTGACCTCATTGACGAAGAGACCATTCCCCCACAAAGCGAGCTGGCTCAAGAGCGTTATGGCTTTGAGCCCGAGTTCGATGTGGGTTCGGTGTTCCTGCGAAAAAAGGCGGTCAGCCTCAGCGCGTTTGCCCATAGACACACGGACATCATTCATCGACCTTTCCAGTCCAACAACTGGTTGACAACCTTCATGACGGGCGCTGCGACTCACTGGAGCAACGAGGTCTTCCCCTCGACGGTGGACTACTCCTATCGGCGAACGGATGGCACACGTGATGAGATCGCCTCGGCCCAAGAGGTCCACCAGGTCAACGTCGAGGGGGAGAACCGCGTGGATTCCATGATCAACGCACTGCATTACTCCTTTGTCGACAACAGCAATCGCTTTGATTCGAACTACGACTTCGCCTTCCACAACGGCAGTTTCTACAACTTGCTCCCGTTGGACGCCGAGCGACATACCCAATTGAAGAGTTCCCTGCGGGCTTACTCCCGGTCGAGTGATCACGCAGACCTCTCGTTGTTTGAGTTCGCAGAGCGGGTGAGCTCGCAGCTCATTCCAGAGCTCGAGTCTATCTTCCTCTACACCTTGGGTTTTTGGGACACCAGCCAGGACGACGGCGTTCGCAACACTGCCAGCCTCGAGTTTACCCACCGCCTTTTCGAGAGCTTAGTGAGCCGTGTGTATGGGATGATCAGTCACAACTATCAGGAGACTCAACAGGCTCTAAACGGCGTCCTGTCAGGTGGC
This sequence comes from Deltaproteobacteria bacterium CG_4_9_14_3_um_filter_63_12, assembly GCA_002789955.1. GTDB lineage: Bacteria > Myxococcota_A > Bradymonadia > UBA4248 > UM-FILTER-63-12 > UM-FILTER-63-12. The sequence goes on along the minus strand of PFUG01000533.1, from coordinate 3,574 downwards.
GTCGAGTACCGCAAAGACCTCGGTCCTGTGGTCATGACCCATGAGGTCCAGCTCATCGCGGGTTGGCGCGCCTTCAGCGCCGACGCCGAAACCTTCGCCGTCATTGACTACCCAGTCGAACTGGTGGGCGAGGCGCCCAGTATCTTGTCACGAGAAGATGTCGTCACTTCCAGCCTGCAGGTGGTCGATCGAAGCGGCACCCTGCGCTACCTAGAGGGCCAGGACTTCGAACTCCTGCGGAGTTCGGACGTCGTTTACCTCAGCCGATTGACGGGCGGCGACATCCCTGACGGCGCGACGGTGTTCGTCTCTTTTGTGTTCCGAGTCACCGCCGACGCAAGCGCGGACTCTTTGGACACTCTTTATGCCGTCCGCTTGGAGACGGACCTCTGGGATTTTCTTGAGTTTTTCACGGACTACCGGCTCCGCGACGTGCAATATGATGTGGGCCACGGCCAAGCCGACATCACCTACCACCACTTCGATGTGGGCGCGGAGAGCTCAGTGGAGAACGTCCAACTCGACGCGTCCTACGCCTTGGACATCAGCGAACACTACGAGCTGCAAACAGTCAGCTTGGGCAGCCATTTCGAAATCCCTATTCAGCCGCTGTTTAGGCCAACATTGGGCTTCCGCGACCTGATATTGGTTCAGGGCGATGGGGCTCCAACCCGAAATCTCTTCTCCGCTTCTACCAATGTTCGCTTCCCTATTGCTGAGCCGTTTTTCGGAAACTGGCGCTGGAGCTACCGATGGGAGCAGGGGGGCGGCAACGATGGGCACTCCCTGATCGGAATTGCGAAGGTCGACTGGCAGGTGCGCGATGTCTTGATGTGGCTGGAGTATGATCTCGACCTACGGCTCGCCGAGATGCAGAGCCACGATCAGCACAGGATTACCCTCAATGTTCGCAGGACGTTCTGACATGCCGTGCAAGTGGACTCAAAGGTCTGGTCTGGGTTTGTTCGTGTTCGTGGTGCTCGCACTGCTGTCCTCCGTCGAAGTCGGCGCCAACGAGCTTGGCTCCATCACGGGAAGTCCGCACGATCTCTCGCTGAAAGCCGGAGGGGAGGTCTGCAAGTTCTGCCATACGAGCCACAACGCTTCGACCGACGGCCCCCTCTGGGCCTGGGAACTCCAACCAAAGCCCTACGTACTCTATGAATCCGTTTCTCTTGAGGCTCGTGTCGATCAGCCCGATGGAAACTCGCTTCTTTGCTTGGGCTGCCACGACGGCTCGATCGTCGTCGAAAAACAGCGCACAACGCAACCCACTCGTGTCGATTGGCAAAACAACCTGGGCACCGATCTCTCTGACGACCACCCTATCTCGTTCGTATACGATTCTTCCCTCGCCGCAGAAGACCATGAACTGTTCATGCCCGAGTTCTCACGCTCTGCGGCGGGCGGCACGATTCAGACTGAGCTCCTCGACGCCAATGGAAAAGTGCAGTGCACCTCTTGCCACGACGCACACGACAACAGTCTCGGACAGTTCTTGCGAATCGACAACTCCAGTGGAGACCTCTGCCAGACCTGCCACGATCGTCGGGACTACGAACTCTCCGCTCACAACTCCACTCAATCCACGGATTTCAGCGCCGAATGTTCGACCTGCCACGACAGCCATTCGGCGCAATCTGTTCCGATTTTGGCCAAGCAGCAAACGGACCTCTGCGGAAAGTGCCATTCGGCGCAAGCCGAGGTCATGAGGAGCCAGCCGGCCTCGAGTCACAACATCGTGGCCGATTGGGCCGAGCCCAGCGAACCGTTGACCTGTAGCACGTGTCACGAGCCCCACATGGTTCGCAGCTCCAAGCCCCAAGAGAAGAGAATCCTGACCGATCCTGACGATCCGGTGACTCCGAGGGAGCTGACAACCCACGACGACAACCTGCACAACTACCGCGACGAGCCCCATTTGGCCTCACACGACTCCGAGACCTACTGCCTCGACTGCCATGACGGCAGCTGGGGCGCGGCCTCAAACGTTCAGGTCGAGCTCTTCTCGCTGCGGGCAATCCAAAGCGAGTTCTTCGTCGGGCGCACGAACCTGCACCTGAGTCATGCCAGAGGCATTGGTGCACAAACTGGCGTGGGCTGTACCTATTGTCACGACTCTCATGGAACCGAGGGGACCATGGGGATTCAACGCGGTGCGCTTCTCTACGAATGGCTCGAGGTGCGAGAGTTCCCCTACCAAAGCAAAAGGTCCTGTGGGACCAGGGATGCGTTGGGCCTGTGCCATGGAGACTGACGTCCAAGCTGTCTTCCGAGTAACGCGCGAAATCCGCAAGATTCGACAACAGCAAATGGGGCACAGAAATGAAGAGAGGATTGGCGCAGGCCCTACTCATCGCCTTGACTTGCATGAGCTGTGGACACCACGTCGCCGTCGCCGGGTCCGAGGCTGTGAAGACCCCCTTTGGGCTCGACCAGCTCTTTGTCCCGAGCGGCGAGTTCCTGATGGGTCTTGACGCGGCGCAAATCGAGAAATCCCGTGAAATTTGTGACATCGATCGCAAGACCTGCCCTTGGCGCCTGTTCGACAATGAGGCGCCACAACGAAAGGTGCTGCTCAGCGCGTTCTACATCGACAAGTACGAGGCGACCGTTTCGCAGTACCAATCGTGCGTCGAAGCAAAGATCTGCGAGGTTCCAGCCACCTCCACCTACTGCACCTGGAAGCTCGAAGCGGCCGACACACATCCCATCAACTGCGTCACGTGGGCCCAAGCCAAGACCTATTGCGAGTGGGCCGGGAAAAGGTTGCCCACTGAGGCCGAGTGGGAGAGGGCCGCACGGGGAGTCGATGGACGCCTTTTCCCATGGGGTGACCTCCATCCCTCGCAAATGAACGAAAAGGTGGGGAATTTCTCCGGGACGACTGGAAAAGCCACTAATCGTATGTGGAACCAGGTCAAGGATTACGACGATGGAATCGTCGCCACCTCGCCCGTGGGCTCCTTCAGAGAGGGGTTTAGCCCCGTTGGAGCCGCAGATATGGCGGGCAACGTCGCCGAGTGGGTCGAGGACCACTACGCAGGCTACGACGAGACCGACCTGCTCGACCCCACAGGCGACTTGGACGGAGTCGGACGTGTCGCGCGCGGCGGGAGCTTCTCTGACGACTCGGTCGAGATTCGCACCACCGCGCGTCGCGCGGGGGCTGCCCAGGCTCCATACAACGTTCTTGGGTTCCGTTGCGCCCAATCTGCTGACCAAACGACCTCGAACGCCGACTGAGGTCTTCTCCCAAGAGACGGCGACCGTGGTTGACAAGAAGAAAACAAAAGGGGGTTCGGGGACAACGTCCCCCCGGCAGGTCAGGGCAGCGCCCTGCCCCCCCTAAAAGAGCCACATTTATGGGGCCAGGCGGGGACGCTCGCCGCAATCAAAGGCAGAGCACCTCGGACTGCCTACTCGGGATGTTCAGGTCGCCACCCTATTCACTGCGATTCCCCCTCGTCGTCGGGCTTTGCACCTGCTCTGAAAGGCAACACCGGCGCCAACTCTCGCTCAATGGGCAAATCCGAGAAACGGCGCACGACCATCACCCAGCGCACCGCTTCGA
>PFUG01000498.1 GCA_002789955.1 Deltaproteobacteria bacterium CG_4_9_14_3_um_filter_63_12 | reverse complement strand
CCCGGCGGGTCAGGGCAGAGCCCTGCTTCCCTGAAAGGCCACGCTCATAAGCACGGACACATGTGAAGCGTTACACTAGCTCCTAGCCGCTTGGGCCCCGCGATGTGAAGCAAACCCGCTCGAGGACACAGCCCGCGCGCCCTCCCCCGCGTGTTGGGGGCAACGCGTCGCGTCGAAGCGGTCTCGACAAGAAATCAGAGCCGGGGATGTGTACGCCAACGTAGAACGGGCATTCTCGGCGTCGTGGTCGCTGCACGAGATTCGAGGCGGTGGCTCAGTGAGCACGTACAGCGGTGGTCCGGCGTGTTGCAAAAAAGCATGGCATCGGCCAAGCATGCTTTTTTGCCGACACCGATTTGCCTACACTCAGCCTGGCGAGCGGAAATCCTCGACGTTTGACGAGGCGACGCTCGGCTCCCCACGCGAAACGGCAGCAGTTGTCACTAGCGAGATCGCGCAGCGCGCCCCATCACTATGGACTTCGACGTTCAAAGTGATGGTCAGCACAAGAACCGGCGGTAGAGTTTCATGCCATTGATGTCCACAACGATTCGAATTCGCGCGCTACTCGGGACCATCATCGGGTTGCTCCTCTCGCTCCTCGCCTTAGGTTGCTCAGACGATCCTCCTAGTGGAGAGGGTGCAATCACGGTCTTTATCGTGTCCGCCGAGCCCGCCATTGGGCACGCTCCGCTCGACGTCACTCTGCAAGTGGACTTTCCGCGCGGCGACTTCACGGATGAGGACTTCGAGGTGCTCTGGGACTTCGGCGACGGTGCGACGCTCAAGAACCAGACCGCGCCCGTGCACACCTTCGAGACCGCGGGGAGCTACACCGCGTCAGTGACCGTGAAGAACCTCAAGAATGGGCAGAGTGGCTCGGACAGCCGCGAGCTCGAGGTGCTCGAGGCGGTCGAGCTGTCGGTCAGCGGCGTGGAGGCGCGGCCGCTGCAAATCCAGGCGGGTCAAGAGCTGCAGGTGCTCTACTCGCTGCGCAACGAGGGGGTCGCCATCGAAACCCCCTTCACCTCGATTGTTTTTCTGACCACGGATGTGGCTCCCGAGGCCAAAGACCTCGACCGGTTCAAGATCCTCTCGCGCGAGGCCCACGAAGGTCTGCCGGGAGGCGGTGGGCCGGGGGCTGTAATCGACCGAGATTTGCCGCTGTTGATTCCGAACACCGTCGCGTCGGGCACTTACTATTTGGGCGTCTTGGTCGATGCCGACCAAGTGTTCGGGGAGGTCGACGAGGACAACAACTTGATGGTGTCGTCGCCCGCCATCGAGGTCTCGAACCCCCGCACGGACGGCCCGGACCTGTCGGTGTCGAACGTCACGGTCACGCCGAAACGCACGCGAGTGTTGACCTCGGTGACGGTGAGCTTCGTCGTCGAGAATCTCGGCCTTCGGCCGGCGTTGCTCTTCGACTATGCGGTCTACCTCTCCGAGGACGACTTCTTCGCGCCACAGACCGACCAGCTGGTCTTGGAGGCGTCTTTGTCCGGCGTGCTCTCCCAGGCCGAGCTGCGGGTCGATGACGTCTTGGTGCCGATCGTGCCGAGTATCAGCGCCGCCGGCGATTACCACTTCTTCGTTGTGGTCGATCCGCAAGACCAGCTCGTCGAGATGAACGAGGGCAACAACCTCGCAAAAAGTGCGAACCCAGTCTCGGTCACCGACGAACCGATCATCGATGCCGACATCGTGGTCCTGGATTTCCAAGTCGCCCCAGACAGCACCTATCTCGGCGGCAGCTTCCAGGCGTCGGTCCAGCTGATGAACCAGGGCAGCCAAGCGACAGGGTCGTTCATCTGCTCCATCTATTTCTCGGACGACCAGGTCTTGGACCTCGACGATGACCTGACGCTCTCGAGCCTCAATGTCTTCGATCTCGGCGCCGACTCGACCCAGCAACTCGATGGGTTGGTCCGCATCCCCCCGTTCTACAACGCAGGCGATTACTGGGCGTTCGTCTTCTGTGATGCGTCGGGTGTGGTCGTCGAGTACGACGAAGACAACAACGTCCAGCGCTATTCTGCTCCCGTTCGGGTCGCGCTGACGGCCGAGGTGGATTTGGTGCCGGGCAATCTGGCGCTCAGCCCGACGAGCCCCATCGACGACGGCACCGAGCTGACGCTGAGCTTCGAGATCTGCAACACCGGGTCGACGGGCGCAAGCCCAAATTTGGTGAGGGTTTTGTTGTCGGACGACGGGCTGCCGGACGTACGAGACGTGAGCGTTTTCGAAGGGGTCTTGCCCGGAGTCTCGCCCGACGATTGTCCTTCCTTCGAGGTCGTCTTTCCTGGGAACTGTACGCCGTGGACCCCGAACTACGAGGTGCTGGTCCAGGTCGATGTGCGAGACGTGTTGGCAGAAACCTCCGAGGCCAACAACGTGGCGGTGCTCTCGGGGGGGTTGCGGATCGACGGTCCGACCTGCGCGTGCGAGGCCGACTTCGGCGAGCCCAACGACTTCTCGACGGTTCCTTTCCCGCTTTTGCAGGGCGCCAACCCTGGTTTCTCGTTGTGCAGTGGGGACAGCGACTGGTTCAGCATCGGGTTGGCGGCGAGCGAGTCGCTGGTGATCGCGTTGAACCAAGAGCCGGACGTCGGGGATCTCAACCTCTTGCTCTTCGATCCTTCGGGGCAGTTGCTGGACGAGTCCGCGGGCGCCTCGCCCCGTGAAGCGGTGGACACCTTCCTCGCCCCCTTTGCCGGCGACTATTTGTTGCAGGTGGTGCCGGGGGACGCCGGCGCCATCAACACCTACGAGCTGGACGTGCAGGTCAGCGCACCAGTGGTCGGCGGCGCGGACTTGGCCGCGGTGAGCGTCTCTCTGTCGACGTCGGCGCCAGCGCTGAACACCCCCTTCAACGTCTCTTTCGTAGTGGTGAACTTGGGCGACCAGGCGGTCAACACGCCGTTCCGCGTCTCCATCGTCCTGGACCAGAACGGCGTGCTCGAGCCGCTGACCGACACTCTCTTGGACCAAATCACCATCAACTCGGCAGGCGCCAAACAGCGATTGCCGCAGACGCGCTCGCTCGTCATCCCCGGCGAGACGCCCAGTGGGCTCTGGCACATCTCTTTGTTGGCCGACAGCGAGGGGACGGTCACCGAGCTCAACGAGACGAACAACGGCAGCAGCTCGAACCCTATCTCGGTTGACACGAGCTGCTACGACCTCTTGGAGCCCAACGATTCGCTGGCAACTGCGGTGATGGTGGTCCCGCAGCCCGTGGACCCGGCGGTGGTTCCGAACACCCAAGGTCTGGTGGTGTGCAAGAGCAACCCGGACTTCTATCGGGTGGCGGCGACCTCGGGGAGCCAACTGCGCTTCCAGGTGGCTGCTGACGCCGCCGCCGGAGACATCGACATCGTCCTGCGCAACGCGACGGGCTTCGAGCTCTCGGCGTCTCGGACGACGGCCGATGTAGAAGAGGTTTTCCTGCCAGTCGTCATCGGCGATCAAGACCTCTACTTGGAGGTCATCGAGCATCCCAGTCAGTTCAACGCCGACTCCAGTGTCTACGACCTGACGATCACCATGACCCCTGCAGACCCAGGTTTGCTCTGCAACTCGGTCTTCGAGCCCAACGACAGCTTCGCCCAGGCGACGTCGTTGCTGGATGCGGTAAACACGGCGCAGACCCTGGCCATCTGTCCGCAGAACGACAGCGACGTGTTTCAGGTCACGCTGACCGCAGGCACGGCCATCTCGGTGTCGTTGGTGACGTCGAGCACGCACATGCGGGCGAGCCTCTACGACTCGGACCACAATTTCATGCAGACGATTTTTGACCCGGCGAGCGAGAGTCTGGCGTTCACGGCGCCCTCGACGGGGCCTTATTTTATCAAGGTGTTCACCGGCGCTGGAGCCTCGCGCGAGGAGACCTACACGCTGGCGGTGACGGGGCTCAACGGAGTGGACCTCTTGGCGACGGATTTTCTGCTCGCGCCCTCCACTCTCAACGCAGGCGACCCGGTCCAGTACGCAGCGGACATTACCAACGCGGGTACCCAGACCAGCCCCAGCTTCGCCGCTCAGCTGGTGCTCTCGGCGGACACGCTCATCGATGGCTCGGACACCGTCTTGACGACGGTCGCGGGCCTCGGCCCGTTGGCGTCACAAGGGGTCGTTTCGCTCAACGGCAAGGTCGACATCCCGGTGGGGACCCCCGGCGGGCGCTACACGTTGGCTCTGCTGGTCGACAGCGGGGACGCGGCGCTCGAGCTCAACGAGTTCAACAACCTCGCCTTTGGGACGCTCGACGTCGCCTTCGTCTGCCTCGCCGACGTGCACGAAGGGCCGACGGACAACAACCAAGCCTCCCGCGCCACGGACTTGGCGGCGGCCGCACCCGCAGCAGGCAGCATCTGCCCCGGCGATCAGGACTGGTTCGTTCTGACGGTCTCCGCCGGACAACAGGTGACCCTGGACCTGAGCTTCACGCACGCCTCCGGCGATTTGGACCTCTACGTCTACGACTCCGCCTTGGTCCGCATCGGCCAGGGCCAGTCGTTGACGGACAACGAGCAGGTCGTCGTGACCCCCGCGGCGACTGGGGCTCTCACCCTTCAGGTGAAGGGGTTCACGCAGGCGACGACCAACAGCTACACCCTCGATTTCAATTTGCCCTGAGTGCGTTCTGGGCGGATCTGGTCTGCTCAGAGGCCTCGAACCCAACATAGGACTGCATGCGCCTGGCCCACATCAGTGATCTGCACGTGCTCGACTTGAAAGGGATCAAACCCTGGAGATTCCTCAACAAGCGAGTGACGGGCGGTTTGAACCTCCTGCTTGGTCGCTCCAAGATTCATCGGCCAGAGCTGCTCGAGCTGGCGCTGGCGAAGATCGAGGCTTTGGGGTGTGACCACATCGCTGTGACAGGGGATGTGAGCAACTTGGCCCTGGAGTCCGAGTTTCGCCGGGTCAAAGAGCTGCTGGCGGGACCCATCGCCGCGCACAAGCTCAGCGTGGTCGCGGGCAACCACGACCGCTACACCTTGGGCTCAGTGCTGACACGGCGTTTCGACGTGGCGTTCGAGGCCCTCATCCAGACCGACCTTCCGCAGCTGCCGTCGGTGCATGGATGGCCCTACGTCAAGCTCTTGGGAGACGTGGCGCTGATCGGGCTCAACACGGCGGTCGCCCAACCGATCGCGGTCTCAGGCGGGCGGGTGGGACACAAGCAGCTCGAGGCGCTGCAGCACGTGCTGAAACATCCCGACGTCGAAGCCCGCTACTCCGTGGTCATGATGCACCACCATATGTTCAAGCCGGCCAATAAAAAAAGGGAGTTTCCGCGGGGCCTGTCGGACCGAAAGGAGGTCCTCGAGGTGTTGCTCGAGGGCAAGGCGGATCTCGTCATCCACGGCCACAACCATTACTACAGCACCCGCACTCATCCTCGCTCGTCCAATGGCAGCGGGGTCATGGTGGTCTGTGAGGCCGGCTCCACGACCATCGCCCGAGCCCACAAGGACCCGAACCGCGATGGGAAGTTCAATACCTACGACATTGAGCACGGCCGCCTGAGCCAAGTGACAACCTACCGTTTCGTGTCCGGTCCGGGCTTCGTCCCCTGGAGACGTTGGGGGTTCGATAATCGCACTCCCATCCGGCTGCCACTCGCCCTCGAGCAGTAGCGCCCAAGACGTCTCGCATCCCAAGGCCATTTCGAGGTTCCCAACCGTGACCGCACAGACTCGTCGCTCGCGTAGAGTGTTCATCCCCCTCTTCATCATTCTGGTCGTCGGGCTGGTGTTCTTCCTGCAGTCCCGCTTCGGCAAGGCCGAGGTCATGGTCGAGTACGTGCTCTCCGGGGACCGCACCGATGTCAACTCTGTGGTGGTGAAGTGGGAAGGCGACAACGAGAAGACCGCCGAGGCGGTGCTCTCGGTGGACCCCAAGGACCCCGATCGCTTCCATCACCAAGTGCTCTCGCTCACCAAAGGACATTACGAGGTCGAGGTGCGCGTGACCCGGACCGACGCGACCAGCCAGTCGAAGTCGTTCGAGGTGGAGGTGGGGGAGGGGGAGCAGTCGGTCAGCCTGGAGCTCAACCTCGTCCGGGAGAAGTAGTTTCGGGCAGGGCGCACGCCACCCGGCAATTCGGCTTGTGTTCTTGGTCGCCGAGGACGCGTGATCGTGCTCAGGGCTGGCAACGCCGGGCGGAGTCCGCCTGTCGCCAGTCCCTCACCCCCCGACCCCCTCTCCCACTTGGGTGTGGCTCTTTTGGGGAGGCAGGGCTCTGCCCTGACCCGCCGGGGAACTTTGTCCCCCGGACCCCCTTTTGCTTTCTTCTCTTTTCCAGTCAACCAAGGGGTTGGACTCACGGAGAAGGTGACTGGCCATCGGAGGCTTCTCAACCCCTTGTGGTTGGCCGCAGAGAAAGCACACCTGTCTTTGCTAGTGTAAACCGTCATGACTCTCCATGTTTATTGACTGCAAGGAGCGCCCCCCAATCCTCAGGAATTCTTCAAAAATACCG
>PFUG01000643.1 GCA_002789955.1 Deltaproteobacteria bacterium CG_4_9_14_3_um_filter_63_12 | reverse complement strand
CCTACCTCTTCCACCTCCAGGTGGAACGCGGGCTGGCGGACAACACGCTGCAGTCCTACCGGCACGATCTGCTCACGTTCGTGAACCACGTCGAGGAGCGCGGGGTTCTGCGGTGCGAGCAGCTCGACGCCGACGGGGTTCGCTCGTTCATGGCGAGCCGCCTCGAGAGCGTCGGGCACCGGACACTCGCTCGCAATCTCGTTGCCGTTCGGCGCTGGATGCGGTTCCTGAGGCAAGAGCAGCTCTTGGACGTCGACCCCTGCGCCAACATCGACATCCCTCACTTCAAGCAGAAGATCCCGGTCTTCTTGACGATGGACGAGGTCACTCGCCTGCTCGAAGCCCCCTCCCTGGACTCGCCCGAAGGGATTCGGGACCGAGCCATGCTCGAGGTGCTCTACGCGACGGGGCTGCGGGCCAGCGAGCTGACTGGCTTGAAGGTGCGCGACGTGAACCTCGAAGCGGGCTACCTCAAGGCCTTCGGCAAGGGTTCGAAAGAGCGCCTCGTGCCTCTGGGTGAGCAAGCGGTGGCGAGGGTCCAACTCTACTTGGTCTCGGCCCGCGGCGAGTTGCTGCGCAAGCACAGCTTGGCAGGAGAAACCTCACTCTTCGTCACTCGCCTCGGCGGACCGATGACGCGGCAGGGGTTCTGGAAGAACGTCAAGAAATACGCGCTCGCGATTGGCATCAAGCGCGCCATCTCGCCACACAAGCTGCGTCACTCGTTCGCGACTCACTTGCTCGAGCATGGCGCCGACCTGAGGACGGTGCAGCTCCTGTTGGGTCACTCCGACATCACCACCACGCAGATCTACACGCACGTGGCGCGCGAGCGGCTCAAGGAGATCCACGACGCCTACCACCCGCGGGGATAGTCGCCAATCCATCAAATCAGGGGCGGCCGCCGGCCGCCCCTACGCTCAGCGCCGCCCTGACTGAGACTTCGCGTCGATGTGCTCGGTCAGAGTCTGAGCGATCGAGGGCAACTCCGCCGTCGGCAGCTTTTTGCCCTTGCGGGTCACGTAAAAGACGTCGACGGCCTTGGCGCCTTCCGTCGAGACCAGGGAGACGTGGATGTCGAGCTCGAGGGTCCTCAGCGCTGCGGTGATGGTGGCCAGGAGCCCGAGTCGGTTGAGAGCGGCGACCTCGACCAAAGTTTGCTCAGAGGTGAGCTCGTTGCTCAGCGCGACGTGCGTCCGGACACTCGGCCGGTCGCGTTGTAGGAGCTCGGAGCCACGGCGCTGGGCGATGAGTCGGTCGAGGTCGACGGCTCCCGCCAAGGCCTGATCAATGAGTCGTTTGAGATTCACGACCAGCTCGCCTGAACCATCGCCGAGGGGCCGCGTCGAGAGCCCGAAAACATCGATAGCGACTTCGTCGTCGGTAGTGTACACGTGGGCGCCCCCGATGTCCACACCCAGCGCAGCAAAGGCCGCGGCGAAGGTGGCGAGGACGCCTGGTGCGTCGTCGCCAATGACGAGGACACGGGGGTGATCGCCGGCCTCGACCAAGCGAACTTGGGTGCCGTCGGCTGGGTTCGCCAGGGTGTCGAGGATGGCGCAGACCACCGCAAAGGGCTGGGCGGCGAGCAGGCGGTCCGGAAGGTGGGTCATGAGCTCGAGTTGAGCGGGGTCGGTGAGCGCGCGCGCGAGCTGTCGGCGCATCTGGGCGGCGAGGTTGGGGAGGCCGGAAGCCGGCGACTCCATGAGCGCTCGGGTCCTCGAGTAGAGCCTGAGGAGGAGCGCCTCTTTCCAGGTGCTGACTGGGCCTGGTTGGACGCTGCGCATGTCGACGAGGCTCAGCGCGGTGAGCGCGTCGAGTCGCTCCAACGAGCCCACCAATCCAGCGAAATCGTCGATGGTGCTGTCGTCGGTGAGGTCTCTTCGCTGGCTGAAGTTCATCATGGTCAGGTGTTGTTCGACCAGCCAGGCGACCTCCTCGGTGTCGTCGTCGTGCCAGGGAGGGCAGAGTCCGACGGCGAGCTTCAAGCGGGTGCCGATGTCTCGGAAGAGGCGTGCGCCGATGTTGCTGTGCTGCCCGCCGCGCCCCTTGCCGACGTCGTGAAAGAGCGCGGCCATCAGGAGACGCCTGGGTTCGCCGAGGTGTCGCCCGAGCTGCAGGCTCCAGGCTTGGGCCTCCGGCAGCTCGCCGCGCAGCAGGAGTTTGGCGCAGTCGAGGGTGAAGAGGGAGTGCACGTCGATGGCGTAAACGTGGTAGATGTCGTGGTGCACCCAGCCATGAACGGGCCGGAATTCCGGGAAGATCAGGCTGAACAGGCCGAGGTTGAAAAAATCGTCGACGAGGGTCTTGCTGACGTCCACCGAGGTGAGCAGCTCGCAGGTCGCGCCGATGACGGCCGGATGGTTGGCCCAGGATTCACCCAAGGACCGTGCCGCGGCAGCGACGCTGTCGGCGAGCTCTGGGTGCAGTGCGAGGCGCTGTTCGGAGGCGACCTGGAAGATGCGGACCCACACCTCTGGGTGTTTCGTGAAGTGGGACTGGAAGTCGTCGCTGGCCGCGATGCGTCCTTCGCGCAGCTCGAGCGGCCAAGGCTCCAGAGGCACAGGAGTGTACTGGGTGTCCTCGAGCGCGATTTGACGATCGTTGCGAGAGGTGCCCGCGTGCAGCGACCAGCGCTCCAACCATCGTCGGCTGCGCTGCTCGAGCGTGTGGGCGTGCTGGTAAAAGGCCCGCATCAAGCTCTCGACGGCGAGCTCGCGGTGGTTGGAGGAGAAGTGCATGCTTTGGGCGAGCTGTTCCTGGAAGGGAAACGTCAAGCGATCGTTCTTCCAGCCGGCGGCGTGATGAAGGAGGTGCCGCAAGGTCATGACGAAGTCGTAGGACTCGAGGACGCGCTGCGCCTCGAGGCGTGTGACGTGGGGGCAACGAGCGAGGTCGGAGAGGCTGTCGTTGTCGAAGAGCACTGCCGCGGTCCAGGCGACGGTCTGCAGATCGCGCAGCCCGCCGCGGCCCGCTTTGAGTTGGGGCTCGAGGAGGTAGATGGTGTCGCCGAAACGCTGGTGCCGCTCTTGCAGCCCTTGCAGGATGGCCTCGAGGAAAGGTCCCTTCCCTGCCAAGCGAATCTGGGCTCGCGCGTCTTGGCGGAGGTCGCTTGCGAGCTCAGCCCCTTCCCCTCGCAAGGGGATGCTCGGAGGTGAGACGGCGTCGAGCGCCTGCGCACCGTGCTGCACCAACAGGCGTGCGTCGACCAAGCTCGTGGCGACGGTGATGTCGGAGCGCAGAACGTCTCGGTTCTCTTCGAGAGTGCGCGTCGCCAGCCCGACACGAAATCGTTGGTCTAGGAGCGCTGTGCGCAGCCCGTCGGCGACGGGTTCGATGCTGGCGGTGTCGCCGTCGTAGAGGAGCAAGAGGTCGAGGTCGCTGTGAGGACAGAGCTCACGGCGTGCGGTGCCACCGAGCGCAAAGAGCGAGGCAGAGAATCCAGTCTGCTCGACACCCTCGAGGGTCTGGTTCCAAAGCCGAATCAACGCGTCGTCCATGAACGCCGTGAGGGTTGCGGCCATGGCTCGTCCGCTCTGGAGGCGGGGAAGCAAGGCGACCTGCTCCCCGACCCGCGCGAGAAATCGGCTCCTCAAGCTGCACTCTGTGTCTTGCTGCATGCTGGCTCGAGGCTCACCGCCTCGACCTCGAGGCTCTCGAAGGATGAGAACAAGGAAAAAAAGAAACGGCTGGAAATCACGGCGCGCCGACTTACACTGTAGGAGTACCCCCTGCACACACGAAGAAGAAGATGCACGACTTTGTCGCATTCGTCGCCGGTGCCAGTGGCTATACGGGGCAAGCAGTCGTGGGGGCCTTGATCGCTCGCGGCATTCATACGATTGCGCACGTACGTCCAGATTCACCGCATCTCGACGAGTGCTGCAAGCGCTTCACGAAAATCGGTGCGCGAATCGACACCACTCCTTGGAATGAGCGGGAGCTGATGGCGGCTTTTGCGCGCTGCAATCCCTCGCTCGTCTTCGCGCTGCTGGGGGCCACGCGGTCGCGAGCTCGGCAGGCCGGGGTTCCCATCAAGCACCTCTACGAAGACGTCGACCGCAGGCTCACGCTGATGTTGCTCGCCGCCGCCGTCCAGGTCTCTCACCCGCGTTTCGTCTACCTCTCCTCCGCTGGCGCGAACCGAAGCCCAGTCAACACCTACCTAAGGGTCCGCTACGAAGTCGAGGAAGCGGTGCGCGCGAGTGGTCTGCCCTACACCATCGCGCGACCTTCGTTCATCACCGGTACTGGGCGCGAGGAGGTGCGCCCCAGGGAACGCTTCGGCGCTGCGCTGCTCGACTCGGCCACTGGGGTCGCCAGACTCTTTGGCGCCAGCCGTTGGAGCGACCGCTACCGGTCCATCACTGGAACCGCTCTCGCCAACGTCCTGGTGCAGCGTTCCCTGTTTGCGTCGACGCGAATGGATATTCTCGAGACCGAGATGCTGCGAGAGTAGGCAGCGCCCACTTGGACCGAGCTGTACGAGACTGGCCTCGTTGCGCCAACAGTCGGGCGGCGATAGATTGCGCTCGCGCGTGAGGACAGCTGCTCGCCTCGAGACCGCTCGGTGTCATGTCACGCGCAAAATTCTTTGGACCTGAGTCCAGGCGGACTCGTCGCACGGGGGCTGACATGGATCGACAAGCTGCGGTCGCCGGGCGCTTCTACGCAGGAACCCGCGACTCGTTGTGGGCCGACCTGGAGTCGTATTGCATGCGTGGCGTCAAAGCCCCACCGGCGCTCGCCGTGGTCGTTCCCCACGCGGGCTACGTCTACTCCGGCGAGACCGCAGGGAAGGTCTACTCGCGGGCACAAATCCCGCGGCGCGCAGCCATCTTTGGGCCCAACCACACCGGCGTTGGCGACCCCTTCGCCGTGAGCCCAGCGGAGCGCTGGTTGACGCCGTTGGGCCCAGTGCCCCTCTCGTCCTCCCTGACAAGCCTGCTGTCGGCGCTGCCTGGCGCCACGCGAGATGCTCGTGCGCACCTGCGTGAGCACTGCCTCGAGGTGCAGGTTCCCTTTCTTCAGTACTTCCAGCCCGAGCTCGAAATCGCCGCTGTTGTGGTCTCGAGACACAGCCTAGAGGCCTGTCGCCGCATCGGAGAAGCGCTGGGAGACGCCCTCTTGGAGTTGGACGAAGAGGACCGACCGCTGCTGGTCGCGAGCACGGACATGACGCACTTTCTCGACGAGGCGAGCGCCCGTGCCCAGGATCTCGACGCCATCGAGCACATCTTGGCGTTGGAGCCAGCTGGCCTCTACGACACGGTCATGAGCCGAGATATCTCGATGTGTGGGGTCATGCCCACGACGATTGTCCTTTTCGCGGCAGCTCGAATGGGGGCCACCCGCGCCGAGCTGGTCGAATACACGAGCAGCGCCAGAGCCAGCGGCGACAGCAGCCGAGTCGTGGGCTACGCCGGATTGGTGGTGCATTGAACGCGCTTCGTCCATGGTTTGCGTCGCTGCTTGGCCGAGTTGGCTTGTGCGTCTTGTTCGCCGTTGGGGTCTCGTTGGGCTGCAACCGTGCCTCCGACGCCCCCTCGCCGAAACCCCGGGACGCCTCGGGGTCGGCGCCAAGCACGACCGCATCGAAGACCGTCGCCAGCGAGGTTCGTGAGGAGCCCCCCGGCCTCAACGAGGACGACCTCGAAGGCACGCTCGCTCCACTGGACGTGCCGCTCGACGACGAGGCGGTCGCCGACCAGGTCGCCGCTGAGATGCAAGACGCAGCCGAGTCACCGCGTGACAGTGCCGACGCGCCTAGGCCTTCGTTGCGGACTTTGATGGTCGAAGAGATCGCGCCACGCTTCGGTGTACCGGAGAAGAGGGCCGAGCTGTTGGAGCTCCTCGACACGTTGCCGACCACCGTCGAAGAGCCGCAGCGCGAGCGATGGCGGGGCTGGGTACAGGATCCGGAGCTGCGCGGGTCGCTGGCCATCCTCTGCAAGCGCTGTCACAGTGAGCACGCTTCGAGCGTCGCCGGTCGAGAAAGGTGAGCGAAGTGAGAAACCCACTCGAAACCCCTCCAAACTGCATGGCAAAGCGCATTCTTTCCACGTGGAGATTCCTTCTCATCTTTGGGTTCTTGCCGCTCCTGGGCGGCGTAGGTTGCTCTGGCAAGACGCCGAAGGTCGAGCTGGACAGCCCTGAAGAAGCCGCGGAGAGCGTGGGCCGCATCTTGTGCGCCGAGCACCGCAGCCGCGTCCGAGCCGTGCGTGACGAGCTCGACGAGGCCATCGCAATCCAGAACGCCAAAGCGGAGGTCATCGCCGATCAGAGCCTCATCGCCGGGGTCAACGGACGGTTACAGAGCTTCGAGGAGGTGTTCAAGGGCGAGTTCGACGCGCTCGAGAGCTGCACGATCGTCCTCAAGGACCTCGATCCCGTCCATGAGGGGAGCAAGGTCTACATCGCCATGGACG
>PFUG01000185.1 GCA_002789955.1 Deltaproteobacteria bacterium CG_4_9_14_3_um_filter_63_12 | reverse complement strand
CGGGACGCCGCTTCTATAGTGGCTGTGTCCGCAGGCGTAGAAGCGGCGGGACGCCGCTTCTATAGTGGCTGTGTCCGCAGGCGTAGAAGCGGCGTCCCGCCGCTTCCTCTGCGCAAGCACCACGAGCAACTACATGCGATCTTGCTGGACGACCTGCGTTAATTGGCTATTGGATGTCCGCGCAGCAGCGGAAGCCCGTCGAATAGTCCCAGTGTTGGTTGTTGTGGGCCGTGGTTCGATAGAGGCAGCCTTGCCCGTTGATGACGGTGTCGACGTAGAATCCACCGCGGAAGGTCCCCGCCGGATCCGAGGTCCATTCGTGCAGGTTGCCCATCATGTCGTAGGCGCCGTCCTCGGTGATGCAGCCGGGGTTGTCTCCGGTGCGGTCGAGGCTGTTGGGGAGCTGGTTGATGCAGGCGTTGCCGAGCTCCGACCAGATCCAAGCGGCGCTGGTGCCAAAGTACTCAATCACGGGGTGCGGCGACCGCGAGTCGTTGCAGACCCCCCAAGTGCGCGTGTTTCCGTAGGGGTAGGTGGTCCCTTGCGAGCCCTGACAGGCGCGCAGCCACTCGGTGTCGTTGCACAGCCGCTTGCCGGCCTCGACACAGGCCGCCGCAGCCTGCACCCCCGTGATGTAGCCCTGGGGCACCACTGCGGCGCTCGACACCGCGCGAACCCGCGTCGCGCCTGGGTTGAAGTAGGGAGACCAAGGCGTCGTGCTGCCGTCCGAGAGCACCTCGAGAAGCGCCGCTTCGTAGCGGTCGACGCAGAAGGTGCCGGCGACCGCGACCATTCCCGCAGGGCAGCTTTGCTCCCCAGAACCATCCACCAAGGTGGAATCCGGGTAGACGTGGGTCGCAGGGTCGCAGGTGTTGGTTGTGGGCGGGTCCGTGCAACATTGGATGTCGGCGGCGCCGGGACATAAACCCGCCGTGCTGACCTGCGGGCTGGCACAATCAGCGGTGCTGATGCAGACGCCAGGGCGGCCTTGCACCGCGCAGGGCACGACGGTCGACGGCTCGGTGCAGCATTGGATGTCGGCCGGACCCGGGCAGAACCCGGAGGTGCTCACGCCGACACAGTCGGCGACGTGCTGACAGGTTCCCTGCGCAGCACCCACCGCGCAACTCACGCCAACGTAAATGTCCGCGTCGACGTCGGCGAAGTCGTCCGCCTGGTCCACGAGCTCGCTCGCCGTCTCGTCAAGGAGCACGTCGCCATCGGTCTCGATGGCAGTGTCGACGAGGAGGTCCTGGTCGAGCGGGAGATCTTGCTCGACGTCGGGCGCGACGTCGTGCTCGGTGTCGCTGCTGTCGGGGCCCAGGTCGGGAACGCCGCTCGTGTCGCGGTCGACGTCCGTTGTCTGGCCGTCGACCAGTGCATCGCTCGAGGCGGGTGAGTCGTCGCAACTGCAGGCGAACAGTGCGACGAGCAAGAGCACAACGGAACGAAGTGGGCGAGCGGCCATGGGGCTCCCAGAGCGAAGAGGGCGTCGTCGAAGGGTAGGGACGCGAGACGGCCTGCTTCGAGCCACCTCTGTTCCGAGTAACGCGCGAACTCCGATCGCCCAAGTCTAGCGCTTCTGCGAACCGCGCCCAAGCCCTCTCTTCGAGAGCTTGGACGCATCATCGCGAAACCTAGAGCTTCAACCCCTTGTTCCCCGGCGCACGCAGCCCCTGTTGCGGCAGGCCCTGCTGCGGCGTGCCCCAGCCCAGCCCCATACCGCCCCGTTGCCACAGCTGCTCGAAGAGCGCTTGGGCGTTCATGCCGAAGGGAGCCATCAGGTTCGGTCCCGCAACGCTCGTGGCGCTGGCCTTCTCGATGGCTGCAGTGGCGATTTGACGCGCGCTCTCAGGCAGGGAGCCGACCTCCCCGATTGTGGTCTGGTAATGAATGTCATCGACGTCAATCGTCAACTTGCTGGCCGGATCCTGGGGATCCCCTTCGATCGTGAGCTTGGTGCTGACCCCGTTCACGTTGGAACTCTCCGAGTAGACCTGAGAGGTCGAGGACATCGAGTTTTGCGAGAGCGGACCGCCACCCTGCGAGAGCGGACCGCCCAATCCCCACATCTGCGAGAAGGGATCCTGCTGACCCATCTGCGAGAACGGGTCGAAGCCCTGCACACTGCCTCCGAAGGGGTCAGCAGCAGGCTCGTCGAACTTCCAGGCCAGCTCTTGCGGCGGCTCGGCGAGCGTCATCTCGAGCGTCGAGCGGGCGCCTTCGTGGATGACGCCGAGCCGCACGGTGTCGCCGACGGCGCGGGCCCGGATGGCGCTGACGAACGCCTCGTAGCCGACCACGCTGATGCCGTCCAGCGTCTCGATGATGTCCGACGGCACCAGCCCCGCTTGGTCTGCGGGGCTGCCGGTCAGCACGTTGGCCACGACCAGCCCCTGTCCTGGCTGCAGCTTGAGGTGTTTGGCCAAGAGCTCAGACGGCGGAGAGCTCTCTAGGCGGACGCCGATGCTGGGGGGCGCTTCGGCAAAGGCAGTGCCGCCCAGCCGCAACACGAGTGAGATGAGGAACAAGGCGAAAATCGATGTTTGACCCAGGTTTCTCATGGCTTCCTCCGGTTTGGGTCGTCAGCGAAACGAACACTCCGGTGGCCTCCAACTGTTGGGGTCTTCGAGACTATTCCAGCGGGCGATGACCCGCGACGCGGTTTCCGGCGGTTCGCGCGGCTCACCCAACGTCTCACGTTGGCCCCAACGTTTCACGTTGGCCTGGAGTTTGTTCAGATCTTCCTGCTACGCAGCCGCTAATAATTCGGTGTCGGCGCTCCGCGCCTCGAGCGAGGGGGCTACCGTACCCCCGGCAGCAAGCTGCCGGGGGCTAATGCTGTGTCGGCGCTCCGCGCCGGCGCAGCCGCGCGCGGCCCTCTCCCACGAAGTGGGAGAGGGCCCTGGAGTTTGTACACTTCCCTGGAGTTTGTACACTTGTGGGATCGCGCGGGCGGGCGTCGGTTGCCCAAGGTTGCACCTTGGGCTGGGGAATGTTCGGCCCCCGAGGGGCCGATGCCTCGGGCTATGCCCTCGGCGGCTTCGACCTCGCTCGGAGTATGGCTGTGGAGCTCTGGGCTGCGTTCAATGCCGGCTTGCCCAGGGTTGTCGAGGTCAACTCGACGATAGCCCCCAGTCCCTGGGCGTCGGCCCTGAAGGGGCCGCTCAAGAACAGCCCAACGTGGAACGTTGGGTGATTCGCGCTCGAACGCCAGAAGAAACGATAGGTTCACACCTCGACGATGAAGATCGACGAGATGTGTACAAACTCCAGGGCCCTCTCCCACGAAGTGGGAGAGGGCCCCTCAACTGTGTAGTACGCGTCTGACCTTGGAGCACCATACTGACAATACGGGACGGCCGACGTCCACCTCGTGAAGAACTATGGTGGGAGAAAGTCACGAGTCTGTGTGTGTCAGCGACCTCAACGACTCAATGAGATCGCAGTTGGCATCGGGCATCGGCCGCCCAGAGGGCCCCTCGGGCGCCGAACAATCCCCAGCCCCAGGTGGAACCTGGGGCGACTCGCGACTGCACTTGGCTCGCTGATGGGCTCCGTGGTGCGCCAGCAATTCGTTCCTGCGTGCCGGCGAGCCGCCGGCGCTCCCATTGCTGCTCTCGGCGTCAGCGGCTTTGGGAGGGCATTCAGCGTCCGTTCAGGTTCACACCCAACCGCCGAGGATCGTCACAGGCAACAAACGGCCGCACAACAGACCCTCGGCCTCGGCCCCTCGGGGGCCGAACAATCCCCAGCCCCAGGTGGAACCTGGGGCGCTATTGGCGGCTGCGTAGCAGGAAGATCTGTACAAACTCCAGGGGCCCTCTCCCACGAAGTGGGAGAGGGCCCCCAACGTTTCACGTTGGCGAAATCCGATTCGACGTGTTGGGGCAGGCACGGGGGCCTGCCCCTACGACACCGTTGTTTCCGGGGTTCTGTAGCGGTCCTACACCACCGCGCCAGCAAGGGTCACAAACACGCGCTCGCCAACCCCTCACACACCCCACCGCTGCACCGCCCGCTCTGGCAGCTCTCGTCGAGCGTACAGACCTCGCCTGCCCCCAAGAACAGGGCGCAGACGTCGCCCTCGCACCAACCCGAGGCGCATTCGTAGGTGTGGGCGCACGCTTCACCCAACAGCCCCGTCGCCACACAGACGCCACCGAGGCAGACGCTCTTGTAGGGGCAACGCAAGGTTTGGTCGCAAGAGTCTCCGAGCCCCACCACCACGCGCTCCCCACACACCCCACCCGTGCAAGCAATCCCGACTGAGCACGGCTGCTCGGCGCCGCACGGCTCACCGGGCAGCGCCCGCTCGACGCAGACGCCATCGAGGCATTGTGCGGTCGCGCTGCACGTCACCTCCGCGCCCGCACAGCTCTGCCCCACGGGAGCCACCGCCACACACTCCCCGCAGAAGGTCGCCATGCTGATGACACAGGTGGAATCGGGGTGACAGACGAAGCTCTCGATGCCCAGACCACAAGGCTGGCCGGCCGGCCGTTGGCCGATCCAGAGCGCCGCGCAGGGGCCGTCCAAGTCGAAGCTCTGCTTGCGGCACTCGACCGTCGCCAGGTGAGCCCCGCACGCGCTGAGCGCCGTCTGGTCGAAAGCCAAGTCGCCGCTGGCTTGCAGCGAGCGGTAGATGGGCTCGTAGACGTTGTTGCAGGCTTCGACAAACGCGGTCTTGCATTCGGCGAGGTCGGTGACGGCCATGCGGCCACAGCGCAAGTAAAAGTCGCAGAACAGGTCGACCGTCGCCTCGCAGTAATCGTCGGCAGTGAGGACGACGTATGGGAGCTCTTCGGCGGCGTCGGGCACGACGTCGTCCGTATCGGGCACGAGGTCGGTCAGCTCGAGCTGGTCGGGAACCGAGTCGTCGCCGAGGTCGCTGCCGTCGGTCTGCGTGACGTCTAGGGTCACGTCGGCGTGGGTCTTGGGCGCGTCGTCGCAGGCGGCGAGGAGGAGCGCGGTCGCAACGAACGAGAGTGGGAGTTTCGTCATGGGTTGCAGTCTATCGGACCGTAAGGCAGCGACTGGTTCACCGCGGCGCCAAACGTCAACGTGTCCAGGTGCTGGGTTCCAAGATACAAGTGAATCTCCTCGGCCGCGCCCCCCACCCGCGTCAAGTCGCCAGGCCCATTCTCGTAGCCCGCGGCCGCGACCACCGCCTTGCCGCTCACCGGCTCGAAGACAATGTAACGCTCTCCCCGCGGCGGCGCGGTGCTCCAGCGCATGTTGAGGTACCAGGCCTCGGCCGCCAGCGTCGGCTTGGCCGTGGAGCCCTGGCCGTACTCGTTGCTGGGTTCGCAGCAAGGCGCCCATGGCTCGGTGCGCGCCCCCGAAAAGCCCGATGCCGCCTGGCTCAGCGCGTAGTGCTCGGGGATCCCGTCCCAGAAGGAGTTGGGCCAGCCAGTGGGGAAGTTGGCCATGCCGCTGTCGACGTTGTCCTGCGCCTCCTCGGCCGTCAGCAGGTGGGCCTCCTTGACGATCATTCCGGTGGCCGGCATGGGCAGCAGCGCCGTCGTCCCGATGCGCGGGATGTCCTCGCCGCGCATGGCGCAAGGCGAGCTGTCGGCGATGAAGTGCACATCGAGCGTGTACAAACCCGCCTGCGCTCCCGAGGCGTTCACGTACGTGTCGGCCACGAGGAAGTAGCTCCCGGGAGCAAGGTGCGCGCTGATGCCCAGGTTGTTGCGACGCAGGCAGGCGTTGGCGTCGAGTGGGTCGAGCAGGTGAATGTCGATGTCGACGCCAGCGCCATCCGTGATCATGGCCACGACGGTGCCGGCCTCCTGCAGACGGAAGACGTAGGGAAACTCTGGGCCGCTCTCGTCGGTGGTCGGGGCGCAGCTGTAGGCGTCGAAGCGGCCAATGGAGTCGTTGGTGTTGCGGCTGTCGGTGTAGGGGAACGCGTCGATGACGATGGGGCAGGGCTCGACGCTGCAGACAGGGACCCAGGCGAGGGGGTCGACGGTGTCGGTGTCTTCGACGGTGTCGGTGTCTTCGACGAGGTCCGTGGCGTCGACCCCGTCCGGTCCTGTGTCGACGGTGAGGTCCTCGACGTCCTCGACCACTTCGCTCAGGTCGACGTCCGAGACGAGGTCGAGGTCACCGGCGAGGTCGGCCGGAGGGACATCGGCGACGCCGTCCAGGAGGTCGACGGCATCCGTGGAGGAGGTGTCGGCCAGGTCGTTGCCACCGTCGACCTGGGTTGCACAGCTCACAAGAAACAAGGCGAAGGCGAGGGCGGCAGCGGTCGAGAGTCGCATGGTTGTCCTGTAATCCAGATGTCTCAGAGCATCTCGCGGCGTTTGGCTTCGGCCTCGTCGGTCCGGGGTGGTTTGCCGTATAGGCCGCTGACCTTGACGGCGAGGGTGTGGGCCTTGCAGGCCGCGCTCTTGTTGTCCAGGTAGAGGATGGGGCAGCGTCCGATCTCGACGACCTCCATGCCGAGCTCTTTGGCGCGGGCGACGGCGTCGCGGTGTCCGGTCTGGAAGGAGAACCAGACGCGGCGGCAGCCGGCCTCGTGGGCGAGCTCGACGGCGCGGAAGGCAGTGCGGGGGAGGACCCAGATGATGGCGAGGTCGCCGAGGTCGTCGGGCAGCTCCTCGAGCTTGGTGTAGACCTTGCCGCCCTTGGTCGGGCCGCGGGACTCGGTCAGGCCGCCCATATCGAAGCAGTAGAAGCGCTTCTTGATGAGCGTATAGACATGATACGAGAGGGCAGGGAACCGGTCTTCGGCTGAGTTGCCAATGAGCAAGAGGCCATCGGCGTCGCGGATGACGGTTTCGAGAGGATGAGCCATTTCGCCTCGTTTGTGGAGGGTTCGCGCACGGCGACACAGTAGCCATCTGTGGGTCGGAAGCCAACCCCGAGCGAGGGTTCAGAGGGATCAGGGCCACCACGAGCTCAATAGGTACATCGTCGCGATCGGGCGGCATATTGTTGATATTACTCCGATCTTATCGCAGAGGCGCGAAGGGCGGCCGAGGCGCAGAGGGCTTTGGCAAAGGAGCTGCTTCGTCGTGGGCTATTGGGAGCGAAGTTTAGTGATATTTCAGACTGCGAACTTCTTGGGCGGCACGGGCGAGGTCGACGTGGTCGAATTAACCGCTATGCTGTCGCCGCACAGACAGAAGTAGATCGAACCGACCCGCTCTGCGTTTGTGCGGTGTCGTGTTCAATCCGCCGCTGAGCTGCGTCAGAGGAGTACCTCTCCTCGCCAGCCCAGTTGTTGTCAGGCTTTCTCAGATCTCATCACTTGGAGGACATGATGTTGACCCCACGCTCGCTGTTCATGGGCTTGTTCGCGCTGCTCATCCTCAACGGTCCCGCGCTCTGGGCCGAAGAGTCCATGACGATCTCCAAGAAAGAGGCCGCGAAGGAGCTCGGAGAGCCGCTCGCCAAGCTCATGAAGGAGAAAGGCGAGCCGCTGGAGTTCGACCCCGACCTGCTCAACATCGTCGAGACGGTCTGGACCGACCCCGGCGAGATACCGCGCTTCCAAGTCGTGGCCGAGGACGAGCGCTATCTGCTGCCGCTGAAGCACACCCACGTCGACGCCAAGATCACGGGCACCGTGGTGCGCGTGGAGACCACGCAGACCTACGAGAACCCCTTCGACCACCCCATCGAGACCGTCTACGTCTTCCCGTTGCCCGAGAACAGCGCTGTCGACGACATGAAGATGGTGATCGGCGAGCGCGTCATCGAGGCCGAGATTCAAAAGAAGGAAGAGGCGCGCCAGACCTACGAGACCGCCAAGAAAGAGGGACACACCGCGGCGTTGTTGGAGCAGGAGCGGCCCAACATCTTCACGCAGTCGGTCGCCAACATTGCCGCCAAAGAGCAGATCGAGGTCAAGCTCCGCTACGTGCAGGACCTGAGCTACGACGGTGGCACCTACGAGTTCGTCTTCCCCATGGTGGTCGGGCCGCGCTACATCCCTGGCGACGCCGTCTCGGCGAAGCAGAAGGGGACGGGCTGGTCGCAAGAGACCACCGAGGTTGGCGACGCCTCGCGCATCACGCCGCCCATCGTCGGCGCCGGCGAGCGCACTGGACATGACATCTCCATCGAGGTGACGGCCAGCAACGAGCTGGAGATCAGCGATGTCGTCGTGCCAACCCACGAGATCGCCCTCGAGAAGCGTGGCGACGGTTCGATCGCCTTGGCGTTGGCCGAGAAGGACTCCATCCCCAACCGCGACTTCGTGATGCGCTACAAGGTCGTCGGCAAGGAGCCGAAGGCCACGATTTCGACGTACCGCAAGGGCGAGAACGGCTACTTCACGTTCATCGTGCACCCGCCGGAGCTGGACATCGACCAGCTGGTCGGACCTCGAGAGTTCATCTTCGTGGTCGACATCTCGGGCTCCATGAGTGGCAAGCCGTTGGCGATGTGCAAAGACGCCATGCAGACGGCATTGGACGGAATGCGTCCCGTAGATACCTTCAACGTCATCACCTTCGCCAGCAGCGAACAGCTCCTCTGGAACGAGGCACGCCCGGCCAACCTCACCAACCTGCTCGACGCCAAGTCGTTCATCGACGGGCTGACGGCGGGCGGTGGCACCGAGATGAAGAACGCCATTGACGCGGCCTTGGACAGCAGCGGGGAAGGGCGTCGAAGCCGCTTCGTCTTCTTTATGACCGACGGCTTCGTGGGCAACGAAGAGGCGATCCTCGAGAAGACCAAGAACTACGTCGAGGCCTTCGACAAACTCGAGCGGACCGCGCGCGTCTTCGGCTTCGGTGTAGGCAGCTCGCCCAACCGCTACCTACTCGACGGCCTCGCCGAGTCCGGTCGCGGCTCGACGGTCTACGCCAGCAACCGCGAGGATCCGACCCGCGCCGTCAACCGCTTCTTCGAGCTCGTGGACCACGTCGTCATCGAGAACGTCGAGCTGAAGTGGGAGGGCGTCGACGTGAGCGACGTCTTCCCCGTCGAGTTGCCGCCGTTGTTTGCGTCGAAGCCGCTGGTCGTGCACGGCCGCTTCTCGCAGTCCGGCAGCGGCAAGGCCATCCTGAAAGGCCGCGCCGACGGCAAAGGACTCGAGCTGCCCGTCGTCGTCGACTTCCTCGCGGAGGACCACGGCGACGACGTGCAGGCGACGTTGTGGGCGAGAGCCAAGCTCCACGACCTGGAGCGCGATCTCTGGGGCGGCTACGACACCCGCGTCGTCGAGGCCATCACCGACCTGGGTCTGACCTATCGAATCGTCACCGCGTACACGAGCTTTGTCGCCGTCGACCGCTCGCGCGTCGTCGGCAACGGCGACCCGACGACCATCGTGCAGCCTGTGGACGCCGCTGAGGACGTCGACATCAGCGGCCTCGAGGGCTCCAAGGTTGGGACCAAGGTCGTCGTGTCCAAGCAGCAGATCCAAATCAGCGAGCCCAGCTCGGTCCGCTACGAGGACGCGCCGCGCGAGAAGAGTAAGGAGAAGAAATCGAGCAAGACGCCTGCAAAAAAATCAAGACCGCCCAAGGACAGCGCTCCGAGCCCCCGCTCCGCGGACTTCAGCGTCGGTGAGGGCAGCGGCGTCGGTGGCGTCCGAGGAGAGACCGCCCAACCGGCCGCGCAGGACTCCCCAGTGACCGCGCCCGACGCCGAGGTCCAAGGCGCACTCGACACCACCGAGATCAAGTCGATCATCCGCAAAAGCATCAAGAAAATCCAGCAGTGCTATGAGTCGGAGCTCCTGAACAACCCCATGCTCTCGGGCAAGATCTCCCTCGAGATTACCATCAACAGCAAGGGAGTGGTCACGGGCGTCAAGGTCGTCTCGAACACCCTCGAAGGCGACGGGGGAGAGGCGGTCGCCGCCTGCATGATGAAGGAGGTCAAGAAGCTGAAGTTCCCGAAGTCGAACGGGGAGATGAAGATCAACTACCCCTTCGTCTTCAAGAGCGAGAAGTAGGCGGAAGACCAATCTTCCTCGGCGTGCTTCGCTTCCTTGGCTCGCTCTGCGTGGTCCGGAGAACCCTCAATTCGCTGACGAATCTGAGATTCAAACGAAACGCAGAGCTAGCTGAGGCCGTGAGGACGCAGAGGGAAGAGCGGTTTTCATGGCAAGCCACCTCAGACGCTGCGTGTCATCCAGGAGGTGAGAGAAGCTTTGAGTCAGGCCCAGGGCAACGCCCTGGGCCTGGAGTTTGTACACTTCC
>PFUG01000023.1 GCA_002789955.1 Deltaproteobacteria bacterium CG_4_9_14_3_um_filter_63_12 | reverse complement strand
CGACAGGGCATCTGGAGGCGATCGCCGCCTTTGGGCGACCTGTCGACAGGGCACCTAGAGGCGATCGCCGCACTTTTGGGCCTGTCGACAGGGCATCTGGAGGCGATCGCCGCACTTTTGGGCCTGTCGACAGGGCACCTAGAGGCGATCGCCGCACTTTTCGGCCTGTCGACAGGGCACCTAGAGGCGATCGCCGCGTTCGCTGGGTTGTGGGTAGGCGGTCAGCCGAGATCGATGGGCTTCGCTGTGGGCGTTGTGTTCTCGGGGGCGTCCACGGCCCCAGCTTTGGGGGTCGTCTTTGGCGCGGGCATGTGAATGTTCGCGAACGTCACCGGCAGGTTGCGCTCGACCGCGACGTGCCGACCGTTTCGCGCGAGCCGCTCGAACGCCTCGGCCCAGAGCGTGTACGCGCGGTTCCGCAGGTCGTTTGGCGAGCCTTTCTGCTGGTCAGTATCACCCAGCACCCCTGACAATCGAAGGGCGGTCGCCTGCATGCGCAGGAGGTCGTCTGTTGAGAGTGGCAGGAGGGCCCCGATCTTCGGGTTGCCCAGGGCGATGCTGACCCAGCCGACGACGTCGTTGGCGTCGTCCTGGTGGCCGCTGCCGGGTCGAAGCAAGAGGGCGGTCGCCCGTTCGTCGTCTGTGCCGAGCTCTTCGATCGCCGGCATCATCCAGCGGGTGAGCCTGGCGTCGGCGCTTCGCACGCTCGCAACTAAGGCGTCACGCTCGGCTTTGGTGGCGGGTGTCTGGGGGGTGCCGGCGTTGAGGTCGGTTGCCCAGTAGATGCCGACCAGCGTAGGGAGTTCTTGGGCGGTGGCGGCGAGCTGCTCAAAATAGGGTGTGGCGAAAATCACCTCGGCGTCGGGAGCGACCGTCTTCCAACCGACGATCGCCGTTCGAGTCTGGTCGCGCATGCGTTCGCGGGTGATCCAGGGAAATCGCACACTCGAGTCTGCAACGGCGAGCAGGCGCGGGCGCGACGCATCGAGGGTGTGACGGAGCGCATCGGCTCCCTCGGGTACAGCAATGACAAGGCTTTCTTTCTCGGTCATCCCTTGGCCTCTCGGGTGTGAAGTTGTGGTTTGGGCTTCGGAGTGGTTGAAACGGTGAATTTTGCAAAGAGGTGAGGGCGTGTCAAGGGGTGCGGCGGGGGAATGTTGGCTCGGCCGTGGGTTTCTTGGGTGGCGTCGCGAGGGCTTGTGCGTGCGCGGGGTTTGCGACATGTCGCGTGGCCAGGAGTCGTCGGGTTGTTCGCTGTTGCGCTTCTCGGCATTGGTCGTTGTAAACGACTGCCTGAGGCGAGGTTCTTGGCGCCAGCGGCGTCGAGCTTGTCGACCACGGTGATGAGCCGGCCGCCGAGCGCCTTGAGCGATGCTGCGACCTTACGGGGTTCTTGGCTTTCTCTGTCGACGCACTCATGCGCCGGGGCGGTTCGGTCGCTGAGGCCTCGACGGGAGTGTCGGCCCGGTTTTCGACTGACACGAAGCCGGCGAACAAGAGCCGCAGATCCAGTTGACTCTGTACTGGGGAACCGTGAGGTTGACTCCGCCACATGCGAGCTCGAGGTCTTCATGTCACAGTTCACTGTTCCGAATTTGCCGACAGGCTTTCCGATCCAGCGACAAGCTCATGCCAAAGCATGTATTGCGGCATCCGCGTGCAGCTTGATTACTGCGCAAGGAGGTACCCCGCCTTCACAAGCCCTGTTGGACGCGCTCGTCCAGGCAGGCATGAGACAGCAGCAGAACGGCTTCAATGCCCTCACCGCTGCTCTCACGTTTTTAGGCCATCCCCTTACAGCGACACGATACACGCCGAGCCGAGAGGACCTGCCTTCGTGGCTTGCAAGCCAAGCTGCGATCCATCAGGGCTTTCTCCTGTCCAGCAGGGTGCAGCAAGGCGCTCACATCACCGTCATCTTCCATGACGGGGCTGGCAATTGGTACCAGGCGGATCCAGGGCCGGCCACAGTGTTCCGCGTCCAGCTGACAACTCTCCAACCCAGCTACCTGGCTACGATCGCATAGACAGCGAGGCAAGCGGCAATGCGATTCGATAAGAACATCTGGTCAAGTACCTGTTTGGAGTACAGCGCGGTCACCGACAAGACTCAGCTGGACCTTTCATACTTCACCACAGCGACGAAGGTGCTGGTGTCGGTCTGGCTTGAGCTTCTACAAGACCACCGAGCGCCGATCACTCGGCAACTCCACGAGCTCAGTGTCGTGGATCTCGCCGATGAGCTTCTGCGGGCAATGGACTTGTGGAGCCGCGAACCTCAGACCAGCTACCGCGTGATCAATCTTGCCGAGAGATTGAAGGCAGGCATCGAGCGTTGGGGAACAGGATTCCCTGCTCACGTTGAAGCCGACAGGTTCATGAGTGCCTGCGATCTGTTCGTCGAGTTTCTCTCGCTCAGCAACAAGGAACGAGACACCAAAGACGGGGTCTGGCAACGCTCACGCACCGCACTCGGATTCCCCGCACACCTCAACGGTGGCAACTCCAAGGCGCAAGAAGTCTTCGCCCTGCATGTCGAGGCGTCGGTTGTGTCGCTGCGCGCGGCGCTCGAGGGGGACGAGGCATACCTAACCGCTTTGCTGGATGGAGTCCGAGCTGAGGTGATGAGCGCTGCGACACCAGACTACACAATGAGGATTGAGCTTCTGGTTCGAGAACTCCTCGCCTTTGCGCTTCGCCGAGGGTTCTCACGTGAGCATCTCGCAGAACTGCCAATCAAGTCGCTTAGGGCCGATAACAAGCGACTGAAGGACAAAAGCCTTGAAGAGCGCCTGAGCATAATGCTCGGTGCCTTCAGAGGCGCGAAGCAAAGGTACGAGGCGTTCGTTGCGCTCGAAGGCCCAGTTGTCGAGATTGACGGCGAAATCCTCCCTAACGGGATTGCACTCGAGACTTGGGCCGACTGGTCGAGCGTCGTACCTACCGCGGAGAAGGACCGCTTTGCACAGAAACAAGCGTTCCGACTCGACATCGCGCGGCTGTTGGAGCAGGACTTCGTGGCGGAGGCGTTCCAGCCGCATGACGTCTTCGCCGCCAGAGATATTGCCCTGACGAGCGTAAGACGTTGCCTCGACGTCGTGTTTCTTCTGAAGGGAAGCGTGCCCCGTGTCTTCCCGCACGTGCTCATAGTCGCGAGCGGTGTCGAGCCGTACAAAAAGGTTCTCGAGGTGCGCAGAGACTTCGCTCCCGGCCAGATCTCGCTGAAATTCCTTCGCAGTGTCCCTGCCGAGTGGGTGGACGCTCTCCACTGGTTTCGCGAGGGCGTGGAGGATCCGAGTGACGAAGTCGGCATCATAAACCTCTGGACTTCGCTCGAACTGCTGTCACGACGCAGCAAACGAGAGCACTCGTCTGACGCGGAGCGCGTCCAAGAGACCGTTGGTCGCCTTGCTGCAATCGGGATCCTGGACACTGAAATGCGCTATCTTGACGCTGCGACGAGGTTCGCGATCGGCGCTGAGACTCACGTCGAGTGGCCACATTGGCTCTCCGTGACCGAAGCTGATCTGGAGTCGGCGTTCGCCAGTTTTCCGCACCTCGGCGGGCTCTTGGCGGCGCCTTCCACGAGGACCTATGGGAAGGAACGCTACCGAGAAGTCTGCCGGCTTGTCCGGTGGATCCTAGTGTGGAGCTACAGCTGCCGAAACGACATTGTCCACGAAGGGCGTCGGCAACTTCCAGGCGCCGACATCCTGCGTGATGCCCTGGCCGCTGTCGCTCGCGCTGCTCTGACGGTGACTCTTCGCCTCGAGTCCCGCAACTACGCCAGTTGTCTGCGTGATTGCTTCTTCTGGGCCGAGAACGAGTCCAAGACCATCGAGGCGTTGTCGACACAGGATGATCTGGCCAGACTCTCGCAACGATTCAACCAGTAGACCTACCCTACTCGCCCCCCACCTCCGCCTCGCCGCCGCGGGCCGGTCCGCGCTCCTTCAGGCAGGCCAGCACCAGCGCCCAATACCGATCAGCGTGGCCGCGGTTGGTGCGCTCGGCGTCGAAGCTGACGTTGCCCGACGGCAGGACCGACGCTTGATGCTGAAGTCCCTGCACCACCGCTCCTTGCACGCGTTCGTGAACGCCTCGCCGACCACCTGCGGGAAGGCGCGGCCGAGGTTCTCGGCGAGGTTCATGCCGATCACGGCCTGCTGTGAGCGCTCAAGCTCGGTTCGAACCGCCGAGGTGTGGTCGCAGCGAAGGGGGAGAGCGGCGCATGGCTGTCGCGACCGCAGGTCGGCCGGGCGGGCGTGAAGGAGATTGCCCGCTCGACGGGTAGCCGGCGTCAGCGAGCGCCCGCTTCGCGGCGGGCAGCCCATCGAGCGTGGGCGCCTCGACGGATAGCGTCGGCCCCGGGCGTGGCGGCCGGCGGGCTTGTCCTTCGAGAGCAGGAAGACCTTGAGGTCGTGGCGGTGCGACGTGCGGCGGCTCCGGTGAGGGGCCGCCGGAGTAGAGCCGCGGGGGACTGGGGAGTGGGACGGTGCCTAGATGATGAGCAGGCCTCGGTCCAAACCCGTGAGCGTCTTCGAATGGGCCACCATGCCCCCAATGTCGGGGTACACCGACTTGTGCGCGATCTTGAGGTTCGGAGGCGAGATCTTCTTGCCTGAGCCGGCGCCAGCAAGGTCTCGGCGGACAGACTCCTTGTCCACGTGAATACGGAAGGTGAGACCAACATGAGTCCTCGCCCTCTTCGGCAAGCACGCCTTCCCCTTGGTTGGATCGAAGGGATTGAGCTTGAATGGGATGGAGAGGATGCGGCGAACCTCTTCCGCCAGCAGACTACGTTCCACATCCAACACCGAGTCGAATGCCTTGCGATACGGGGTTGTGCTCGGCAGGCGACCGAGCGCGAGCACGCCACTTTGGGCCGCCAGTCTTGGGAACGAAACGCCCGCGCTCACGGCATCGTAGACCTTGATCTCGTCGGTCTTGTACTTCCTCCATGGCGTGTCTGCAGGAGTTGCCGTCAGCACCGCCGCATCGTCCACCAGTATTGCGAAGACTCTCCCGTCGATCTCGTCGAACGCTTCTGTCGCGAAGAAGACCGCCATCCACGGTGACGATGTGAAGTCCAAGAGTCGTGTTGGGACACCGTGGTGCTGCAGATACGCGAGCTTGGCGAGCGGGTTGGCGTACTTGGCCTCCGAGATCTCTTGGACCCAGGACGTAGCCTCCTCAAGGAGCTTGTCCTCGACTCGGCACAATGTCTTGTCGTCGACTGGACCCGAGGCAGCAAGGCGACGGGCGAGCGAAGACACCAGCCCCCACTCGTGGTTCGCCTGGCCGCGCCAGAACACCTTCAGCCCCTTCTCCTGAGCGTAGTCCTGTACGGCTTTGATGTTGCGGCCGACGTCCGACATCGACTGCACGATGGAGTCGCTCGCTTTGTAGTAGTTACTTGGGCTGATCATCTTCCGACTCGGCTGGGCTACCTTCGCATCCTTCGCTCGCGACCACCAACGTACTCAAGAAGGCCGCTGTTGCACAGTCTCGCCCTCCTATCCGATCACCCGCACGACCACCTCCGCCTCGCCGCCGCGACGCGCCCCGCGCTCCTTCTGGCAGGCGAGCACCAGTTGGTGCGCTCGGCGTCGAAGCTCACGTTGTCGACAGCCCCGGCGCTTGATGCTGTGGAGCTGGGCGACGACCTCGCGGTCGCCGGGTAGGTCGACGTCGCGGCGCTGGAGCAGGATCTTGAAGTCCGCACACCAACGCTCCTTGCTTGTGTTGAGCGGCGCATGGCAGTTACGAGCGCAGGCCGGCCGCCCGCGCTCGAGCGGCCCTGTTCCCCCAGGCCCCACGTCGCAGAGTCAGGCGTCCTGTTCAGCAAGCCGCAAGACGCCCCCTCAGATCGGCAACGTCGGGATCAGGAACAGCGCCTGCTTCTTCTCGGCCGGCGCCTGCGAGTCCACCACCTCGGCCATAAAGAAGAAGCCCGTGAGGCTGATCTGGGTGAACGGGATGGAGACCGTCACGACCAGAGACGCGTCGGTCACCGCGCCGCTGAGCGTGCCGTTCGGGTTGAGCGTGAGTCCGGCCGGGATGCCGCCTTGGGGGATGACGTAGTTGAGGCCGGCAGGGATTGGGATCTCGGTCCAGGTGTAGGGCTTCAAGCCGCCCCGCGCCTGGAGCTGGGTGCTGTAGGGCACCGGGATGCCGGTGATCAGCGTCAGCATCGGCAGCGTGATGACCTTCGTGACGATCAGGTCGAGCTGTTGGTCGCCGATGATCTCCAAGGGGGCGATCTGCACGGTGAGGGTCAGGTCGCGTTGGGCGAAGGAGGGGGGCGTGGCGTCGTCGAAGACCTTGAGGGTGAGCGGGAAGTCGCCGATCTCGGAGGGGATTCCAGAGATCAAGCCCGTGGAGCTCAGAGTCAGGCCCAAGGGCAGCGGACCACCGGCGGCGAGTCCCCAAGCGTAGGGCTCTTGACCGCCCAGCGCCTCGAGCTGCGTGCTGTAATCCAGTCCTTCTTCGGCGTCTGTGAGCGAGTCCGTGGCGATGACGA
>PFUG01000536.1 GCA_002789955.1 Deltaproteobacteria bacterium CG_4_9_14_3_um_filter_63_12 | reverse complement strand
GAGCCTCGGCCTCGAGGCGTTGAGCCTCGGCCTCGAGGCGTTGAGCCTCGAGAGAATGGATGCTTGGAATCGACCGGGTCGAGACTCAGACTGCATGCGATCAACTCCCCGACTGCATGTCTTCCTGCCCTCGACTGCATGGCATCAGGTCACCGACTGCACGGCATCGGGTCCTCGACTGCATGCCATCGGGTCACCGACTGCACGGCATCGGGTCCTCGACTGCATGCCATCGGGTCACCGACTGCATGGCATCGGGTCACCGACTGCACGGCATCGGGTCCTCGACTGCATGCCATCGGGTCACCGACTGCATGCCATCGGGTCCTCGACTGCATGCCATCGGGGCGGCACAGCCGATGAATCGAGTTCTCCCAGTTCGGGGGTGCTGTCTTTCGTCGGGCTAGCACCGAGGGGCAGTTGCCCAGGATACCTGAGCCTCCTCTCCTCGTGACCTAAAGAACCTGGGCGTCGGCCCTGAAGGGGCCGTCCATCACAGCCCAACGTGAAACGTTGGGTGAATCGCGCGGGATCGCCCGACCCCACGACGTCGAACCGCGCGGGATCGCCCGACCCCACGACGTCGAACGGCGCGAAATCGCCCGAACCCACGACGCCGAAAAAACGGTCAGCCGGCCGTTCAACCCGACAGCTCGCGTCCTCAGCGGCTTGGCGCCTCTGCGCGAAAACTCGCCGCTGTGCGAACACCGAATCCCCGAGCCTACCCCAGCTCACGCCCCAGCGCCTCGAGGAACGCGACCATCGTCGCGTGCCGCAGCGCCGCCTCCTGACGACCCGCCACGGTGTGCATGCCCTCCGCCAGCCGCATCAGCTTGACGAAGAAGTGGTCGACGGCGTGAGCCTTGTCGTCGAGCGCTCGGTCTGTCCGATGCAAGGGGTCGCCCGGCGCGTAGAGCAAGCCCTGCCCCCGATTGAACGACTGGGCGCAGACGAAGCAGCGCGCCATGCCCACAGCTCCAATGGCGTCCAGTCGATCGGCGTCCTGCAGGACTGCGGCGAGTCGGCTGACTGGAGCCTGGCCGGCCGACCAGCTCGACCCCGCGACCGCCTCCGCGACCTGCTCAATCTCCATCGGGTCGTAGCCGGCCGCTTCGAGCGGACCCCGCGCCGCCTCGGCCGACCGCTGCGACGCCTTGCTGCGGTCTGGGTGATCTTTGGGGATCTCGACCAGATCGTGGACCAACCCGGCGGCGCCGGCGAGGTCGACGTCGAGGCCCTCAGCCGCGGCGAGCTCGAGCGCACAATGGTGAACCCGCACCACGTGCAAGCGATCGTGGGAGAGGTCCAAAGTCCCATAGCGCGGCGCGACGAGCGCCCACAGCCGCTGATTGCGCTCCGAGGTCGCACCATGGCTCAGCTTTACGGCATCCATTCAGGTCGCCTCCTCTTCTTCTTCTTCTGACTGTCGAACCTCGGCGCTCTCCTCGACCAGGCCGAGCTGGCCGCTCTCCGCGACGAGGCTCAGGGCCCCTTCCCTGACCTCGTGCTCCACGATGGACAACCGCCCGTCGCCGCTGTCCCCAATCCGCGTCTGGATTTTGGCTAGGGCGATCTTGGCGACACTCTTGAGCCCTGATTCGTCCAACAACCCCTTCGTGAAGGGCAGCAGATGCTGCATCGAGTGCACCGACCCCAGGCTGCCCAACGCGTGCGCCGCCGCCTTCTTCACCTCGACCGAGGGGTCGGTGAGCATGCCCACCAACGCCGGTTCCGCTCGCCCGTCCCCGAGCGTCGCGAAGGTCTTGGTCAAAGCGACCAGCGTCTTTTCGGTGCCCGCTTTGGTCAGTTTGCACAAGGACTCGACGAAGTGCTCGTCGCGCAGTTTGCCGATGGCGCTGATGGTGGCCCGTCGGACGGTCTCCTGACGCGAGCGCAGCGTCTGCGCCAAAGTCGGCCGCGCCCGCTCGACGCCGAACTCGGTGATGGCGGCGATGGCGTCCGCCCTCACGTCGGAGTCCTCGATCTCGGCTTCGGCGATCGTCTTGATAATGCTGAAACCTTCCTCAGGGAGCGCCGAAGCCGCGACGAGGCGCACTCGCACCGAGACGTCGCCGAGCGCCTTGAGACAAGCCTCCCGGGTCTCGCCGCGGCCGGGATAGTGGCGCACCAAGAGAGACATGTTGCGCACGCGAACGTCCTCGTTGGGGTCTCGCAGGCCGTTCTCGGCGAGCTTGGTTGGGAGCTCGGTCACCTCCATCTGGAGGGGCGGAGCGGCGCTCAACATGGCCTTGA
This sequence comes from Deltaproteobacteria bacterium CG_4_9_14_3_um_filter_63_12, assembly GCA_002789955.1. Taxonomy (GTDB): domain Bacteria; phylum Myxococcota_A; class Bradymonadia; order UBA4248; family UM-FILTER-63-12; genus UM-FILTER-63-12. The sequence goes on along the minus strand of PFUG01000536.1, from coordinate 4,616 downwards.
GGAGGTTGTGGATGCGGTATTGGTCTGCCATGACGCCGCGCTCTTCATAGGCGATGGAACCCTCCCGGACCTGAGCCCCGAGGTTGACCAGGCCGATGACCCGGCGGCGCGCCATGTCGTTGAGCATCGCGACCGCCGCCACTTCTCGACCGCTGACGCAAACGGCGTTGTCGAACTCGGGGTCGCGCAGCTGGATGTCTTCGCCTTTAAACGCTTTGCGCAGGCCCTGCCAGACTCCTTCACTGCAGAGCACGACGCCTTGGCCGAGCCTCCCACCTCCCGCTTCGACCTGCGTATAGCGAACCCGGCTCTTGCCCACTCGCCGGGTGGCGGTCTTGACCTCGATGGGGATACCGCCCACCTCGCCGCGCATGGACCACTCGGCCGCCATCGAAGGGAGCTGCAAGTCGAGCCCGAACTCATCGGCGATTTTCGACCACGCGTCCGCGGCCTCACGGCTGCCGTAGCGCGAGCTGAGGTGTCGATACCCCACCATCGCCACGATGCCGGCGACAACGACGAAAAAGAGCGTCGTGCCCACTACGACCTCGCCTTGGTGTCAGAAACCGCTCCGAGAATCCGAGCGAGCCGCAACAACGCCCGCGAGAGCTTGGGCTCCGTGCTGCACTTCTCGAGGGCTGCGAGCGCCCGGTCATGCCCGTCCAACCCTTCGATGCGCTCGGCCACCTCGGCCAGCTCGCCGCTCGCCTGCAGTGACTCGAGCAACGTCGTCAGCTCGGTCTCGTGCTCGAGCGCCCAGGTGTCCAGCGCGCTGGCCATGGCGGTGCAGCTCCAATTGTTCTGCATGACCAGCGCGTCGAGGTCGCTCATGCGGTCGACCAGGCGATCGCCGTCGTCTTTGCAGGCGGGCAGGAGGGTGGCCGCGAAGAAGACGGCAGCGAGGAGCAGGGGGCGAAGACCGTTCATCGATTACTCGTCGCCCGCCAAGAGCTCGGCGGCGCGGGTACGGATGTCCTCATCGAGGTCGAGGGCTCGCTGCTCGAGGCGAAAGCGAGGCTCCGGCCCGCTCTGCGTGTTGAGGATCTCCAGCGCTCGTGAGCGCAGGAAGGGGTTGTCGCTGGTCAACGCTCGGTCGAGGGAAGAGGTCGGCACCTCCTCGCCGGATTCGGCGACCAAGAGCGGAAGGAACAGCGCCGACCACCCCCCTTTTCTGAAATCCTCTGCGGTCCAATGCCCGCAGTCGACGAGGGCCTGACAGGCCGCTTGTCCAACCGACCAGCCGAGGAGATCGGTCTCCTTCTCGGAGAGCAAGGGTTTGAGCAGGCTCAGCCACTCCACATTGGGCGCCCGTCTGGCGGCGAGCACGGCGATGCCGCACAGACGACGGTCCTCGTTCATGCCGATGAAGACATCGTAGGCGTCTTGCCGCATCTTGCGGCTCCAGGTGAGGTGCTCGGCGTTGATGAACGCGATGATGGAGGGCAGGCGGCTGTCGTCGTTCAACAAGCCAAAGGCGGCGACCTCGGCGACGCGGTGGGTCCGCTCGTTGGGACTCTCCAACGCCTTCTCGATGGCGGGACGCAGGGCTTCGACGTCGTCGACGTGGTTTTGGCCGAGCAGGGGAACCTCGAGCAAGCGACGAACCAGTGGCCCGTCGGGTGCGGCGCCCCAAACCTCCTCGAAGAGCGCCGCGAGCTCAGCCGCGCGCACGGGCTCGCCGAGAATCGCGTTACACAAATGCAGCGCAACCCGGGTTCCCAACGCCTCGCTCGAATGTCGAGCGAGGAGGGCCTGCAGCCACGCACCGACCTCGGCACGGCGGCGGACGCTCAGCTCCAACGCGGCGCGCAGGATCTGCATGCGCGGGTGACCGTCATCGTTGATGGCGTCGAGGACCGCAGTGCGATCTTCCTCGTCTTCGCTGGTGAGCAGGAGGCGAGCGAATGGGCTGGGCAGGGAATCGAGAGCCAGACAGCGGCGCGCCGACTTGCGGACCCCAGGCCCGGTCCACAAGGAGAGGATTGTGACCATCCTTTCAAAAGTCTCGGCGAGCTCGTCTTGGGTGTCGGTGAACTCTCCGAGCAAGGTGAGGAGATGCTCGCGCAGGTGTTCACTGCGCTGCGCTCCGATGGCGTCCTTTCGCCAGCAGCACTCGGGGCGGTCGATCAACGAGCGCTCGATGGCGTCCAAGGCGTGGTGACGGACGTGGAAGTCGTCGTCGGTGAGCGAGGAGAGCAGCGTCGGAACGGCCTCGTCGATCTCCCCAATCATTCGCACGGCCTTGCGGCGAATGCGCACCACTGGGTCCTTGAGCGCTTTCTCCAGGGCGGCCATCCCGAGGGGGTGACTCCGCGGATCGATGCGGTCCAGAGCACGCCACCGCTGATCCACGTCCTCGCTGGCGTTGTCGGCGAGACCGCTGGTGAGCTCCGCGAGCCCCCACACCGAGAGGGCGTCCAGCAGATCCTGAGACGGGTGTTCGAGGTACTGTTCAATCAAGACGCCGCTCGCCGCGACCCGACTCCCCTCAGCGGCGAGGGCAAAGATGCGCTGCAGAGCCTGAGCCCGAATGGCTCCGCCTTGATTCAAGGCCCTGCGGCAGGCGTCCAACTCTGAGGTGGTCATCTAGACTCTCCAGCATCGCGAGGAACGAGCCCCTCTGTGGGGGCGCAATAACTCTATTCTACCTCGGTCCGGAACCAGGCGTCGAGACAGCTTGAAATCTCATCTCGGACAAAACAGAAGTCGGCGAGTGAGCCTCCGACGGGGTCCCAGATCTCCGCTTTGGGCGGTGTGTGGTATTTGGCTAAGAGCTTGGAGTTCTTGAAGGCGTTGGTCCCGCACTGTCGAATGGCCACCATGTGTGTGGCGTCCATGCCGAAGACCACGTCGGCGACGTCGACCAATCCTCGACTCAGCGACTGGGAGCTGTGTCGCGAGAGATCGCCGCCAATCTGTGCGATGGCCTCGACCGCGTGGGGCTCGGCAGGTCTTCCCACGATCCCCAAGGTCCCCATGGAGATGATCATCGGGCGCAGCCCGCGCTCTTCGAACTTCAGCCGAGCCAGTTCTTGGGCCATCGGGGAACGGCAGATGTTCCCCGAGCAGACCATGATGATTCGACCATAATTCCAATCCATTGCAGGCCTTCGGTGTTTCCCCTGGCTTTGAGGCTCATCGAATTTGAGGGAGGATAGTATGGTTTGAGCTCGGTGTCGCGCAGTTGCGCGTCAGGACTCCGAGACCTCGGGTTCTCCAACGAAAAATTCTTGATATGCGGCGGGGAGCTTGCTCACTGCAGACTGCGATACCGGCGTCAGTTCGCGGCTGTTGAACGTATTCCAAAAGAGCGTTTTGCCCGCCTCCGAAGCACTTTTCGCGTCGGCGAGCAGGGCGGCAAAGGCTTTTCCCGTATAGGTGAACTCCAACGTGGAGCCGCCCTCTGACGCCACGCGAACGGCTTCACGCGCGGCCTCTGTGGGCCGCCCATATTCGGCGCCGAACTGGTCATGGACGAGGTGCATGGGGCGGCGCAGCCAGCACTTGCCCGTGTCGAAGCCCAACGCCTCGAGGTGTGCGGAGGTGCGCTGGGTCAGGCTCATCAGGACCGCCTTGTTGCAAAGGACGCGGTCGACCACGCGAACCCCGATCACCTCCGTCTGCAGACCGGCCAACTGGCAACCGAGCCAGAGCCCGACGAAGGTTCCGCCGGTGCCTACGGCCACGTAGAGTCGCCGTGGCTCTTCGAGTTCGCCGCTGCGCACTTGCTCGGCGAGCTCGAAGGCGGCGTTGAGATAGCCAATCACCCCCCACACCGACGAGCCCCCGGCCGGAATCGTGTAGCTGCCCTCCCCGCCCCGCCCCAGCCAGTCTTTGAGGTGGCGCCGAGCCACCTCGACCGGCATCGCAAATTTGGAGGCGAGGACCATCTCGGCGCCTGTGGCCTGCAGCGCCAGGATGTTGCGGCGCACGTGTTCGGTGACCGGCTGCGGAAAGTGCAAGACGTGACAGCGCATCCCCAAGGCCTGCGCGTAGAGCGCCGTCGCCAGACAGTGGTGGCTGCCCATGGCGCCCACCGTCCAGACCGAATCCCGCCCTTTCGACAGCAGCTCCCCGAAGATGAACTCCAGCTTGCGGACTTTGTTTCCGCCGTAGAGCGCCCCTGCGAGGTCGTCGCGTTTGACCAGAATCGTGGCGTCTACGCCATCCCTGGCTGCGAGTTGTTGCGCGCTTCCTGCGCGCAACCCTGCGGGTTTGCACGACTCTCCGCCATCCCTGGCAGCGAGTTGTTGCTTGACGACCGGCGTCGGGAGCGTCGCGAGCCTCACTCGAGGCAGCCCGGCCGAGAGCTCGGGGTGAGCCCGGAAGAGGCTCCAATACTCAGGTTCGCGGACAAGCTCTCGAGTGAAAGTGATGGCTGACATGGCATCCGATGGTAGTGGTCTAGGGCCCGCAGAGTGATGTTGACTGGGATGAGAATCGCCGAACCTGCAATAGAAGCCAAACCCGACCGGCGGCTGCTTGTTCGGCGCGGAGTTCTCGACCACACTCCATGGCAGTCGCCCTGAGACGCCGCGCGTCATCCAAGAGATGAGAAAACTAAGAACCCGACTCACCGTTGCCACGATGAACTCACGACGAGACAGCTCCTTACC
>PFUG01000505.1 GCA_002789955.1 Deltaproteobacteria bacterium CG_4_9_14_3_um_filter_63_12 | reverse complement strand
ACGATGCACCCCGCTGTGTGTTCTTCATTGTTGTCGCCGAGGCGGCTTCCAGTCGTTCGATTGTTTTTTCATCGAGGTCGAACCAGGAGGGTCGGCCGTGTCCACCACCGTCTGCAATAAGCAGGCGGCCGCTTCGTACCCAGCTTGTCACGGTGTTCCGGGCCACGCCGAAACGCTCCGCGACGCCGCGTGTCGAGTAGAGCCCATCTGCACGCTGGTTGGGCAAAGGCTTTCGGATAGGAGTGGCAGTGGGCCGCACAATTCCAAGCCGCTGGCGAACGCGTAACACTGCACGCTGGGTCCATGCTCGGCCGGTACGAGTTCTTAGCCCCTCGCGGTTGAGCTCGACTGCGAGTTGGTCGTCATAGAGACCGTGAGCAACGTGACGGCGAATCGCGTCTTCGGCGGCGAGTGGGGTTTGGGCTTTGGTCCTAGACTGGTATCGGGGTCGTTCGATGGAGTACTCCGTGACTGCACCAGATTCCCAGAGCACCTGCACGCGGGTCCTCCGCTCTGGCAGATCGATGGGTGTGAGAGTCACTTCTTGAACCAGGATCCGGAGCAGGTTCTTGCGCTGCTGCTGCGTGGTCGTCGGCGAGCGCCAAACGCGTGGCAGATCGCGCGACAACTCGAGGATACGTCGGCGATCCTCGGCGCTGAGGACGACCTTACTCCGTGTGCACGCCCGTGTGTATTCCCGCTCCGCCTCGTCTGTCTCGCGGAGCTTATCCTCCCACTGCGCCTCAAGCGTGCGTGCAACGATGCGATTGTCTGGATCTACGGCCTTGTACCTGCGCTCGGCATGTCGGGCCTCATATCGGGCGCGCTCAAGCCGGAGTCGCCACTGTGTATCGATTTCGTCGGCCTGATGCTCTGCCTCTCGCGACACCGCGAGTGCGAGCTCCAATTCGGGCGGCTGCGCCACAGCTAGGAACGCTGCGGAGACTTGCTCGTCGATCGCCGCACCTGCAACCATCCAGCACTTGCTCGTGCCTGTACCGCTCTGCTCGGGACTACGACACAGGTACGTGACGCGCCGATTGCGTCCTGCATATTGGACGTGCATTCGGGCACCGCACTTCCCGCACAGCACGAGGCCCTGCAGAAGCGCGGCGCCGCCCAGGGCTGCGCGATGGCCATCTGGAATCCTCGGTGTTGGGCAGTTTGAGCTTAGCTTCTCTTGGTTTTCCACGTACTGATCCCAGGAAAGATACATAGCATGGTAGTCCGGCAGGAATACCCGCCACTGCTCACGGGCAAGGAGAACGATCGCGGTACGCCGAACACCATCCACGAGTGAGGTGCGCGTCTCGCGCCGCCCGTACACATACGCCCCGGTATAGATCGGGTTGTGCAGGATATCGAGGACTGTCCGCGGGTGCGGCCTGACCCAGCGGCATTCGGTGTCTCCGATGTGGCGCGCTGGAAACCGCAGGCCTTGCCGGATGAACCATGTCCGCACGGCCTGCGCGCTCCCCTCTGTTCGAAAGCGATCAAAAACCAAACGAATTGCTGCCTGCACCTGCTCGTCGGGATCCAGTGCGAGGCGGCCTGCTGCGTCGTCCCAGACGTAGCCAGTCGGTGGCACCAGCCGCAGCTCACCGCGGCGCGCGCGACTCAGCTTCGCACCGTACATCCGTAGGCGCATCCAGTACTTCTCCGCCTCGGACATCTGCCCTTTCAACCCAAGCAGAAGCCGATCATTGGGGTCCTGCGGGTCGAAGATTCCCTGCTCATCAACGATGAGCACATCGCCCCAACCACACAGATCAAGTAGGTGGTGCCAGTCTGCGGACGAACGAGCAAATCTCGACACTTCGAGCGCGAATAGAGCGCCGATCTCACCTCGGCCAACCTCCTCCGCGAGCCGCCGGAATCCCGCGCGACCCTCCGTAGTGGTGCCGCTCTGGCCAAGATCCTCGTCGATGATCTCGATAGCGTTCTGCGGCCAGCCGAGTGCCTCCGCCCGAGTGGAGAGAGCGTATTGTCGGGCCGTCGACTCAGTATGCTCAACGGTTTGTCGCAGCGTTGACTGACGCAGGTATACGATGGCTCGACGGCTGAGATGGGTCGAACGAATCTTGCTTGGACTCATGCTTCACCTCCGCTGTTACCATCAGTGCTTGGTGTACGAGCGTCGCCCACGCCTCGATGAGGCGATCCGTCGTCGAGAGTGGCGGTGGGGTGAGCTGCTGGTGAATGGGCATGGCGCATACTGCTCGCGTGTTCAGGCACGCACGATGCTCCGCCTGGAGCCCCGTTGTCAACGCCACACAGAACCTCAACGGCGAGGCACAAGGCACAAAGTGCCTCGACCGTCGAGCGGGTCGCGGGTCGCTCCACCAAGGGGATCAGTGCCAGGTCAGTCCACTCGACAGGGAGCCGAATGCAGCGGCCGTCGGGGTGCCACACGTCAACATGGTTTCGACCATCTCGCGTTCGAACGCGGCGGTACACGTCCAAGGATTGGCCGACCAGCGGATGGATCGGCATGGTGACCACCAGATGTTCAGGTACGTCGAGGAAAGACGTACACGTCCAAGGATTGGCCGACCAGCGGATGGATCGGCATGGTGACCACCAGATGTTCAGGTACGTCGAGGAAAGACGTATCCTGGGTGGAATGTTGATAAGCTCGCGGGGGAGGTCCTCACCAGGGCTTCTACAGCGACCCGACCCAGCTGGTGACCTTCTTTCAGAATCACGACCTCGGCCCCGACAACGACTGGAAGTTCCGCTTCAATCACGAGCAGTACAAGGCTGCCGCGGTCTGCAACCTGCTCTGGAGCATCCGTGGGATTCCTTGTCTGTACTACGGCGAGGAGATCGAGTTCATGAAGGGGGCGACCCAGGACATCGACGGCAACGACATGAAGGTCAGCGACACAGGGCGGGCCTACTTCGGCGACCATCTGACCGCGGCGTCGCTGGCCGAGACCCAAGCCCATCCGCTCTATCAGCACCTCAAGCGGCTCAACCAGATCCGGTTGGCGGTTCCTGCCTTGCAGAGGGGCCAGATGTCGACGGTCAATGGCGGCGGCAACAACCTCAGCTTCACCCGCGACGACAACGGCGAGAGCTTCGTCGCCGTGGGCTTGACCATCGGCTCCGGGCAGCACTTCGACTTGGGCGTCCCCAACGGCACCTACGTCGACGCGGTGACCGGGCGCAGCGTGACGGTGACGGGCGGGACGCTGTCGTTCGACGTGTTGGACAACTCAGCCGGCATCTACGTCAAGGATGGGCCTGGCAAGATCGGCGTCGACGGGGTCTATCTGCGCTGAGTTTCTGGACGCTCTGACTCGTTGACCATTTATCCACGCCTTTGTGACTGATGAAGAGGGGCCAAGGACTTCGCCTCGATTCATTGTCGCGGCTTGCGGGGGAAATCTCGGTGGGCCATAATGCGAGCCTTCCCTCCGCGGCTCAGAGACCTCGATGAATTGGGTGCTTCCCCACGCTCCGCTCAACCTCCGGCGCAACCCTTTTGGGTTCGTGCCGCTCGAGGAGTCGTCTGGTCTCACGGTGCCGGAGGTCGAGCTCAGCACGCCCATCGCGAGTCTGCGCGAGCCCGGATTTGCGGTCTTGCTCATGGGAGAGGCGGGTCGCGGCAAGAGCACCCATCTGCGGGCCATTCACGAGGCCTTCGCCGAGCTGCCTTTTACCTACATCGGCGAGGGCGAGCGTCCGCAAATCCCTGTGGCTCCCGTGGTTTTCGTGGACGAGTGTCAGCGCCTGAGCTGGTGGGGCCGACGGCGTCTCTTTCGTCGTCCGCAGGTCTCCTTCGCTTTGACGAGTCACCTCGACGTGACAGGCGAGCTGAAGAGGGCGGGGTTGCGCGTGTTCACGCGGACCCTCGGCGAGCTCGACGAGGGACGGATCGAGCGGATTTTGCGGCTGCGGATCGAAGGGGTGCGGCTCGCACCTGGTCGTGTCCCGAGCCTCGAAGAGGGCTCGGTGCGCTGGTTGATTCAACACTTTGGAAGTGATCTGCGCGGGATGAGCTCGCTCTTGTACGAGGTCTTTCAAGCGCTCGAGGAGCCTACCGATGTCAAACCGCTCGATCTGGATCTCGCTCGACGAGAGCAATGCGGCCTTCCGTCCGGGTGATGAGCTTCGTGGCAAGGTCCACGTCTCCCTCGAGAAGGAGAGCACCATCGACTCCTTGCCGTTGGTGTTCGAGTGGTACACTCACGGCAAGGGAAACAAGGCTTCGTCGACGGTAAGACGTCTGGACCTGTTTCAGGGCAAGCTCTTCCCCGGCCATCGGTCCTACGACTTCGTCTTCACCGTCCCCGACGGCCCTTTCACGTATCATGGCCACTATCTCAACGTGGACTGGCAACTCAGGACGTGGCTGGACATTCCGTGGGCCATCGATCCGAAGTTCGAGCGCCGCGTTGCCGTTTTCCCCACCGAAGGCAGCGTCCCTGCCTTGGAGCGCACGGTGGATGTTCACGAAGCCAAGTCCCCTCTGTGGGTCGCGACGATCTTGCTCGCCAACGTGACGGCGATCGTGCTCTTGCTCGTTTGGGCGTTCGGCTCGTTTGCTCAGGCTGGCATCACCCATGGCCTCATAGGTCTAGGGATCGCGTTCGTTTTGGGCTGGGTGGGGTTTGGCCTGATGCGCAATCGAGTGGCCGAGACTCAATTGGGGACAGTGACGGTCACTGTGGAGCCCATGGCGCCTGGTGACGACGTGTTGCACGTGATTCTGGTCCACCACGCCACGCCGTGGACGAAGCTCAACGCGGTCACCGCGACGTTCGTCGTCAAGGAAGAGGTGGTCAGGGGTTCCGGGACCGACGCGCAAACCTTCACTCATGGCCTCTTCGAAACCGAAGGGGCGCTGCAAGTCAGCCCTACTGACCGGCGTTGCTACTCGGCCGGCTTCGAGCTCGAGCCGAAACTCCCCCCCTCGTTTGCTGCACCGAGCAACGCGTTGCTGTGGGACCTGACGCTGCACGTCGACATCGCCCTGTGGCCCGATTGGCTGCACACCAACTCCCTGACCCCGCTGATGCGCCGGCCAAGCTGATTGTTGCCGAGCGGACGACCGATTTCGCACCGCAACTCATCGAAATAAAGCCAAAATCGGTCGTGGGCAACCGAGGCAAGAAACCCCAATTCTTTTGCTGGCCGTTGACCGCCAGACATCGAAATCGATGTGGTTGGCCGCTGAGAGAAGCCAGTTACCTATGAGAGTTGAGAGAATTGGCGTGAACTCGGGAGCCCTGACGGTTAGGCCTTCGAGTCAGCGTGCTTGGTCAAGGCCCGACAGCGCTTGCATCTCTTCCTTGTTCAGCTCGACCCTGTTCGCACCTTCATTCTCGTCGAAGTGGGCGATGGAGCTCGTTCCGGGGATGGGGAGCACGACCGGTGCCCGCGCGAGCAACCAGGCCAAGGCGACTTGGGCGGTGGTGGCGTCGTGGGCTCGCGCGATCAGGCTCAACACGCCGTCCGCTGTGGCCAACCGCCCGGTGTCGAGCGGAAACCACGGGATGAAGCCGATGCCCAGCTCGGCGCAATAGTCGAGCACCTCGTCGGACTTTCGAGTCGTCAAATTGTACTTGTTCTGCACAGTGACGATGGTCGCTTCGGCTTGGGCCTGCACGAGCTGAACGGCGGTGACATTACTCACGCCGATGGATCGAATCTCACCGCGCCGTTGTGCGGCAGCGAGCTCGCCGATGGAGTCTTCGATGGGGACCTCGTCGTCGACGGCGTGCAGTTGATAGAGGTCGATGCAATCGGTGCGCAATCGGCGCAGACTGCCTTCGATGGCCTTGCGCAGGTATTCAGGTCGCCCGTCGCTCAGCCACTGACCGGGTCCCTGTCGGGTCAGACCACCTTTCGTTGCGATGACCAAATCCTTCGGGTAGGGATAGAGGGCCTCGGCGATGAGCTCCTCGGAGACGTCGGGGCCGTAGGCGTCGGCGGTGTCGATGAGGTTGACACCGGACTTCACGACATGGCGCAACAACTGAAGTGCAGAAGCGCGATCTGCGGGCGGGCCCCAGACTCCTGGGCCACACACGCGCATGGCGCCGAATCCGAGGCGACGTACCTCTAGCTCTCCTCCGATCAGAAAATGTCCTGCACTCATCGAGTCTCTCCTACAGGAATCGGATCTTCGAGCGTTACTCGGAACCGAGCTGACTCGAAGCGAGTCCGCTGACTTGCCGACGCGCGATCGGTCGGGCCCAAAGGTCAGTCTCTTCGGCGGAGATTGCAAGGGTTCAAAGGTCCGATTCTGCATCCAGCGTCACCGTTTCTCCGCCTGCCGAGGCAGATTGCGCTTGAGCGACAGCGCCCTAGGCTCTAATCTCCCTCAGCATATGGAATGGGCTCGTGAGCCCTCCCCTCCCCTGAAGTGATTACGCAGCTGAGGTTAGAAAATGCCGAATAAAATTGTATGGATCGCTTGCTTGCTCATCTTCGCCGCGGCGAGCTGCGCTGACCCGGGTGGCAGCGGCACCAAAACGCAGAGCGACGGCTCGAGCAGCGACACCGGCACGACCACTGATACTTACGTCAGTGACATCCCCTCCTCGGACCTCACCGGAGTCGACCAGTCCCTCGACACGAGCGTGCAGGACGCCACTCAGGTGGATTCCACCTCGTTCGACACCTCTCAACCCGAGCTGCCCCCTCCGCAGCCGCCGGGCACCGTAGCAGGCATCGTCTGGGCACCAGGCAGCGCGCCGGGCATGGTTCCACCCGGACAAGAGATCCCCGTCTCGGGCGCCGACGTTTACGTCTCCACCAACAAGCCCGATGACATCCCACAGCACGCCTATTGCGAGCTCTGCGTTCCGCTCCCCGTTTCCGGGGTCGAAACCGACGCCAAGGGCCACTTCAGCGTCAGCAATGACCCAGGCACCTACTGGCTGATCATCAAGAAAGGTCAGTTCCGCATCGAGCAGCAGGTGACCCTCGCGCCGAACCTGACGCTGACCCTGACCCAAGCTCAGACCACGCTCCCCAAGAGCCATGACCCCGCCAACGGCCGATGGACTCCGCGCATCGCCGTGGCGGTCGGCAACTACGACCACCTCGAGGACATCTTCGGCAAGATCGGCATGGGCAGCGTCAATGGCTCTGGCGACTTCAACCCTTCCTCGGCGACGGGTTACTTCGACGTCTGGTACAACGGTGGCTCGGGCTTCGACGCCATCTCCAAGGGCAACCTCGACACGCTGGTTGGCAGCCTCAGCCTGATGCAGCAGTACCACATCATCATCATCCCCTGCGCGGCTGGCAACTTCACCGGCGCGCTGCAGAGCCCCGCAGTGCTCAAGAACATCCGAGACTACGTCGCCTCCGGCGGCAAGCTCTACGTCACGGATTGGTCGGGCGAGTGGCACGACAACGTCTTCCCTTCCGCCATCACCTTGGAGCCCAGCGAGGACACTCCGCCGAACGCCTACAACTTCGCAGCAAACACTTGGAACCCCTCGCTCTTTGGCGACGCCGACGGGAGCCCATACGAAACTCCGAACGGCGAGGCCACGGACCCCGATCTCTTCGCTTGGCTGAATGGACAACAGGGCCCGACCATCTCCAGCAGCTCGACCAGCTCCTACAACGCAGGAAACTTCGAGGTCGAAGGCAACTGGAACACCATCGAGAGCGTTGGCCAAGTGCAGATCGGCACCGGGGTCGGCGGCGCGGCCATCTACAATACGCCTCATGTCTACGTGAAGGGCGGCAAGGACATCGCCCCGACGCCGAAGTACCCCCTGACGGTCACCTACGAGCCGACGGGCTGCGGGCGTGTGCTCTACAGCACCTACCACACGACAGACACCACGCACGTCGGCCTGGTGCCTCAAGAGCGTGTTCTGCTCTACCTGATCATGGAGATTGGAACCTGCCAAGATCTGACCTAGAGATTCGCTCTCCTGCATCGCTGCGAGCCCTCCGTGCACACGGAGGGCTCGTTCGGTTTTTGCCCCGCAGCGGCCAAACAATCCCATGAAGCGCGGTGGTGACAACAACGCCCACGAAACTCTATGATTGGGCTCCTGTGACCCCTTCCCCGAGGTTGACCATGAGACACGTACTCCTCGCCACCGCCGCGCTCTTTGGCGCGTTGGTCCTCGTCGCCTGCGATGACGTCCAGACCGAACGTCCCTCGTCTGAGTTTCTGAAGCAACTCAAATAACTCAGCCCCTTTCCCCTTCGACTCGGCCCGTGCGCCGCGGAGTGAATGAGCCCATGAGCACTGGACATTTCTACGGCGTCACGTACCAGAAACAGCTCCTCTCGGACCGCATCCGAACGGGGGTCTTGCACGACGCCATCAAGGAGCTCGTCAAGCCGGGCGACGTCGTCGTCGACGTGGGGACGGGCTCTGGCATCCTGAGCATCTTCGCCGCCCGCGCGGGCGCGAGGAAGGTCTACGCCATCGAGTCCACCCCCATCGCGCGGCTGGCCCGGCAGGTGGTCGCGGACAACGGTCTCTCGCACATCATCGAGGTCATCGAGGCCGACGCCCGCGTCGCGCAGCTCGGCGAGTTGGCCGACGTGCTCATCTCCGAGTGCCTAGGCAACTTCGTTCTCTCCGACGCCATGCTCAACGTGCTAGTAGACTGCAAGCGCATGCTCAAACCCAACGCCATCATCTGCCCTGGGCTGGTGCGCTTCATGATGGCGCCCGCCAACCTCGAGCCCCTCATGGGCGCGTTGAACTGGTGGAAAGATCCCCACTACGAGGTCAACTGGAACGCCTGCTACCGCAGCGCCCAAAACGACGTCTACCCCGTTCAGGTCCCGCCGGAGCTGCTCTCCGCCGAACCCAAGGTGAGCGGCCGGGTCTTCATCACCGAGCCTCCACCGAAGGATCCCCAGCACGTGCTCTGGACCTTCGACAAGGCGACCAGCGTCGACGCGGTCGTCGGCTGGTTTACCGCCGAGCTCAGCCCCTCGGTGATGTTAGACACTTCGCCTGCAGTCCAGACGTGCTGGGGCCAAGTCGCATTCCCCATCCCTCCCATCGACGTAGTGCCCGGCGATCAGCTCGACTTCACCTTGGCCTTCGAGCTGGGCGAGC
>PFUG01000676.1 GCA_002789955.1 Deltaproteobacteria bacterium CG_4_9_14_3_um_filter_63_12 | reverse complement strand
AGCACGGACACATGTGAAGCGTTACACTAGATTGAGCACTGCCGAGCCCTCGAATCTCGAAGATCGAGTGACCGCCGTACTGCTGGGCACTGCGCTGGGCGACGGGATCGTCGTGGGGCGAGAAGACGACCTACTGTATTCAGTCCTGCTGGCGGTAACCTATTGCGCCTCGCGAACCCAGACGCGGAAATGTCTGGGGAACCAATCGTCACCGACGACGGTGTCCCATCCGTAGACGTTGTTGTAGGGGTTCGTCCAAGAGTTGTCGAAGCCGATGAAGGCCGACTGCCCACCGCTGAGCAAGTCGTTGAACACGATGACGAAGTGCTCGCAGATCATGAGTCGCCAGGTCTGCCACGGCGTGGTCACATCACAATTCACCTCGTCGCCGTTCTTGACGTTGCTGTTGTCTTCGGCCTCCACAAAGAGCTTCGTCCCGGCGGTGAAGGCTTTTTGCAACGTCCGCCCGAACAGTCCGGGATGAACCCCTTCGACGACGGTGCGCGCCTCCTGGTTTTCCCCGACAATAGAGGCGTTGGAGACGTCGAACATCAGGTCGGCAATGGGGATCGTGCTGTAGGCCGCGTTGATACAGGACTCGTTGTAGCAAACCTGAGTCGTGCTCCCGCTCTGCAAGGCGATGAGCGTCTCGACGTTGAAGGCCAGGGTCCAGCCGCCGCCTCCAGCCGTCATGTTACAGTAGGCCTCGAAGGCGTCCATCCCACCTACCCCGTCTGGGTCGATTGGGTAAACGCCGTCCACCAACGCCCCATTTAAGCGCAGCCATTGCAGGCAGGAGCCCCTCGCTTGGCAGAACCCCGAGGTGCAGAGCCTAGACACACAGTCGGAGGGTGCCAGACAGGCACTTCCCACCCCACATGGGGCGCACGAGCCGCCACAATCGACATCGGTCTCCCCGGCGGGATCGAAGTTCCCGTTCTCGCAGGTCGGTACGTCGAGAACGTCCTGGACGTCGACGACGGTGTCGGACAGAGTTTCGCCAGCAGGAACATCGACGACTTCATCGACGACCTCCGTCTCGCCGTGGTCGCCCACGTCGGTCTCGACGTCGGTGCCGACCTCCGTCGTGTCATCGACGCCAACCTCCGTGTCGCCGTCCGCGTCGGAACCGTCGTCTTGCAGGACGATTTCTTGCTCAAAAGCACTTGGGAAGATGCAGCCGGTGAGAAACACCAAGCTCAGGAGGGCAATATTGATCCGCATTTCGCTCGCCAAAGAGGTTCGAAGACTAGTTGAACGCACACAGCATCTGCGGCAACACGGTCCCGTTGTTGTCGTTCACACACTCGGAAATCGTCTTGTCGACGTCCGGTACGACGACGATCAGGTGTTCGCCTTCGACACTTCCGGACCAAGTGCAAGATACCTCGACGCACTCGCCAGGGTTGATGACCTCCGACGGCTCGGCGATGCACAGCGGGGAACCGAGCTGTCCGCCGACGTCTTGCCGATAGAAACCCGTGCGGGTGCCAGTGCCCACGGGCTCTGTGCCGCGGTTGCAGACGGTCGCGAAGAGCGTGGCGCTGGCTTGGTCGATGCAGTCGTAGCGCACGTCACGCGAGGTCAAATCCGGCGCGGCGTCGGGCACGGCGTTGCCTTGGACGTTCTGGCGGAAGTGGTTCATGCCTGGGACCAACCAGTTGGGCAGCACGGCGCTGGCGCCCGGGATTTGGCCGGTATCGGTGACGTTGGTGACGAAGTAGGCGTACTGGTTCCAGATCATGCGGGAGCTGACCCAGCCGTCGGCGGCGTCTTGGTAGACGCGGATGCCGTTGAGCAGGCTGCCTTGGTAGGCGGCACGGCAGACGTCACCGGTGCCAGCGGTGCCAGCCAAGGGCGCCACGCAGGAGTAGGAGGACGGACAGTCCGAGGCCCCCGAACAGCGGCAGAAACCCGCGTCACAGACTCCTGAGACGCAGCTGGCGGCGTCCAGACAGGGGATTCCTGGGTGTATGGGATCGACGGCGCCACACGCCGAGGCGTAGGGGTAGTTGCCCACGACGATCTCGGCGTTGAAGTCGGCGTCGACGTCGGCCACGATGGGCATCTCCAACCAGGTCGCGCTGCTGCGCTCCGCCGAGAAGACCGCGGTGCCATCGACGCCGTCGAAGACCCGCAGGAAACATTCGTCGGCGTAGACGACCTCGGTGCGGCCATCGCCGTCGAAGTCGAAGATGCTCGTGCCGTTGATCCCAATCGAGAAGTCCCGCACCGACGTCGTCCACAAGATTCCGTCGAGGCGTGCCGAGGCGCACAAGCCCCCCGCTCGGGGCACGGCTTGGCAGTCGGGGTCGAAGGTCGTGTAGCTCCCTGGTCCGCCCGCGCCGAACTCGACGAGCCCGTCGCCGTCGAAGTCGGCGATGACCGGATTGCCGCCGTTGGGGCCTCCGACGATGGCGATGGGACCGAAGACCGTCTCGCCTAGACACGTTCGCACGGTGGCGTTGCCATTGATGATCGAGGCCACCTCGCCGTGCTGCGGCCCGTCGCCAGCGGCGCCGACGAAGTCGCCGAAGTCGGCCGCCGCGACGAAGCCCATCGCAGTCTCGGTGCCGACCCAGCCCGCTTCGAGCTCCCAGTCGCCAGCGGTGCCCAGGCTCGCGTTCCACTGGCGCACCCCCAGCGGCTCGATCAGCTCGGTGATGCCGTCGCCGTCGAGGTCGAGCACCGGCAGCGGCAGCATGTAAGTGCCGATGCCGCGGATGGGGAAGCTGGGGTTGAGAATGACGCCGTCGTGGGAGACCACCAGCCCGCCGTAGATGACTTCGGGAACGTTGTCGTGGTCGATGTCGTGGACTGAGGGGGCGGCGATCTGTGGGGAGCCGAAGGTTGGCTGCCAGAGCTCGCTCCAGGCGTCGGTTGCGGGGTCGTAGGTGAAGGCGATGGGGTTGCCGGTGGCGGTCCAGCTGATGATCTCGGGGCGGCCGTCGCCGTTGAGATCCGCGACGGCTGGGGTGCTCGCCGAGGCCACCTCGACGTCGATGGTGTACTGGTGGTCGCAGGTTCGCCCATCGATGACCCGCAGGATGCCGTTGTTGGTGTAGCTGAAGCTCGAGGTCGTGGTGAAGACGATGGAGGGACGGGGGTTCGTGGCGAAGTTGTGGCCGATCTGGAAGTCGACCACGACTGGGGTGCTGTTGACGCTGGTGTGGTTGGGGCGCGGGTCCCCTGCGGGCGGAGCGACCCATTCGCACTGCACCGTGGGCCTGAAGCCCGCGGACTCGGAGACTCGAGTGCACAGCGGGTTGCTGAGCACGCCGCTGACCGCGCCGAAGGGCGTGCATTGCGAGTCGACGTCGCAGAAGGAGTCCGTCTGGCAGTCTTCGTCACCGGTGCAGGCCCCCATCGACCTGAGGCAACGGTCGGAGACACAGCGTTCTCCTGTGTTGCAGCAGGTTGTGGCGCACAGGGCCGAGGGGCAGGTGGGACCGTCGTCGGCGAGGTCGTTGACGTCGGCGGGCAGCTCAGTTGGAACGTCGGCGGGCAGCTCGCTGGGCGTGTCCGCCTGAGTGTCTGTGGCGTCAGCTGGCAGGTGGGTCAAGTCGTTCGTGACATCGGGCGTCAGGTCCGCGGCTTGGGTATCGATCTCGGCGCTCACGTCGCGGGTGTCCTGTTCGGACACGCTGCCGCCGGCGTCGTCGCAGGCCGCGGCGAGCGCACAGAGCCCCAAGAGCACGCAGAGAGAGAGAGTTTGGCGATGGCATGAGAGGGGAGCGGTCATTGGGTCTTCCTCGGTGGATGGAGAGCACAGCTTTACAGAGCCCGCGCCGCATCTCAAGGGGTTCAGCGGGCGCCTGCTGCTTATTCGCCGTCCGAATTCGTTTGGGCAAGCGCCGCGCGCAGGACCGGTAGTGCGGCCAGGTCTTTGGGCCTTCCCGCGGCTTCTTTGAGTCGGATGACCTGACGGAGAGAGAGAGAACGGGGGTCCGAATCCCTTCGATATCGAAGAACACGATGTTGCCGACGAGGTCTCGAAAGCCTTTGTCGGCGGCGCTTGGCAGGACATCGAGATTGCCGGCCTTGGTCTCGAGCAAATGGTGTCCAGCCCCACGTGTCGAACTCAGTCCTGAGATGTTTGGCGTGATGCGACGGCCAAACTGATGCCGGTAGATCGCGTGCAGTTCCTCGAGGGCGTCGAGCAAATTCGAGATGTTGTGGTCGGCTGTGTCGTAGATGAGGTCCAAATCCACCGTCACGACCGGCGCACCCTGAATCCACGCGGCGAAGCCCCTAATCACGACATACTCGACCGCGTGCGCGTCGAGCACACGAAGCATCGTAATGGGATCAAATCCGCCTGACATGCGCCCGCAGTTTGTCGAGGTTGTCGACCGTCTCCACCAGGAACCGCACGCGCTCCGTCGGCGACAGCGCCAATAGTGCGAGGATCTGTGTCAGATCTACCCCTTCGACGCTGACCGGTGGAGCTGAGTATTGCTCGTTGCTCGACTGCACTTGTTGCGCACATCCTGCGCGCACCCCTTCGGGTTTGCACGACTCTCCGCCATCCTTGGCTGCGAGTTCTGTGTTTCTATGGGGGTTCCTCTCGTTCACGAAGCCTCCAGAGACGATGGCCAATCATTGTGCGCTGCTCTCACCGCGATCTACTTCTTGCTGGGGAGCGGTCGCTCATTGCCCTTCCAAACAATGAAATGACTATACACTCCCATCCTGCTAGATCACAGGCTCGTTTGGACCTATCAGACCTATCGGCTCGCTTGCCCACGACCGATTTTCGTTTCAGTTACTTTCGGTGCGAAAATCGGCGTCCGCTCCGCGATTCCGAGCCTGGAGACCGCGATGAGACCGCTCTACGCCTTGTTGTTCGTGCTGCTCGCGCTCCCCTTCGGCTGCTCCGACGACCCCCAGAGCGGCCCCGAGACCCTCGCGCCGCCCAGCCTTCCAGGGCGGCCCACTGGTCGGCTGCACCTCGGCCACCGTCGAGTGCACTCCCACTTGCGGCGCCAACGCCCTCTGCAACGACGGCGTCTGCGCCTGCAACTCGGGCTTCGAGGGTGACGCCGTCCAAGGCTGCACGCCAATCTCCGGCTGCACCCCTTCCTGCGACAGCCACGCCACCTGCCTCGCCGACGTCTGTCAGTGCGACGCAGGGTACTCGGGCGATCCCCTCACGGCGTGCACCTTGGCGGCGGTCGAGTGCACCGGAGGCTGCGGCTCGAACGCCGAGTGCATGCCCGCCGGCCTGAGCCTCCTCGAGGGGCCCTCCTACTGCCGCTGTCGACACGGCTTTCGCGGCGACCCCGTCGCGGGCTGCGTCCCCGTGACCCTCGAGTCCTTGGGCGACTTCCGCGAGGAGACCATCTACTTCCTCCTCACCGCCCGCTTCTACGACGGCGACCTCACGAACAACTTCTACAACCGAGACCGCTACGAAGCCGGCGACCCCCAGTGGCGCGGCGACTTCAAGGGCCTCATCGAGAAGCTCGACTACATCAAGGACCTAGGCTTCACCGCCATCTGGATTACGCCGCCCGTCGAGAACCGCTCGGGCCTCGATTACCACGGCTACCACGCCTACGACTGGAACCGCATCGATCCGCGGTTGGAAAGTGTCGACGTCACCTACCAGGATCTCATCGACGCCGCCCACGCCAAAGGTCTCAAGATCATTCAGGATGTGGTCGTCAACCACTCGTCCCAATACGGCATCCGCGGCGAGACCTTCATCGACCATCTGCCCATCAAATATTACGTCGAGCAGGGCTCACAGCAGGGCGACATCGATCTGGGGCCCTACCAGGGCAACCTCGGCAGCTACACCTGTCTGAACCGCGAAGACAACGACAACCCGCTCGCCCCCGCCTGGTTTCTTGCTCGCCAGACGCGCGATCCCGCCGGCGAGGAGCCCTTGGTCGACCTTTTGACCGGGACGACGGTCCCCCTCTCCGGCTACAACCCCAACCGCTTCTTCGGCCTCGACGCCATGACGCTGGACCCCGAGTGGTATCACCTCAACGGCTTCATGGCCGGCGGCGACTGGGAGAACCAGGTGGCGCTGCAATCCAAGCACATGGCCGGCGACACCATCGATCTCGCCACCGAGCGCCAGAACGTCCAGGACTACCTGAACAACGCCATCTACGGTTACTTGGACATGGGCGTGGACGCCATTCGCGTCGACACCGTCAAGCACGTCGAGCGCGGCAACCTGCTCAACGACTTCGTCAACCGCTTGAAGGCCCACCGCCCTGGCCTCTTCGTCTTCGGCGAGAACCTGGTGAAGGGCATCGGCTGGCAGAACCCACCGGCCGAAATCCGGCCCTATTACTACACCTGGAACGCCGACGGCACTCCCAGTGGCTTCTCGGTCCTGGACTTCTCGCTGAGGTCGGTCTTCCGCGACTCCATCGCCAACGGCAACTCCGAAACCTTTCGTTCACGATGCACCCCGCTGTGTGTTCTTCATTGTTGTCG
>PFUG01000653.1 GCA_002789955.1 Deltaproteobacteria bacterium CG_4_9_14_3_um_filter_63_12 | reverse complement strand
GACCTTCCACTCGTGCTCTACAAAGGCCTCCACGATGTGCGCGATCGTCCGCGGGCTGGTCTCGGCGACGAAGCGCTCGAGCAGCGGGCGCCGAACGAAGTCGAAGCCTTGGGCGCCAAACGTGATCACCACCTCGGCGGTGATGAAGCGTATCGTCTCGTTGTCGTCGTCGAGGTAGGGAACCACCGCACGCGCCAAGCGCTCGTCGTGGAACTCTTTGGCCGTGAGGATGAGCTGCTCTTTCTTCTCCGGGTCGCGGACATAGTCTGGACCAATCTTCTCGAGAATCTCGACGAGAAAGTCGACGAGCTTCTCTTGCGAGATCAGGTCACGCAGCGCCTTGAACGGCCAGTTGACGGCGTTGTCGAAGGTCCGCAGGTAGTGCATGAGCGCTGGGATCGAGGCGGTGCCCATCTCCACCAGCAAGCGGTAGGTGAGCTCTTTCTCGTCGCGGTCGATGGTGTGGTTCTCACACGAGCAGCCAAAGCGCTTGAGCAGCGCCGTCGCGGCCGCCTCGCTGCCGTCCTGCCGCAGCTGTTCGAGGAAGTACTGCCGGTCGCCCGGTTGGATGTACATGTTGGTGATCTTCTTCTCCAACTTGACGATCTTTTTCGGGCGGCCATCGCTCGCCGTCTTTGAGAAGAGGTTGCCTAGTCCCATCATTGTGCGCTCTGCTTTCGGCAATAGGTCGTTGTGCCCGCGCCCTGCGAGGGGCCGGCGGGCGGATTGGCTGCGACTCGACTCGATTTCGCGTCGTTGGCGGGCCTGCTTGCTTGCTTCCCGCTCGCCGACGGAGAGCCCCCAACCTAAGCGGGGGGGGCTCATTCCCTTCTCAAAAACTCAAACGCCACGACAACGCCGCGGCCTCATCCGTCACGATGACGGTGTCGGGAAGCCAGGCCGTTCCCTCGTCCTCACCGCCGCTGTCATCAAGGAGCAGCAGCACGAGCCCCGTCGCCGCGATCGCTCCACCCCCGACGAAGATGGCGAGGTTCGTCGACTGAAGCGCTTCGATGTCTCCCTTTTTTGAGGTCGCCGTGACGCCGTCGTTCCACTCATCGACCTTCGGCTTGAGGACCGCGATGTCGATCATCTCAGCGGTGAGCAAAGTCACCCCCCCGACGCCAATCAGAATCCAGCCCGTCAGGGCCATCCCACTGATGCCAGCCTCGGCAGGCTTGGGCGTGTCGAGGGGTTTCTCCACCACCTCGTCCTTCTTGGGCAGCTCCATGGTCAGGTCTTGCTTGGCCATGGCCTCCACCGTGAAAGTCGCCTCCATCGTGCGGCTGTCGAGGGCCAACACCGCCACGTGCTCACCGGGCGCGAGCTTCACTAGAGCACTCGAGCAGGCCGCTTCGGCGCCGCCATCGATGGACAGCTTGGCGCTCATGGGTTTGCAGGTAAAGGTCACAAATCCAGGACACTTCGTGGTATCCAGGTCCGCCAAATACTTGTCCAGAAAGACCTTCACCTCCCCAGGCGTCGGCAACGCCACTTGCGGCGAGGTCAGAACCTTGTCGTAGGAGGCTTGCGCTTCGGCGCAGTCGCCGTTCTTGGCGTAGGCGCGACCGAGGTTGAGGTAGGTCACGTTCAGCTCGCCGAGCGTCAACGACGACTTGAACGAGAGGATTGCCTTCTCGAAGTCGCTGGCAAACATGGCGTCGACGCCTTGCTTGTTGAGCTGCTTCTGCGACTCGGACTGCTCGGCGAACTCCTGACCAGAGGCAGACGAGAAGAAGAGCAAGACAGTGAGGACGGCGGCGACGAAGGAGGGCATAGCGATGCGCATCTGTGGACCTCGCGTTCTTCGATGCAGGACGGTCGCCCGACGACTCCCGACCTCGCTCGTTGACTTCCGAACCGAGGGAGCAATCTACGCTTCGACAGGGTCAGGGCGCAATCATCATCATCTCGTCTTTCTTCTTGTCCGCTTCGCTCTTGTCGTCCTTCGGCGTCGTGTCCTTGCCACCGTCTTTGGCTGGGTCGGTTTGCGCGACGGGATCCGAGCCATTCAAACGTTTCTTGCGCTTCAGCTTGGCCAACAAAGTGGCGTCGTCCTTCACCACTAACGACTCGGAGAGCGAGTCGAAGCCCTTCTTCTCGAAGCGCAACAAAACAATATCTGCGGTGGTGAACTTCAAGGGGAGCGGCGTCTCGCCGAGCAGCTCACCCGCGCGGAAGACCTGAGCGCCGCTGGGCTCTGAGGTCACGAAGACGGTCGACACCATCGCGAGCGGCGCCTCGAGGTCCTCGACGGCGTCCGGCTTGGGCGCCACGACGGCAGCGGTCTCGGGCGGGGCCTCGACGACGTCTGGAACAGGGACGGCCTCCGCGACGTCGGGTGGACTCGAGGCGTCCTTCTCCGTCCGCTTGGCCGGACCCTTCGTCGGCTCGTCTGGCACGGGTTCGTTTGCGGCCTCTTCGGTCGACGCTTTGCCCGTGTCCATCTGCAAGAAGTAGACGATCGCGCCGAGCAGCCCGGCGATGAGCAGGATAACTGCAGCGGCGAGCACCCAAGTGGGCAGCCCGTCTTGCTTGAGCTCGTCCCGCTCGAGGCTCAGCTCCTCCTGCATCGCCACCGTGGGCGAGAGGAGCTTGGAGCGGTCGATGTCGAAGGCCGTGGCGCGGGCCTCGTCCGCCTCCTCGGCCTGCCGAAGGCGGAGGTCAGCGCTGCTCTGTAAGGACTCCATGTTCTGCTTGGACAAATCGTCCAATTCAGCCATGGTTTGGGCGAGGGCCAGGTTGGACAGCTCGTCGGTGCCCTTGAGGGCGCCGAGCTGGGCCAGATCTTCCGGAGTGAGCGGCGCGATCGACTCCGGATCGATCGCCAGGAGCGCCTCTCTGAACTCGCCAGCGTCCTGATAGCGCTTCTCATAGTTGATCGCCAGCGCCCTCTCGAGCACTGGGCCCAGTGGCCCCGTCAGGATCTTCTCCGGGATGTTCAGGTTCCCTTTGCAGTGCGCCATCAGACACTGGAAAGGGTTCTCGAAGTCGACCACCGGTACGCCGGTGAGGGCCTCCACCAAGATCAACCCCATCTGATAGACGTCCAAAGCCGGTGTCGAGATCTGGTTGGTGATGTACTCGGGAGCCAGATACTGCGGGGTCCCGAGAATCTGTCCGGTGCTGGTGATGCGCTTCCCTCCCTGGTTGATCGTCGCCACGCCAAAGTCGAGGATGCGCAACATCTCCTTGTCCTGGAAGGGGAAGGAAAGGAAGAGGTTAGAGGGCTTGAGATCCTTGTGGACGATGCCCGCCTTGTGGCCCTCGGCCAGTGCCTCCAAGCAGAGCGGCATCAGCTTGAGGAGCCGCTTGGGCTCCATCGGCCCATTCTTCTTCAGCTCATCCTCGAGGTCGTGCCCTTCGAGCAGCTCCATGACGATGTAGGGCTGTCGGATTGAACCCGCGAAGCCGAAATCGTGAATCGTCACGACGTTCGGATGCTCGATTTGGGCAGCGGTCTGCGCTTCGCGCAAGAACCGCTCCTCGAACTCGCTCGATTTCGGGACCTTCACCCCGATGTTGAGCAGCTTGATGGCAACGAACCGGTTGATGTGGATGTGACGAGCCTTGTAGACCGTCGCGAACCCCCCCTCGCCGAGGAAAGAAATGATCTCGTAGCGGTCGTCGATCACGCTGCCAACATCAATGATTTCGTCAGAGTCGCTGTTTGGAGTGTTCGGGCTCATCGAAGCTCTTTTCGATTCAGTTGGTTCGGCCGCTCGAGCAAGCCGGCACATTCTCGCAGAACGTCGCCCCCCCTTTCTACGCCCTCTGAAGAGAAAAGGCACGTTTGGGGGGCTGAAAACCGTGTTGGCAAGCCGCAAGGAAGCCCGTGCTCGCGCTCAGGTCCCAGTCTTGTCGCCGCAACCCCACCGGACTTATCCTCCACTGTCCTCAACGGGTGTGGGGGAGGGGCGCACCGGGCTGCGCACAAGCGAGGAGACCATTCGTGAATAGAGCCAACGCGCGTCACCCTTACCTTCGCTACAATGCCCTCGTCGCCGCTCTACACGAGCTGCAGGAGCAATACCCGACGCTCCTCTCACTGCAGAGCATGGGGAAGAGCTACGAAGGGCGGGAGATTCTCGTCGCGACGGTCTCCAACCACGGTCAGGAGCCCGACTCGAAGCCCGCCTTCTGGGTCGACGGCAACATCCACGCGACCGAGCTCGCCCCCTCTGTCGCCTGCCTCAACTTCCTCCAGAGGCTCTGCGGTGGCTACGGCCACGACCCCAAGATCACCGACTGCTTGGACACCCGCACGTTTTACGTCTGCCCCCGCGTCAATCCCGACGGCGCCGAGTGGGCGCTGGCCGACTCCCCTCGCCTCATCCGTTCCAGCACGCGCCCCTATCCCCCCGACCGCCTCGAGCAGGAGGGTGTCGTCCCCGAAGACATCAACGGCGACGGGCGCGTCCTCACCATGCGCATCCCAGACCCAGACGGACACTGGAAAGCCTTCTCCGAAGACCCGCGCCTCATGATCCGCCGCGAGCCCGACGAGCGCGGCCCCGGCCCCTATTACCGGCTCATGCCCGAGGGCATGGTTCCCCGTTGGGACGGCGTCGACCTCAAGCTCACCAAGGCCCCTCAAGGCCTCGACCTCAACCGCAACTTCCCGGCCCCCTGGCGCTTCGAGAGCGACGCCGAGGGCAGCGGGCCCTTCCCCACCTCCGAGCCCGAGGTGCGCAGCTTGGTCGAGTTCGTCGTCGCCCACCCCAACATCACCGGCGGCGTGGCCTTCCACACCTACGGCGGCTTCCTCCTGCGGCCCCCCAGCTACAAGTCCGACGACCAGCTCACGCGCCAAGATCTGCGCGCCTTCAAGACCATCGGCGACCGCGGCGAGGAGCTCACCGGCTACCCCGCCTTCTCCGTCTTCCACGGCTTTCGCGAGGATCCCAACGAGTTCATCACCGGCGCCTTCGACGACTGGATGTTCGAACACCTGGGCCTCTTCGCCTGGACCGTCGAGCTCTGGAGCCCCTTGCGCCAGGCCGGCGTCATCGCCGACAACTACTTCGAGTGGTACGTCGACCACTCCCGCGACGACGATCGCAAGATGCTGCGCTGGGCCGACTCGCTGCACAGCCAGGCCCTCGTCGACTGGACCCCCTTCGACCACCCCCAGCTCGGTGCCATCGAGCTCGGCGGCTGGGACACCCTCTTCACCTTCCGCAACCCTCCCCCCCACAAAGTCCTCGACGAGGTCGACCCCTTCGTCGACTGGCTCGTCTACCACGCCCGCATCTCGCCCCTGCTCGAGCTGCGCAGCCCCAAGCTCGAAACCGTCGGCGACGGCGTCTACAAGCTGGCCGTCGTGGTGCAGAACAGCGGCTACCTGCCCACCTCCGTCACCAAGTGGGCCGAGCAGAAGAAGCTGGTCGGCGAGGTGCGCTCCAAACTCACGCTTCCCGCTGGGGGCTTGCTGCTCTCAGGACCCCTAGAAGGCCGTCACGGACAGCTCGCCGGCCGCTCTCATCACCACAGTGCGGCGCTCGGGTGGAGCGTCGACAACTCTAACGATCGGGTAGGGCTCACCTGGGTCTTCGAGGCGCCAAGGGGCTCCGAAGTGACGGTCGAGGTGGCGCATCCGCGGGCAGGCCGGGCGAGCGTGGCGGTGGTGTGCTGCGGGTAGGGCACGCCCCGTGCCTGCCGCTCCGATTCGGGTGTTCAACGGCGGCATCGCGGCAGCCCCCCGTGCCTGCGGCTCCGATTCGGGTGTTCAACGACGGCGTCGGGGCAGCCCCCATGTCGGCCCCAATAGGAACGTGGACCTTCCCGCCGGCCACGCGGCGTCTAGGTTGGCCGCACGTTCTGCCAAATTGCCGAGCGGACGACCGATTTTCGCACTGCCAATCTGAATCACGCGAAACTCGGTCGTGGAGAAGCGAGGCAACACCCCCCCTATCGAGTGAACCATGGTCGAATACCCCAGCATCGAACGAGACAGCGACGGCGCCTGGATGGTCTGGAACACCAGCCGAGTACGCTGCGGCAGAGACTGGAGATTCATGGGGTGGCTCCTCCTGGGAGTCGGCGCCGCCTTTGTCCTCTACGACATTCAGCGTTGGCAGTTCAACGCGGGGCCAGCGCATTTTCTCTTGCTCGTTCTGGACATCGTCATCGGGACGATGCTGGTCCGGGGCGGCGGGGGCTTCAAGTGGACCAAACTGCCACTGCTGAGGCTCTCGAGCAGTCTCGATGGGACGCACCTCCAGAGCTACGCGCTTGAGTCCATGTCTCTGAAGAGCTGCGAGGACGAGCCCAGGATCAAGACCTCCTACGAGCCACGTGACATCGAGCCCTCTGGCATCACGCACGTGGTCTTTGGCCTGGTCGATCTCCCGTGGCCTGGCCGCAGCGGAGTCAACGTCGAGGCCTTCGCGCTCTACCTCGCACTCCAAGACGGGACGCCTGTACCAGTCATCGACGGCACTCTCGAGAAGCTCGACGCCTACAAGATCGCCACCACCCTCGCCGAGCTGCTCGGCGTCCCACTCATCGAGTTGGGGAAAGGGCAGAATTAGCGATCAGCGCTCGCGCGCTACTCAAAACAGAGGTGGCTCGAAGCGAGGCACCATGAGGCGGCTCGCTTCGAGCCACCTCATGCCGCAGAAAGGTCCCGCACGTCGAAGCCTGGTTTGCCTCGTCACCCAGAACGGGACATTTCCTCTCCCGCTCGGGAGAGGCCCGGCCCGAAGGGCCGGGCCCTGGAGTTTGTACAGATCTGTTTGCGACGCACCCTGAAATGGCCGTCCAGCCCAAGGTTACACCTTGGGCTGGGGAATGTTCGGCCCCCGAGGGGCCGATGCCTCGGGCTTTGCCCTCGGCGGTTTCGACACGGTTCGATGTGTGGGCATGTCACCTCCCGCCCAGGTTTGTGGCCATCAGACCTTCCGGCGCACCCCAACCCTGGGCGTCGGCCCTGAAGGGGCCGTCACAGGAAGTAGCCCAGTGCGGAGCGCTGGGCCGCGCGTCCGACCGCCCGAGCCCACGACGTGGAACCGCATCGGACCGCCCGAGCCCACGACGTGGGAAAACGTCCGACCGCCCGAGCCCACG
>PFUG01000382.1:6385-6527 GCA_002789955.1 Deltaproteobacteria bacterium CG_4_9_14_3_um_filter_63_12 | reverse complement strand
CGTCTGCGGGCATGACCAGCGCCTGAAACGATTGGCGGGCTTCATCCGTGCCAAGAATGGCCACGAGGTCATGGGCCTGAAAGCGAAATTCGGCGTCGGGGTTGGCCACCAGTTGCTCGTCGCGAATGACTCCCACCACCGT
>PFUG01000382.1:0-6169 GCA_002789955.1 Deltaproteobacteria bacterium CG_4_9_14_3_um_filter_63_12 | reverse complement strand
CGACTTGCGCGCCATCTCGAGGCTGGCCTCGAGCTCGGGGAGCACCACGCTGTTGACGCCGAGCTCTTTGAACACCGCAAGGAAAGAGGCGTCGGAGGTTCGGGCCACGATCTGGATGGCGGTGTTGTGACGCTTGGCGTTGGTGATGATCGAGCGCGTGGTCACTATGTCTGGAGTGGTGACGACCAGCAGGCGAGCCGTGCCGATCTCTGCGGCTTCGAGCACGAGCTCCTGTGAGGCGTCGCCGTAGATGACAGGGATGCCCTCGGCTTGGGCGTGCTCGACTCGTCGGTGGTCGAGCTCGACGACCACGACGGGCAACCCGAAATCCATGAACACGGAGGCGATCCTCGCCCCGACACGGCCATTGCCGACGAGCACCAAATGCTGGTTTAGGCCGGTCTGAGGGAGGTTCAGAGTCTCGAGAGGCTCGTGCTTGAACAGACGTTTTTTCAGAGCATACAGGCGGGCGGTCTGACTCGAGACGAGGGGGGTCAGGATCATGGTCAGGACCGCAGTGGTGAGGATCAGCGAGTAGAGGTCGTGATCGATGGACTTGGTCGAGACGCCGATCGTGGCGAGCACGAAGGCGAACTCTCCGACCTGGAAGAGCCCGAGTGCTACGGCCAGCGGGATGACGTTGCCATAGCGAAAGACCTTGGCGAGCGCGGCAAAGATGAGGCCTTTGCCGAAGCTCACCGCCAAGACCAGAACCACCACCTCCTCGAGGTGGTCGAAGAGGAAGCGGGGATCGAGCAACATCCCCACCGAAGCGAAGAAGAGGAGCCCGAACAGGTCCCGCAAAGGGATGATGTCGCTGAGGGCCTGGTGGCCATAGTCTGACTCGCTGAGCACCATGCCGGCCACGAAGGCTCCGAAGGCGAAGGAGAGACCCACCATGTGGGTGGCGTAGCCAATGCCCAGGCCGATGGCGGTGACGGCGAGCAGGAACAGCTCTCTGGAGCCGAGCTTCGCGATGTGGCCCATCAACCTGGGCAGCAGCTTGGTGCCGAGCAGCACCATGGCGGCGATGAAGGCGGCGGCCTTGAGGATGGCGAAGCCAAGAATGGGCAGGCCCACCGAGGGGTCGTTGAGTTGGGGCAAGATGATCATTAGCGGGACGACGGCGAGGTCCTGAACGATGAGGATGCCAATCATGACCTTGCTGGAGAGCGTGCCCAGCCAGCCCTGGTTCATCAGGGTCTTGAGGAGCACCATGGTGCTCGACAGGGAGATGCAGGCACCGAGCCAGAGCGAAGGCCTCCATTCCCAGCCCATCAGAGAGCCGATGCCCAGGCCCAGACCGATGGTGAGGACGAGCTGGAGCGGAGTGCCGATGAGCGCCACCTTCTTCACGGGCTCGAGGTCCTTGAGCGAGAACTCCAGCCCGAGCGCGAACAGCAGGAGGGCCACGCCAATCTCGGCGAGCTTCTCGATTTCTTGGATGTTGGAGACCGTGACGCCCCCAGTGTGCGGCCCGAGAATGATGCCGGCCGCGATGTAGCCCAAGATCACGGGCTGCTTCAGGCGCTGCAATACGAGCCCGCAGCC
The DNA here is from genome assembly GCA_002789955.1 of Deltaproteobacteria bacterium CG_4_9_14_3_um_filter_63_12. Taxonomy (GTDB): domain Bacteria; phylum Myxococcota_A; class Bradymonadia; order UBA4248; family UM-FILTER-63-12; genus UM-FILTER-63-12. The sequence continues at coordinate 4,618 of PFUG01000382.1, read as the reverse complement.
GAAGGCGGTCACGACGAGGAAGATGATGTCGGTGGCGATGCCCATGGTTGGCTTCGGCGAGGAAGAGTGGTCCCGTTCTGCTCGGCTGGCCATACAGTGCCAGGTCGTTCTCGTCTAGCATGGCCCGCCAAGCCGGAGCCCTACAATGGCGACTAGGTTTGGCCGCTCGAGCGAGATGAGCTCGATGGGTGAGTGGACCGCTCCTTGGCTCCAAAGACATCGGAGCGGGCCGTCTCGCAGATGGCCACGACGATCGGATGTTGGAGCCGACGCTCGATCGTGACCGCGTACAGCCGTTCACACACGCCTGGCACCTTGCCGATGAACTTCACGGCGTACTGGGCTTCGACCTCCTCTGCGATCGCCAAGGAGGCAGGAAACACCCCCGCGCCGCGGGTGCCAAAGACCTTGAGCAGCGCGTTGTCTTCGAATTCGCCCACGATGTTGGGGCGAACGCCAACACTCGCCAGCCACTGCTCGATCGCCCTTCGCAGAACGGTGTCTTCGGTGGGCAGCAGCATCGGTGCCCCCTCGAGCGAGGCAGGAAACCCCGGCTGAAACCTGCTGACCAAGTTAGGGTGGCCAAAGAAGCCGATCTCCGACTCGCCGAGGAGGTGGTTGAAGGCCTTCACCTTGACGTTTGGGTTGGCAGGAGCGTCCGTCAGGATCACGTCGAGCTCGTGCAGCGCGAGGCTGGCGAGGAGCCGGTCTGGTGTGTCCTCCCTGCAGATGAGCCGCACAGGCTGAGGGAGCGCGAGGATCGGTCCGAGCACACGCTCGGCCACGAGCTTCGGGACGGCATCGGCGATGCCGACCGTCACCCGAAGTGGTTTGCCCACCGCGCGGCTTCTCAGGGTATCGAGCATCTCCCGCCCTAGGCCAAAGATCTCCTCCGCATAGCGGAAGGCCACCTGTCCGCTGTCGGTGAGCACGAGCCGCCGCCCGCTCTTGATGAAGAGCACGTGGCCCAACCCCTCTTCGAATTGGTGGAGCTGCTTGCTGACCGTCGACTGGGCCAAGTGCAGCTCGGCGCTCGCTCGCGCCAGGCTTCCCTCGCGAGCGACGAGCCAAAAGTAAAGCAAGTGATGGTAGTTGACCCACTCCATGGGGGCTCAGCTACTTCGACACAGTCGAAGTGTCAAGGCGCAATTATCTATTTGTCGAAGTATCTCCCGGGGATTAGGGTGTAGCCTTCAATTGCCGGCCAAACCCCCTTTCAATGGAGTTGAGATGGAGCTGATGAGCATTGGAAGCCCCTCACTGTGGATCGGGTTCACCCTGTTCGTGTTGGCCATGCTCGCCCTCGATCTGGGGGTCTTCCACCGCAAGACCCACGAGATTTCGATCCGCGAGGCCTTGGCTTGGACCGGCGTGTGGATTGGGCTCGCGCTCATCTTCAGCGGCGGCGTGTATTATTGGTTTGGCAGCGAGCGAGCGCTCGAGTTCCTGGCCGGCTACGTTATCGAGAAGGCGCTGTCAGTCGACAACATCTTCGTCTTCATGGTCATCTTCTCGACGTTCGCGGTCCCGGCCATGCTGCAGCACCGCGTGCTGCTTTGGGGGATCCTGGGCGCGCTGGTGTTGCGCGCTGTCTTCATCGTCCTCGGTGCGGCGCTGCTCCAGCAGTTTCACTGGGTCATCTATGTCTTTGGCGTGTTCCTCGTCTTCACTGGGTTCAAGTTGCTGGTGCAGAAAAACGAGGAGGTGCACCCAGAGCGAAACCCTCTCTTCCGCCTCTTCCGGCGGCTCGTCCCCTCGGTCGGCGAGTACCGCGAGGGGTTCTTCACCGTGGTCGAGAACGGGAAGCGGTACGCCACGCCGCTGCTCTTGGTGTTGGTGGCCATCGAGACGACCGACATCGTGTTCGCGGTGGACTCCATCCCGGCCATCTTCGCGGTCACCAAGGACCCCTTCATCGTCTACACGTCCAACATCTTCGCGATCCTGGGTCTGCGGGCGCTCTACTTCGCGCTCGCTGGGATGATGGGGAAGTTCCACTATCTGAAGCTTGGGCTGTCTTTCGTCCTCGTCTTCGTGGGGGTGAAGATGTTGCTGGCCGGGGTCTTCAAGATCCCCATTTGGCTGTCGCTGACCGTCATTGTCGCCCTGCTCGCGGGCTCGATCGCCGCCTCACTGCTGCGTCGACCTTCTGACCTGCCCACCGCGGGATAGCTTTGGCCATGAGGCCCAGCGAATCGCGTTGCGCTCGTTGACACGGGCAGCGAAAGTTGGCAGCGTCCTGGCCATGAAAATCCTGTCGCTGCCCACCTCGCGCTTCGATGAAGTTCGAGTTGCGTGGCACCTGTCCACACCATCAAGGAGACCGCAAGTGAGAATTCTGCTGCTGGGAGTCATTGCCTTCATCCTCTGCTTTGCATCGGTCGCCCACGCCCAGTGGGATAACACATTGTCCTACGAGCCCGCGAACAGCGCCTCGCTCAAGGTCGTCGGGACGGAGGGTCTGCGCATCGACATCGATGTGGATGGCGTCTCCAAGACCGACAACGTTCCGGCCATCTTCAACCTCGAAAACCTCAACGCCTTCGTGACCTGACGGCGACAGCCTCCGATGGCCAGACGTGGAGCAAGAAGATCGAGGTGAAGGAGTACCAGCAGACCATCCTCAAGCTGACCTACAAGGCCGCCACGACCGCGGCCCCAGTGGCAGCGGGGCGCAAGTACATCGGCACCGTCGCCAACGAGACCACGGCCTGCGCCGCCGCGGACCAGGCCAACGTCAGCTTCGATTTCATGAAGGACGGCAACAAGGCCTACACGTTCACCCTCAACTTCGGTGACGCCAAGAAGACCGTCGAGGTCGAGGCCGGCGCCTACGAGGTCCGGATCTTCCTGCACCAGAGCGGCGACGAGTGGACCTTCAAGCAGACCGTGCCCTTCACCGTCGACAAGGACGGCTGGGAGTACTACTGGGGCTGCCGGTAGGGGGCTGCGGTCGGGTGGGCTTCGAGCTTTAACGCAAGAGTCGCAGAGACGCGAAGCCGCAGAGAGTTTTCTTGTTGAAGCGGCTCAGGCGTTCTAAGAAGCGGATGTCGTGACCCATGATGGCTCTTGGGGTTTGTGGTCGAATGGGCTTCGTTTTCAACGCAAGGACGCAAAGTGTGCGGAGACGCAAGGGGTTTTCTTGTCTTCTGCGGCTTCGAGCGTTTGGCGCTGAGCGGCTCAGCGGGGCTTGACTCGTTTGTGGTGAAGGACGCCCCGTTGCTGCATGGTTTGTGAGCGGTCACCGGCGCAACTGACCTTGTACTTTTGGCCGCTGCCGCAGGGGCAAGGTTCGTTGCGTCCTGGTGTCGCAGCCCGTGCCACTGGCTCAAAGGCGCGGCATCGGGCGTCCTCTTGGAGTATCTTCAGGACGGCGTCGACGGGGACTGTGTTGGTCTTGGGGAATGCCTCGGAGTATCGGCTCGGGAGGAAGAAGTCGTCCCCATCGAAGCTGGTGATGAGCGGCAGATAGAGCATCAGCAGCTTGAACCCTTCGTAGTCATAGGCGCCCTCATCGCTCACCAGCAACCAACGAAGCAGCTCTTCAGGGAGTACGTCGATCACAGTCTGCACGATATCCGGGACCGAGCTGTATTGGAGCGAGTCAACGACCACCCTGCGCCCAATGTCGCGCGGCCAGCCGTGTTCTACGAAGTCTCCCCCTATCTCCTGCCTCATCATGAACGACAACGTCTCCAGATTGGTATTCATCCTGAGCTGAAGGAGTCCGGCGTTGAGTGCCCCCTCGCGATACCTCGTCCAACTGGTCTCCTTTTCAACAGGAGATCGCAGCACGCGCTCGAACATGCGCTCCGCTTCGTCGCGCAGCTTGCTGTGCCGGAAGGCCGAGGCGGTGATGCGGAAGACGGAACAGTTCAGAGAGTCTTTGGTTCGAGCCTCCTCGAGCTCTGTGCGTTGGAGCTTGAAGTTCAGCGGCGCGAAGCGCGAGGCCGCCCAGAGGGTTCGCAGAACGATTGGAGTGCTGCGCAGACGAACGCCAATCCAGAAGGGGTGGAACGCCTTGAGCATCTCCGGTGGCGCGTCCTTGAAGTGGTGCGGGTTGCTCGCCGCGATGATCATGTGGTGCCCGACGCCCCACAACGCGTAGTAAATCTTGCTCAGCAACTCGATGTCGGCGCTGCGGGTGACCTTCTTCAGCTTCACGAGGCGTCGAGCCCCGGTGTAGGCGTCGCGGAGTGCGGAATAGAGGATCACCACAGAATCGAACACGCTCCAGCCGATGAGTGGGAGGAACTTGGTCACCAGCTCGTAGTCTTCACGATCCACCCAGGGGCCAGAATTCAATAGACGGCCCAGAATTGGGCTCGCCCCTTGGTCCTTGTTCCCCTTCAGGCTCTCTGACAGATGCAGCGCCTCCCGCACCCGCTCGGCCCGCACGCGCATCCCCTCGAGCTGATGCCGAGTGAGGATCGGATTTGGCGCCGTGCTCATCCCTGGACCGAGGCAGGTGACGAAAGCCCCGTTACGGGCCACCACGATGTGCGGGCTCTCGGCCCCACTTTTCAAAGGCGAGTGTGGAATCCCATAATTATGGCGGGTGAGGATCCAGAAATTCTGGCGGGTTGACCTCGCCATGTACGACCTTGGGTCTCCGGTA
>PFUG01000200.1 GCA_002789955.1 Deltaproteobacteria bacterium CG_4_9_14_3_um_filter_63_12 | reverse complement strand
CGACGATGCTGGGCATCGCCTGCATCGACCTCCTTGCCCTCCCACCTCTGACTTCGCCCAAATGCGCATTTTGTTCCCGGACGACGCCTAAGTGAGCACGATCGTCGCTCGCCCTCGTGGGCGAGTCAAGGGTGAACTGATTCTTTGTTCAGATAATTGGAAGCACCCTGCCGGACTTGACCCGAGATGCGAAACCCTCGAGGCAGGGGCCACCTCGAGACGTTCAAAAAGCATTGGAATGGCAGGCCGTTGTTGGACTAGAAATCGGAAAGCTCAGCCGCGAACGACCTCATCAATCCAAATCGCTTCAAGGCATGCGTGTGCTTCCCGCTCTCCGAGAACGTGACCGGAGACTGGGTCCTGCGCATCGTCGACGACACGCCCGGGAACGCAGGTGAGCTGGTTCGGTGGTCACTGGAACTCGCGACGAGGTAGTCGGCTGCGACTCGAGCCCCGGTTATTCTTCGCTCGCCAATCCAGGGCGGCCGCTGGCCGCCCCTACGTTGAACGCCTTGTACCGCCGCCGCACACGCCGTACCAACCCAAAGAGGAGCGGTGGCACGCCGAGGAGCAATGCGACGACCAGCGCCGTCGCCACCATCGCGACAAAGGCTCCTAAGAGCCAAGCCAAAGCCAGCCAGACGTTGGCGCCGAACCCGAGGCGACGACCACGTCGCCGAGCGCGCGGGCCAGGTCGCCGAGCTGCAGGTTAGAGCTCCCAGCCGGGCGGCTTGCCGTCTCGCCGCACCAGGTCGGAGGCCACGGCCTCGATTTCGAAGGACATCCGACGGTCCTGATGGATGAACGGCGAGATCTCGCGGACAGCCTTGTGCAGCGCGGCGATGCGGAATCCGGGCCGGGCGTTGTCCAGCCGCATGCGGAGATCCAGCGCCTGCGCCGCGATGATCAGCTCGATGGCGATGACGCGCTCGCTGTTGTCCAGCATGCGGAAGGCCTGCACGCCGGCCTGGGCGCCCATGGCGACGTGATCCTCTTTGTTGCCGGAGGTCGGGATCGAGTCGACGCTGGCCGGATGCGCCAGCACCTTGTTGTCGGAGACCAACGAGGCGGTCACGTATTGGGCGATCATCAGGCCCGAGTCCAGACCGGGTTTGTCCACCAAGAAGGCCGGCAAGCCCTCGCTGAGCTCGGGGCTCAGGAGCTTGAAGCAGCGGCGATCCGAGATGTTGGCGAGCTCTGCGATGGCGAGTTTTAGGTAGTCGATGGCCATGGCCACCGGCTCGCCGTGGAAGTTGCCGCCGGAGATGATGTCGCCGGCGTCGGGGAAGAGGATTGGGTTGTCGGTGACGGCGTTGGACTCCTGCAGGACAACGTCCTCGACGTGCGCCAGGACGTCGCGGCAGGCGCCGTGCACCTGGGGCGCGCAGCGAATGCTGTAGGGGTCCTGGATGCGGTCGCGTTTGTAGGGCATCAGGTCGGGGTCGCGGTCGACCAGCTCGCTGCCCTCGGTCCAACGACGGATTGCGGCGGCGCTCTCCATCTGGCCGGCGCGGCGGCGCAGCGCGTGCAGGCGCGCGTCGAAGGCGTTGCCGCGGCCACAGAGCGCCTCGAGGCTCATGGCGCAGACGGCGTCGGCCATGTCGGCGAGGCGACGCAGGCGGTGCGTGGCGCAGAAGGCCAGCGCGGTCTGCGCCTGGGTGCCGTTGAGCAGGGCGATGCCCTCCTTGTAGGTCAGCGTGATGGGCGCCAGGCCGCAGATTTCCAGCCCTTTGGCGCCTTCGAGACGCAGCCCATCGACCAAGACCTCGCCCAGGCCGAGCAAGGGCAAGCCCATGTGGGCCAGCGGGCAGAGGTCGCCGCTGGCGCCGACCGAACCCTGGCTGGGGATGATGGGATGCACGCGGGCGTTGAGCATGCTGGCCAAGGCGAGCACCGTCGTGGCGCGGGCCCCGGAGTGCATGGTCAGGAGGCCGTTGATGCGCATGCAGATCATGGCCCGCACGACCTCCTCGGGGAAGGGGTCGCCGACGCCGCAGGCGTGGCTCAGCAGCAGCTTCTCCTGCAGCTTGGTCATGTCGGCCGGCGCGATGAGGGTGTTGCTGTTCGCGCCGAAGCCGGTCGTGACGCCGTAGATCACGCGCCCGGCCTTGGCCTGCTCGCCGACGAACTGCGCGGCGCGCTCGACGTCGACCAGGGCGTCGGCGTGCACCTCGATCTGGCGGCCGCGGTACACCACGTCACGGATGGCGTCGAGCGTGAGCAACTCGCGTCCGAGAATGATGGGTTCCATGTAGAGCTTTGATTTCAAGGTCTTCTCTCGAGCTATGGGGCGCTCACCGCCGCCGGCGTCGGGCTTTGCGGGAGCATTGGAGGGTGGTTTCTTGTCGGGCATTCGCCCGACGTGAGGGTCGGGCGCATGCAGTGCGAGAAGGACACCCCTATCACAGATTCGTCGAGTGTTGGATCGCCAAGCGCTTCATCTCGAGATCCAGGTCGATGGGGGCATCCTCTTTGAGCACCTCCAGCTCTGGCGTGGTCGCTTCGAGGCGCCCGTCGTGCAAGGCCGAGCGGATGGTGTCGGCGACGGTTTCGCGGACCGAACGGTACTGCATCCCGAGCAGCTCGCGGCTGAGGGTGTTGTTGACGAACCAGTAGCGGTGCGCGTCGTCGACGAGCTCGAGGTTGAAGCGCTCGGCGAGCGACGGCTTGAGCTTGGCCATGGCCTCGGTGGCCCGGGCCAGGCCGAGGATCAGCGCGTACGGGAGCACCTTCGGCGGGACGACCCCGCCGATGGCCGAGGCGATGGCGAAGAGCCGCTCGAGGGTGTGGTTCTCGGCCGAGAGGATGACGCGATCGACGCCCAAAGTGGACTCGACGGCCTTGAGATGGGCCAAGGCCACCTCGCGCACGTCGACCACACCGACGCCGCCGCGCAGCACGCCGGGAAGCTTGCCCATAAAGACGCTCAAGAGCTGCCCGACCGAGCCACTCGAGTCGCCGCCCGGCCCGAGGGTGAAGGCTGGGTTCAACGAGACGAACTCGAGGCCGCGCCGCGCGATGCTGCGCGCCTCGCGCTGCGCCGTGTACTTGGAGCGGACATAGGTGGAGACGTTCTTCCCAGCCGCCCAATGGCAGGTCTCGTCGAGCATCTCGGTGCCGCGCAGGGTCGAACCTACGGCGACGACGCTGCTGGTGTAGACGACCTTCGGGACGCGCGCGGCCAGGGCCGCGTTCATGACGTTGACGGTGCCGTCGACGTTGACGCGCCAGGTCTCGCGGCGGCTGCGCGGATCGCGCCCGAGGCTGCCCGCGATGTGGACCACGCAGTCGAAGCCTTGGAACGTTGAGGTCAGGCTCCCCGGCTCCAAAATGTCCCCCTCCACCAGCTCGAGGTCGTGCGCGCCGAGGTGGTCGGTCTGGCTGCCAGTCCGCACCAGCAACCGCACTTCGTGCTTTGCGGCGCGCAACAAGCGCACCACGCTGGAGCCGATGAACCCGGTTCCTCCTGTGACAACGACGCGCATCATGACCTCGTCTGTAGGGCTTGGGCTTGCAGTTCGGTCCCGCGCTCGGGAGCGCTAGGGCTGTGAGAGGAGAGCATTAGGAATCAGTTCGCACCCATGTCAAGCGACCCTGAGGGAAGGCCGACTCTCGACGCTCGGGATGGAGTCGTGTATGCAGCGTGCTCGTCCCCTCGAGCCCAGGACCGCCTGTCATGACCGAGCCCAGCGAGCACTCAGCCTTCCGCAACGTCCCCTACACCGGCGTCATCTACGTCATGACGGAGGCGGCGCGTGCCGGCTACAAGCCAGGCGACAGGGGATGGACCAACTTTGGCCAAGGACAGCCCGAGTGCGGACCGCTGCCTGGCAGCCCGCCGCGGCTCGACGCCTTCGACATCCCCACCGACGACCACGAGTACGCCCCGATCGCTGGCATCTGGGAGCTGCGTGAGGCGGTCGCCGACCACTACAATCGCCTCTACCGCCGCGGGCTGCCGTCCCAGTACAGCGCCGAAAACGTCTGCATCTCACCCGGCGGACGCGCAGGTCTCACCCGCATCGCCGCGGCGCTGGGCGAGATCAACCTCGGCCACTTCATCCCCGACTACACCGCCTACGAAGAGCTGCTCGGTCTCTTTCGCATGTTCTCGCCTATCCCCATCTTGCTCGACCCAGACCGCGGCTACGACTTCTCCCTCGACGAGCTGCGTCGAGAGATTTTGGGCCGCGGATTGAGCGCCATCTTGGCCTCGAACCCGTGCAACCCAACCGGCCGCGTGATCGATGGCGAGACCCTGCGCGGTTGGGTCTCCATCGCTCGGCGACTCGAATGCACCTTGATCCTCGACGAGTTCTACTCGCACTACCAATGGAACCGCAGCGAAGACGACGAGGTCGAAGCCTGCACCGCCTCGCGCTACGTCGAGGACGTCGACCGCGACCCGGTCCTCCTGGTGAACGGCCTGACCAAGAACTGGCGCTACCCGGGTTGGCGCGTCTCTTGGACGGTCGGTCCCAAGGCGCTCATCGGGCTGTTGGCCAGCTCGGGCAGCTTTCTCGACGGCGGCGCCGCGCGCCCTCTGCAACGCGCCGCCATCCCACTCCTCGAAGACAGCCACACCGAAGCTGAGCTCGGCGCCATCCACAAGGCGTTCAAACGCAAGCGCAGCCTGATGCTCAACCGCTTGACCAGCATGGGTTTCAGCATCGAGCGGCCGCCAGAAGGGACCTTCTATGTGTGGGCCTCGGCGCGCGACCTCGACCCTCGCTTCGACACCGGCATGAAGCTCTTTCGCGCCGCCCTCGAGCAAGGTCTCATCTGTGTTCCCGGTGAGTTCTTCGACGTCGACCCGGGGCGCCGGCGAGCGGTTCGCGGCAGCCGCTTCAAGCACCACGTCCGGTTCAGCTTTGGTCCTGCGGAGGACAGCCTCATCTCTGGTCTTGATCGCCTCGAAGCCCTAGTGAAATCCCAGCCCTGAGGTCGGGTCATTGCAGGGTTGCTCGACCAGATTTCGCGCGCAACTCGGAACAGAGGTGACGCGAAGCGAGCCACCGAGCGTCCCTTCGCGCGAGCGAGCACCGAGCCAGCGGAGGTTGATCCCTGCGATTGTCACGATATGCTAGAGGCGCTCTTTCTCAGGGGGGAAAATGAAATCGTTGTGGGTCATTGGAATTGTGCTGGGGTTGGCCGTGCTGTCGGGCGCGTGCACCATGTTCTCGGATTCGTCGGAATACGCAGCGGTGACCGCCAAGGACACGGTCCTTGGTCACGACACCGCTGCAGATTCCAATCCCGCGGACCAGACCGGGTCCTGCAACTCAAACGGACGCTGTGAAGTCGACGACGCCGCCACCTGCGTCGATTGCTTCAAGAAGTGCGATCAAACCGACGCCGCCAATCTCGGGAACACCGATGTCGCTCTGGCGAGGTCGGCCCAGTGCCACCTCAGTCCCCTCTGCACCGGGTCGCCCTGTTTGCCCGCCGAGTGCATCTCGAAAGAGCTGGGAGTCCGGCAAGAGTGCGGCGAATGCATCGACTCGGGGGTCGAATGCGGAATGAACCGCTGTGCGTTGACCTGCCTGGCCAACTTCAGCTCCCCTGGCTGTCTCAGCTGCCTCGACAGCGAAGGGTGCTCGGGGATCGTGCCGAAGTGCATCTCGAACTGAGCTCCGAGCCAGCCGCGTCCGCTCGAGGCTGCGCTTGACGGCGCCTCGAACGAGCCGTTTAATACAGGCCAATCGATTCTCTGTGGGGAACCTGGGCTCCGCGAGCAAACCGCCGCTCTGCAGTGGCTGGGGCCCAAAAGGCGCTGTGCGACGCCGCGTGCTGCAGGTCGCCGCTCGACCCAAATGACTCAATTTCGGCTGTGAGATCGGGTGGATGCCCTCGAAGGGCGCAAACGCCGGCACACCAGCCCAATCGAGGCCTAGGCCTCACCTGTCAGGAGCCAATCGTGAAGACAATTCCCGCTCTCTTCCTCGAACAGGCGCGCATCCGCCCCGAGAAACCAGGCTACTACGAGCGCATCGACGGACGCTGGGTACCGACGAGCTGGAAAGGCTATGTCGACCAGACACGCCGGGCGGCCAGAGCCATGATCGCGCTCGGCATGGAGCCAGGGGACACCGTCGCCATCTTGGGCTTCAACAATGCAGAGTGGGCCATCTTCGACATCGCAAGCATGTGTGTCGGGGGCGCTCCGGCCGGCATCTACACGACCTGCTCGCCCTCGGAAGTCTCCTACATCATTGGCCACGCCGAGTCGAAGCTGGTCTTGCTCGAAAACAAGGCCCAGTGGGAGAAGGTCAACGCTGAGCGCGCCAAGCTCCCTAAGCTCGAGCGCGTCATCATGATGAGCAAGAGCGAGCCCATCGAGGACGAGCTCGTCATGACCTGGGAACAGTTCATGGCTAAGGCGGAGGGCACCCCAGAGAACGTCGTCGACGAGCGAGTTGCGGCCCTCGAGCTCGCGCAGCTCGCCACCCTCATCTACACCTCTGGCACGACGGGGCCGCCCAAGGGCGTCATGCTCTCCCACGAGAACTTGGCCTGGACCGCCAGCTGCGCCCTCTCGCTGACCGACGTCAACGAAGCGGATTGGGGAATCTCCTACCTGCCCCTCTCGCAC
>PFUG01000427.1 GCA_002789955.1 Deltaproteobacteria bacterium CG_4_9_14_3_um_filter_63_12 | reverse complement strand
CCGCCGCAGATGCCGTTGGTGCAGACGCCATTCCAGCAGTCCTGAGGGCCGAAACAGCGTTGTCCATCCCAACAGGGCTGGCACTGCCCGCCGCCGCAGTCGACGTCGGACTCCGCGCCGTCTTGCCAGCGGTTGGTGCAGGTGTTGCTGCCGCCGCAGACGCCGTTGTTGCACACCGCGCTCATGCAGTCCTTGGGCTCGAAGCAGCCTTGTCCGTCCCAACACGGCTGACAGTCCCAGCCGCCGCAATCGATGTCGGTCTCCGAGCCGTCCTGCCAGCCGTTCCAGCAGGTGTTGCCGCCGCCGCAGATGCCGTTGGGCAGACGCCATTCCAGCAGTCTTGGGGACCGTAGCAGCGGGCGCCGTCCCAGCAGGGGTCGCACTGGCCGCCGCCGCAGTCCACGTCGGACTCGGAGCCGTCTTGCCAGCCGTTCCAGCAGGTGCCGCCACCGCCGCCGCAGACGCTATTTGCGCAAACGCCGCTCCAGCAATCCTGCCCTCCGAGGCAATGTTGCCCGTCCCAACAAGGCTCACACTGCCAGCCACCACAATCGACGTCGGATTCGGAGCCATCTTGCCAGCCGTTCCAACAAGTATCCCCCGCACCGCAGACGCCGTTGTTGCAGGCCCCGCTCATGCAGTCCTTGGGCTCGAAGCAGCGCTGCCCTTCCCAACAGGGCTGACACTCGCGCCCGCCGCAGTCGACGTCGGTTTCCTGTCCGTCCTGCCAGCCGTTCCAGCAAGAACTCCCGCCACCGCCGCAGACCCCGTCCTGGCAGAGGCCAGTCCAGCAGTCGGAGCCGACTTGGCAGCGAGCCCCTTCCCAGCAGGGCTCGCATTGGTCGCCACCACAGTCGATATCGGTCTCGCGGTTGTCTCTGATGCCATTGGCACAGCTGTTGACCGCCTCGCAGAAGCCGTTGAAGCAGAGGTTGTCGAGGCAGTCGTCGTTCTGACGACACCTTTGGTAGACGCTGCACCCTATGCAGGTCAGTCCGCCACAGTCGACGTCGCTCTCGTCGTTGTTCTGAACCCCATCAACGCACGAAGCGGTCGCACACCAGCCGTCGGCGCAGGTCCCCCCTGCGCAGTCGCTGTTGGAGCGGCAGAGCTTATAGTCGCGACACTTCGGGCAGTCGGAGCCGCCACAGTCGGTGTCGGTCTCGTTGCCGTCTTGCCTGCCGTTCTCGCAGGCCGAAACCGCCTGACAGAGCCCGTTCACACAGAGATTCCCCAGACAATCGCCGGCCGCGCGGCAGGTCTGTCCTTCTCCGCACGCGGAACACATGGACCCGCCACAGTCGACATCGCTCTCGTCGTTGTTCTGTATGCGGTCGCTGCAGCTCGGATCGACGTCGGGATAGATCGTGTCGATGAGCACGTCGTCGACGATCACCCTCTGCGGCCGCTCGAGCACGACATCGGTGCAGGCAAACGAGACGAACAAGAGGGCGGCGAGCAGGAAGAGGCGCGAGTCGTGGAAGATCATATCAAAACCTGGCACAGAGCGATGTGTTGTGCTGCCGGCAGAAGACGTGAAGCCGCGATAAAGAACCGAACGAGAGTCGGCTAGAGAGCTTAGCGCGAGGCAAGGACGATTCCAATTATTGCCAGCAAATGCAGCAAATGCAGGCTCGGCGGGAAGAAATGAGGCGACCAAAGCCTATCCGCAGCAACGATGAAGTCCGATTGCCCTCTGACGAAGGGTTCCATGGCGATGATTCGTGTCCTAACTCCCTCGCGATTCTGGTCCTCCTCTGCTGCGCTCCGACCAACGCTCAGGCGCAGCTGCAGCTCGAAGACGGGGACCTCTCCGTCACGATTGGTGGCCGCACCCAAGAGCTACTTATGCCGCGCGCGGCATAAGTAGCTCTTCGGCGTGATGGCGATGGCGTCGTACTTCTTTCAACCAATTCGCCACGAACCGGCCGTGCGCTTCAACCGCTTCGATCCCTCGGACCTCCCCCTTCGGGCTCAACGCCTATCCCTACGAGAGCCATCAGATCAAGGCCATGCTCAACACCACGTTCAACTTCCCAACCTCCGACGCGGCTGAACACGGCTGGACTCACGACGACTTGACACTGCTGCTGCAACTCGCTCTGCCCTAGAGTAATCTCTCGCCGTGTCGCGGGCGAAGACCAAGTCGCCTCGCCTCGAGGCCAGCAGTTGAGCGGAGCCCATATGTCAAACGAACCGAATACCAGCCCGATCTGGTGGGGTTTGTTCGAGCTCGAGGAGCTGGATCAAGTCTACCACTGGCACGTCGGGCCGCTGTCGCTGTGGGCACGGCGTCGCTGGGGGGAGTGGTGGCTCGCGCACCAGAGCACCGATGACTTGACCACGTCCGACTTCGAGCCCATGCACGAAGTCGCAGAAGACGACGTCCCGCCTACGGCCAAGGTCAGTGAGTACGCCGTGAGCGGCAATCTTCCAGACCTGCGCTTCGAGGCGCGACTCGCCGATCGTCCGGTCGTCACCCGCCCCTACAAGCAGTTCGCCATCCCCGCCGGCGAGGAGGTCGTGCTCTTTGTGGCTTCCCCACTCTGGGCGGTCATTCACAGCGACGAACCTCGGCGAGAGCTCTGTGACATCCCCTTCTATCGCCCGTCGGACACCTGGTTCGGACCAACGAACGCGGACGGGGAGCTGTGCTATGCTGCCAAGACCCACTGTCACGTTCGCATCGCGGAGGGGCAAGTGCGTTCACACCGAGCGACGACAGCTGTGACGATTCGCAATCGAGCCTCCGATCTGCTCGTTCTCGAGCGGCTCAAGCTCCCCGTCGATACCTTGGCCGCCTACTTGGGTGCGGACCGCCGTGTGTGGACCCAGGACATCACCATGACGCGCACAGAGCGCGGCGAGTACGCCCAGATGGTGGTCAATGAGGAGGCTCCTCGCCACGCGCTCGAGCCCGTGCGGCTCATCGAGCCCAGACGACCCCACATAAAGAACGCCGTGATGCGTGCGTTCAGCACGCTTTTCGCCTGAGTGGAGCCCAGATGCCCAACGTCGACAGTCTCCTCCATAGCGATGTGTCCAAGGTCCTCCTGCAGGTGCTCCTGGTCTTGGTCATCGGGTTCGTGGTCTCGCGGTTGGTCGTGCGCTGGTTGCCACTGCGTCGGCTCCACCCGCAGCACCAGCTCATCGCCAGCCGACTCATCAAGTACGGCATCGCCACAGCCACCATCGTCTTCATCCTCCGCGCCGTGGGCGTCGATCTCAGCGTCCTCCTCGGTGCGGCCGGGATCCTCACGGTGGCCATCGGCTTCGCCTCGCAGACCTCCGCATCGAACCTGATCAGCGGCCTCTTCCTGATGGCCGAGCAGCCCTTCGTCATCGGCGACATCGTCACCGTCGGTGACTCCACTGGAGAGGTCGTCTCCATCGAGCTCCTCTCGGTTCGCCTCAAGACCTTCGACAACCAGCTGATCCGTATCCCCAACGAGTCCATGCTCAAGTCCAACGTCACCAACGTCACCCACTTCCCCATCCGACGGCTGGACATGATCCTGCGCCTGTCGTTCGACGAAGACATGGCGCGGGTGCGCAAGCTCCTGAGCGCGGTCGCCGATCACAACCCCATCTGCCTCGAGGAGCCCAAACCCACCTTCCTCTACCTCGGACTAGGGGCGTCCTGGGTCGACTTCCGCTTCTCGGTCTGGGCGACGCGCGAGAATTTCCTCGCCATGCGCAACTCCATCTTCGAAGAGGTGATCGCCGCGCTCACTCGCGAGGGGATCCGCATGCCGTCCCCCGATCTCACCGTGCGCGAAGTGCGCCCAGCCCCCGTCGTTCCCGCTGAGCTCACATGAAGCTGAACGCGCTGACAGAAGGACTCGACTTGGAGCGCGTCGCTGGCGACCCGGGCGCCGACCCAGACCTCACCGGTTTGACCATCGACGTCGAGGAGGTCCACAGCGGCTCCCTCTTCGTCGCCCGGCAGGGCTACTATGGCGATGGACACGACCAAATCGACGAGGCGATCCGCCGCGGCGCCGCGGCGGTGATCGTCGCACACCGCGAACGCGCGCCCCGCGACGGCACACCGGCCCTCTTCGCGCCCTCGCCCGACCGCGCCCTGGGCGCCCTGGCCGATCGCTTCACCGGCCACCCCACTCGCCAGCTCAAGGTCTATGGCGTCACCGGTACCAACGGCAAGACCTCCGTCGCCTACCTCGTCGAGCACCTGCTGAGCGCCCTCGGAGAGCGTCCTGCGGTCATGGGGACCATCTCCTATCGGTTGGGAGCGGCCTCGCTCCCCGCGGTCAACACCACGCCCGACTCACTCTTCGTGCACCGCTTCGCTCGCGCCGCTCTCGACGCGGGCGCCACCGCCTTGGTCCTCGAGGTCTCGAGCCACGCCCTCGGCCTCGGACGCGTCGAAGGC
Organism: Deltaproteobacteria bacterium CG_4_9_14_3_um_filter_63_12; assembly: GCA_002789955.1. GTDB lineage: Bacteria > Myxococcota_A > Bradymonadia > UBA4248 > UM-FILTER-63-12 > UM-FILTER-63-12. The sequence continues at coordinate 2,522 of PFUG01000427.1, read as the reverse complement.
GTGGCCTTCGACTCCGTCGGCTTCACCAACCTCTCCCACGACCACCTCGACTTCCACCACGACCTCGACTCCTACTTCGCCGCCAAACGGCGGCTCTTCACCGAGGTGCTCGACGATTCCGCGGCCATGGGGAAGACGCCGGTCGGGGCCGTCGACATCGATACCGAATGGGGCGAACGGTTGATGGTCTCGCTGGGCGGTGAGCATCGCTTCGTCGAGGTGACGACTGCGGCCCCCACCCCCCAACCCCCTTCCCCGAAACGGGAGAGGAGGAGCCAAGCGCATGATGTGGGTTCGGGCGGTCGGGCACAATTCGAAGTCGATGGCTCGAGCAACCGATCGCTGCTCCCCAACGCTCCGCGTTGGGCTGGTTCTGGGGACGGCCCTTTCAGGGCCGATGCCCAGGCTCGAGAGGCCACGATGATAGGAGGCTCACCGTTCCTGGGCGATTGCCCTTCGATACAGCTCGACAGGCTGTCGCTCGAAGGTGTTTCCGAATCCCTGGAAGGCATGGCCACCTCGCTGTTCTGGCGGGGGGCGCGCCACGAGGCGCGCTCCCCGCTGGTCGGCCGCTACAACCTCTCCAACTTGGCGCTCGCCTCGGCGATGGTTCTGGCCACCCACCCCGACGCCGCTGAGGGGCTTGCAGCGGCGAGCGCGACGTTTCATGGCGTTCCTGGTCGCATGGAGCGGGTGGCCGCTGGGGAGGCCATCTTCGTCGACTACGCTCACACGCCCGACGCCCTCATCAAGGCGGCCAGCGAGCTGGCGCGGGTCGCCGGTTGTCGTCCGGTGATCGTCGTCGGTTGCGGCGGCGACCGCGACCCCAGCAAGCGCGGCCCCATGGCCAGGGCGGCGGCCGAGCACGGCGAGGTCGCCTTCCTGACCAGCGACAATCCACGCTCCGAAGACCCTGACGCCATCTTGCAGGCCATGGAGGACGGGCTCGACAGTCGAGTTCGGACGCCAGTGTTGCTCGAGGTTTCTCGCGAGAAGGCCATCGAAGCCGCGGTCCGCTTGGGTATGCGGCCCCTGCTCATCGCGGGGAAGGGGCACGAGACCTACCAAGAGGTGGCCGGCCGGCGTTTCCACCTCGACGACCGCGAAGAGGCTCGCCGCGCCTTGGCCGCGGCGACCCTAGACCTGAACAGCGACGACACCCCGTTGCTCGACGGTTGGTTGGCGGCGGGAAGGGCGGCGGACGACGTTCTGAGCGCCGCGCTGAACGAGGCGCGCAGGCGGCAGAAGGGGCTGTGGACCGTGCTGCTCATCGGCACCAGCGAGCAGCGAGAGGCCCTGAAGGAGGCCTGGCGCGGGCAGCTCGAGGGGCGTTGGGTTGCCATCGCGCAAGACCAACCATTGAATCCCCGCCAGCTCACGCCGTCTCTGCGCGGCGTGGTCTTCGAGGCGAGCCGCGACGAGCGAATCCCGGACGACGTCGACGTCGTGATCACAGCGATGGCGGATTTCCCCGCAACGACCTCCAGCCTCCAACCTCCGGCCTCGGCCGAGGGCCAACAGCTCTTTTCGTTCGACGAAGCCCTGAAGCTCGCCTCGCCGCGCTGGCTGGAGATACTGAGAGCGGCGTCAGAGCGGGCTTTTCGGTTCGCGACGCGAGGTAGAGGGAGCCGGGCACCCGTCCCTGAGGGGTTGGTGTTGCGCTGAAGATAGGCGCCGGCGAGATAACAGGAGTGTTCCTTGCCACAGCGGATAAGACGTTTTCTGGCCGGTTTCGGCGTCTACCTCGATCGCCGCATGTTGGCCCTGTTCTTCTTGGGCTTCTCGAGCGGGCTGCCACGGTTGCTGGTCTACAGCACGCTGTCGTTTTGGCTGTCGAAGGAAGGCCTGAGCATCAAGACCGTCGGACTCTTCGCGTCCACGGCGCTGCCCTACAACGTGAAGTTCCTCTGGGCGCCTCTGGTGGACCGTTTTCGCCTGCCATTCTTGGCCGACTGGCTGGGTCTGCGCCGCGCTTGGATGGTTCTTTCGCAGGTCGGGTTGGTCGGCGCCATCGTGGCGCTGAGCAAAGTCGACGTCGGCGCCGAGCCGCTGCTCACCGCCCAACTTGCCATTTTGGTCGCCGTCTTTTCGGCCACCCAAGACATCGTTATCGACGCCTTTCGGATCGAGATCCTCAAGGACGAGGAGCAAGGCGCGGGCGCGGCCATGGCGGTCTTTGGCTACCGCATCTCCATGCTGGTGGCGTCGGCCGGCGCGCTCTACCTCGTCGCGGCCTTCGGTTCGTGGTCGACGGCGTACCTGATCATGGCCCTGTTCATGTCCGTGGGGCTCGTCACGACCCTGTTGTTGAAAGAGCCGGAGATCGAGCGGGAACAAGTCCGGGCGCAGTCGAGCGCCCTGGGCACCCTCAAAGAGCACTTCAAGCTCGGCGTCTTCAATCCCTTCGCCGACTTCCTCAAGCGCGATGGCGCCTTCCTGGTCATCCTCTTCGTGGTCTTCTTCAAGTTCGGCGAGGCCATGTTGGGCACCATGGTCAACCCGTTCCTGTACAAGAGCGGTCT
>PFUG01000466.1 GCA_002789955.1 Deltaproteobacteria bacterium CG_4_9_14_3_um_filter_63_12 | reverse complement strand
CTTCACGGCAGACCTTGACCCGCTGGCCGATTCACGATACTTCCGCCAGGCCTTGCAGGACCCCCACTTGGGCGCTCCGCTCCGGCTCCGCGGCCCACTGCGCGGGATTCACCGCTCACTTCGATCGCCCACGTCGAACCTGTCGAACCTGTCGAACGCTGGCGACTCTGGTGGCGTCACCTGGTTCGCCGTCTTCCCGCAGGACAGCGCGCCCGGCGCGCTGACGTGCATCCCGGGTTTGCCGGGGTCCACGACCACCGTCTGCACGGTCGCGACGCTGCCGACCATCACCGACGTGACGCGCATCGCGACCGGAGACCTGGGGGGGAGCCCGTGGGCGGTGGTGTTGGGGAGTGTGATGGTTGAGGTCGGTTACGAGCCTGCAACACCTGGCTTCGAATTCTCGTTCGTCACCGGGACCACCCTCACGACCTCCGGCGACCTCGCCCTCTTCAACGCCGACGCGCTGCTGTCCATCGATGGGACCAGCATGGTCGGGCTGGAATACACGCTCACGACCGGGAATGTCCCTCAGTCGCGGGCCCCCCTCCTCACCCACACCCTCGGCGCCCCCGCCTCCGAGCTCGCCCTCCTCGACGCCGACCGCGCCGCCGTCGCCACCACGGCCGGCCTCGAGCTCGTGTACCTCGACCCCACGACGCCCACGTCGGAGGTGTTGCCTGGACTCGACGCCGCCCAGGGCGTCGTCGTGTCCGGGGGCCGCGTGGTGGTGTTCGTGGGCAGCGAGGTGCGGGTGTATGCGTTGGAGCTCAACCCGTTCTAAGCCTTTGCCGCCATGCTCAGAGGTCGAGGATGACACTCGCGCTCGGCGATTCAGCAGGCGGCAGCGCATTCGCCCTTATGTTCTCCCAAACGCTGATATCCTCGCGGCCATGCGCAGGGTGAGAGACCTCAGTTCTCTTAGGAAACTACGTGAAATCACAACCTCGCGCCGAACCAAATGCTGACCGAGGGCGCAAAGGGACCCTTGAAAACGTAGCGCGTCTCCAACGGCTCTGGGAGCTTGCCCCAGCGGTAGTCTGCACCAGCAAGCAATCAGACGACCCAAGCCTCTGAAACCCAACCGTACCCCACCGAGGCGTTGAGCGCGCCCTCCAGCTCGAGCGGTCCACAATCCTTGGTGTCGAGCGCTAAGCATCCGATGACGAAGCCGTGGTCGACGCCCGCATCGAAGTGAAGCAGCCAGGCACTGTTTGGGCCTTCAACCGCTGCAACAGACTCAGAGGGTTGCCAATGCAACGTCAGGCCGCCGCGCGCCGTCACCGTGGCGAAAGCAAGGAAGGCTCCCGCCATGGCGTCGATGGACAGCCAATCGACACCCGGCCAGACGCTCAGATCGAGGTGAACGGTCTGCGCCAAACCGACTCCAGCCCCCGCAGCGACCCAAGAGACCTTTGGAGGCTTCGGTTCGCGTGCGTCTGCAAAGTGGCAGGGCGCGCTCATCAGCGCAACGAAGGCGATGAGCGACAAGACCGAGCGGGGTCGAAGAGTTCGCATGGTTACTGGCAGTCCGAGGTGTCGATCTGGGCAGCCAGTATCACAAGGAAGTCAGTCTGCAAGCAATGAATCGTTGGGCCATGATGAACCGTTGGTCAGCGTCAGTCCCATCGGCAAATACCTTCCCCACAGATGAGATCCCATGCTTGATCCGAGCAGCCACCACAATCATTGCAGTCGTCAAGCAATGAATCGTTAGGCCATGGACCGCTGTAACAACAGCGAGATCTCCATTCGTCTTTCAGTGAGCCAATGGGTGCAAAGTCGGTACCCCTTGAAACAGGAACCAGTGAGCAGCTCTGCCCTGGAAGTCGCGGGTCGAACGTTGCGCACATATCCCAATTCATACAGTCGCGGTCCGTGCTACAGCTTCGATGTGTCAAGACGTAGGCTTGGGCCGCCTCGCTGAGCTCCTCGCAGGTCAATCCAGCAAGGGCGCTGGCTTCTTCAGCTGCGCTCGAGTCCAGCGCGTCGGCTGCGGCGGTGGTGTCCATGGCGTCGTCGACGCTGGACACATCCTCGGATGGCGTAGCCACTCTGTCTTGGCAGCCAGTGTTGGAGAGAAGCACCAGAAACCCAACGATGGCGTACCGAACAATGCCGGGTTTCACTGTTTGAAGTAGAGCCATGTTCTCCCCGAGGCGGCGTTTCCGACCATGACGAGGTCGACTGTCGGGTCGTCGTCGAGGCTGACACACGTGACGACCTCACTCACGCCTCCTGCAGGTCCGACCGCAGCGATCCCGGCTGGCGGGGTGAAATCGAAATGTAGTGAGCGGTCGGCGTCGGTGAACCGCGTGCCGTCGAAGCGCAAGACTCGATTGGCCTGCGCGGTGAGGTCGTTGACGTCGCCGTTGGCAAAAAGAACCTCGGGCACCCCATCGTCTTCTAGGTCACACACAGCAACACCACTGGTCGTGTCCTCTACGTCGGGCAGCAGATGAGAACCATCGACGAAGTACCCAGGTCCATGTGCTCCGGTGTTAGCCTCATTGACGAGCAGCACATTCTTGCGCTGTCCACGAACCCCAAAAACTAGATCCACGTAGCCGTCGGGCGGACCTCCCCCTGGTCGGGTCCAGTCGTGACATGCCACATCGTGAGCGAACGACGTAAGAAACGTTCCCACACCTCGGTCTAGAGACTCGTCGACGAAAGAAGTCTCCCCGACGTCAATGAACAACCGGCTCGAACCGAGCTCGGCGGCTGATAGAATATCCTCACGGCCGTCACCGTTGACGTCGCAGATTGTGGTCGCATTGTGTGGGTCGTAGAACGTCGCGGGTGTTCCGAGTCTCCAAGACTCGTCGACGAAGCAGCCGAATTCCCCGTTTGGGCACTGCCTGTTCAGGAGCAGGCGATCTCCGAGGTTGGTACCGTTCGCGGGTGTGAAGGCCAGCGGAATCGCTGCGTTGGTCACGAAGAGGTCAGGGTTGTTGTCATCATCAAAATCAAGAACGTCGATGTCTCGGTTCATGTCGTGGCGTTGACCCCCACTTCGTGCCGGGTAGCGCTCTTCCCCGTTGAGTCCAGGCTCATAGGTCGCGACATAGAAGGTGCCGGTACATCCGTCCGAGGGTGTTCGACGTTGAAATACAAGCTGATCCGGGGTCCCGCGGACAAGGATATCAGGGTTCGTCGGCGCCGGGTCCGGTTCCGTGAAGCCCGCCCACGCCATATCGGTGCAACCGTCCCGATTGAAGTCCGCGATAGCGGCCGCTTGGTAGTTGCCCGCAGAGACCCTCAGCGCCTCACCCGTGGCTTCGCGGAACGCCCGCTCTTGCTCATCGTACCGGAACAAGCGCTGCCGATAGCTGCCGCCTGCATTATCTCCCGAGAGCTGCAGGAGCAGCAGGTCGTCGTCCTCGATTGTGCCGCCATTCTTGTCGAAGACCTTCAAATCGTGCGTGTTGGTTTCGATGGCCGCGAGGTCCTGAAGACGATGCGACTCGCCAAGCCACGGGCCGGGAGCGTAGCCGTCGTCCCGCATCGCGTTGTACAGATCGACACGACCGGGGTTGCCCATGCTCCCCTCGCAACCTCGCAACGCCGGGTCCCAGGAGGGCTGGCAGGGCTGCCGATTGGCGAGGAGCTGATCCCGAATCTCGGCAGGGTGGTGTCGCAGTGTGTTCGAAAACCGGGACGCCACCATTGCCGCAATCCCGGTGGCGACTGGAGCAGCGAACGACGTCCCATGCCTTCGGCTCACACCATGATCGAAGCCGCGGGGGCCAGTGCTTAGCGTCACCATAGCGTCGCCGGGCGCTCCGATGTCTACAGGGCTGCTGCCTTCGGAGTTTGGCGTCCCAATGTTTGTGCCAGGATTCTCACTATCTTGAGTCTCTCCGATGTAGAAGCCAGCAAGCTCGTCGGCCATATTCGTAGCTGCGACGACAATGAAGTTGTCAAGTCTGGTGCTGGGGCCGTCGGGATCGAAGCCCAGGTGTTGTGGCCACCTGAAATAGCAGCGACCGTCTGAAGTCGGGCACTGCTGCTCACCCACCAAAGGCAACAGCGTTTTGCTGAGATCATCGGCGTCGTTCCCCGCCGAAGCAACGTAGAGGACAGCGGGGTCGAACGCGTCGACGCCCGAGCGCTGGAGGTTGCCGATCTTGCTCTCGAAATACGTCCTGAGGTCTCCCTCGCAAGCCACACCGGCTTCTACACCGCCGCAATATGAGGGCCAGTGGGCGCTGAGATTCGCCAGCTCTGCTCCCTGCGCCGATGCGTACCGCATTCCCTCAAGCCGCATGGTGAGCGAATTCCCCACAGACACGGTCATGAGGCGCGCTCGCGGGTGTATCCCCGCGATGAAGTCGTCGTTGTCGAGCTCGGCGCCCGTCACACCGGCGACCCGAGTAGCATGCAGCGAGACCTTGCCCCGGCGAAGGAGCGCGGAGTGCGTAGACGCCTCGCGGACCCCCAGTAATTGCTCATGTACGAGGTCCACCCCATGGACGTCATCGATGTACCCGTTCTCATCGTCGTCCTCTGCCGCCAGCCAATACACCACCTGCGGGATGACTGAGCAGGTTTCGTGAATACGGTCGCATATGCAATCGTCGTCCTCTTGAGTCCCAGTATCGTCGTGACCATTCGTGCAGATACGGTAGATGAGACGCTGCACGTCAGGATCATCGAAATCCCTGAAGCTGTCGCCGTCATCATCCACTCCCCCCTTTCCAGGGTAGTGATCGGGAATGCCTGAAAGAACGTTCACGGCTTCCCCCTGCCGGCAATCGGGGAGCCCATCGTCATCGTTGTCAGGGCAGTGGTTGGGGTCGCCACAGCACTCGAGCGTGTTTGTCCATGCGCGCGGCGACAGGTCTGGATGCGTGAGGTCGACGAGACCACACGTCGGAGAGGCCTCGGGATCATCGGGTTTGTAGTCACCTAGGCAATCGGCCGAGGCCTCAATAATCGCGATCGTGATCTCAGGCCCAACGAGATCGACCCCGCACACCTCAGCCCAGCTGTCTCCCCAGCCGATGTCGAAGCCTTCGCCCCCGAGCCTACCACAGGTCCCAACGACCGTGCAGGTGCCAGTTCCTGCTCCGCCGCAATCTGAATCATCCTCACAGAACAGATCGGTAAGGAGCCCGTTTGCCTGGTCACGGCAGCGATGACGCAGGGTGGACTCCTTGGCGTCGAGGAGGAAGCAATCATCGAGCGTGCATCCTGGGCAATATTCGGCTTGAGTGTCCAATCCAAACGAACCAGAGTGGTAACAGTAGTCGAGAATGCACTCGACCTGACCGTTTGCGCAGTCTGTGCCAACTCCTGGTTCGCACCAAACCGGGCGGCCGTTCGACGACTGATTCACCAGCAGCCCAGTCTCGTTTTGGAGATACCATTGTTTTCGTCGCCAGGTGTCGCCTACTTCCGATGTTGAGCAAAAGCCATCCGCATCCGACACACCCGGTACGACCGGAAGAGCGTATGCCACGCTGGCACGCTGGCTCAGCTCGTAGGCGGTCTGTTCCGTGTCGATTTCATCGGATACACGCAAATGGAAAAGCCGAAGCGGTCCGTACGACTGGATGACCTGTGCCTCGAACTCATCAAGAAGCCCTTCTATGGCGCTGCTCGATGCCTCTGGTGAAAAGCGGACTTCAATCTCGCCGGGAATTAGCCGCTGCAGCACATCCACTCGAAACGCGAACTCACTTCTAAGCCCGAGGTCGTCCACTGCTTGCAGGACAATGAGGTTTTGACTGCGGCCACTTGAAGACACCTCGGTGTTCAACTCCAGCTCGGTGTAAAAAGCACCGAGCGGGCTGACGGGCACCGAGCCGTCAATTCCGTTGAGCAGCACATGGACCGACGCAACTCCGGTGGCGTCGTCTGCGTACCCTGCTAGCCTGAGTCTGTCGTTGCCACGCCTGTGAGTCAGCACGCCATCTGCCTCGACTCCCGACGGCCGCAGGAGCACGATTCGCGGCCCTGAGGTGTCGATGGAGACAGATGCCGCTGGTGATTCCACGGTGTCCAAGATCTCTTCCTTAGCTCCGTGCTTGCGAACAAGCGCGACTTTTGACCAGAAGAGATACTCACCATCAGGTGCGGGCTGCCCATCCATCATCATTCCATCCCAGGTGGCACCGACTTCGCTGCTGGTTAGTGACTCTACGGTCACGTCAGCTTGGAGAGTCGCGACGACCTCACATCCAGCCCGTTCGACGACCAACCATTCAGAGCGTAGCAGAAACTCCTGACGAGCGGAGGGAAGACCCGGAAGTCCAAGCGGACGCACAACCGCGTTGAGAAACGATGTGTCTGCAAGCCCATCACTATTGGGTGTGAGAACGGGCGGATTGGCCATCATTCTTCCGAGTTCCAATAGCCCTCTTTCTCCGAGAGTTGGCGGTGTTTCAGACCCAACAGGAGCAGCGAAAAACATCTCCAATTCGAGCTCCGCACCAGGACTGCTGCGCAGCTCGACCGTGAGTACGTGGCTGCCCTCGAACACCCTTCGTCTGGTCTCGAGCGCTGAAACGTGCGGGTTGAACTCAGAGGGTTCGACTAAGCGCTGCGCTACCCCCGGCAAAGCCGGGGGGTTCCGCTATGGGAGCCGCCCAAGGCGGCTAGGGGGCCGCTTCGCGGCGTTCA
>PFUG01000486.1 GCA_002789955.1 Deltaproteobacteria bacterium CG_4_9_14_3_um_filter_63_12 | reverse complement strand
GATGCTGGGCATCGCCTGCATCGACCTCCTTGCCCTCCCACCTCTGACTTCGCCCAAATGCGCATTTTGTTCCCGGACGACGCCTAACCAGCCCTCGAGCTGAGCCCAACGGACCCTGCGGCGAATCCGGACAGCCACGCCGAGCGTCTGGAATTCCGGGCAGATTGCGTTCTGGTTTTCCAGACATCACGACACATCAACCTGTTTTCACAGAGTTTCCGGATGTCGCGAAATCTGGAATGCGCAACCCTACGGGGCCGTTTGCCGTCTGGAAAGCCCGTCACTCGATATCGCCATCCACCAATAATGAATAACAACCACTTGAAATCAAACGATTTCTATTTTTCCAGACAAGACACAAAGGTGGTCCGCACATTGCTGTGAGGGGCCTCCCGAATGTGAATTCCTTCCTGAACTCAAGGTGATTCTATGTTCGAGAGGCGCTTTCTCTTTTTGTTGATGTTGACCCTGGTCGCTGTTGCGGCCGCACCTGCCCAGGCGAAGGAGGGCAGCGACGACCCGAAGTGGTGCCGCGCTTGCCATACTTCGTCAGTCCTCAGTGAAGAATCGATGGCTGGCGGCGTGCACGCCGACTTGAGCTGTCGAGATTGCCATCAGGGGTACCATTTCAACCCCCATGAGAAGGTCGAGGTTGTCGATACCGACGAGACCAAGGCCTTCAAAAAGCTGGGCTACCGTTCGCCGGTGGCCATGGCGGCGTGCACCGAGTGTCATGACACGCTCAGTGACGTCCCGGGGTTCAGCGCACATGGTCGTGCCACCGACCCCAGTGACGCCCTTCCCTACTGCCTGGACTGCCACGGCGATCCCCACACCATCAAGGCTATGGGCTCGTTGACTGCCAACGAGCGCAAACTCGCTCAGAACGAGCGCTGCCTAGGCTGCCACGACAACGCCGTGAAGATGGAGGGGACCGGGCTCAGCACAGACATTCGTGCGCCCTACCAGCACACCGTACACGCCCGCAAACTGGCTCTTGGAGACGACAAGGCTCCTGGCTGTGTGGACTGCCATGGTGGGCACGAGACGCTCACTGGCGACGCCGAGGTCGAGTCGACTTGCGGCAAGTGCCACGAGGACGCCAATAGCACCTTCCTCTCCATCTCTGGGCATCCGCCGCATACGAAGCAAGCCCACCCCATCAGCTACTGGACACTGAAGTTCTTCGCGGTGCTGACCTTCGCCACGATCCTGGCGCTCATCCTGCACGTCCTGCTGGACCTCCTCGCGACGATTCGCGCGGCGATCCGCACCCGCACCAAGGAAGAGGAGGAAGAGGAGCGCAAGAAGTTCGGCGAGAAGGGCCTGAATCCGCACAAGGAGGTCCAGCGCTTCGATCTGCACCAACGCCTTCAGCACTTCATCATGATCGCCTCGTTCATCACCCTGGTGCTGACTGGGTGGCCCATCAGCACGAGCGGTATCGGGGTCTCACATGGGCTGGTGGCGGCTTTGGGCGGACTCGGCGTGGTCGCCCTCCTGCATCGCATCGCTGGCATTGGGCTCATCGTGACGTCGGTGTATCACCTCTGTTACCTGGGCTTCCTCTTTGCCACCAAGCGCAAGGCCATGCCTCTGAGCATGTTGCCCGCCCCCAAGGACGTCAAAGACGTCATTCACAACGTCCTCTTCTTCTTCGGCCTCAAGAAAGACCGTCCGCGTTACGGTCGCTTCTCCTACTTCGAGAAGTTCGACTACTGGGCCGTCTTCTGGGGCGTCGTCATCATGGTCGGTTCCGGACTGATCCGTTGGTTCCCTGTCATCACCACCAAAGTCGCGCCCGCTTGGGTCTACGAGATCGCCTACATCGCGCACGCTGATGAAGCCATCCTCGCCGCCTTGGCCATCTTCGTTTGGCACTTCTACAACGTCCACCTGCGCCCTGCAGTCTTCCCGATGTCTTGGGTCTTCATTCATGGTCGGATGAGCATGGAGGAGATGGACCTCGAGCACGGAGCGGTCTTCGATAAGATGCTTGCCGAAAATGTGGCGAAGCTGTCTGTAGAAGCCGACAATGTGGCCATCGACGCTGACGTTTCGGAGGACGAGGAGGAGATCGCATCTTCTGATGAAGACAACGATGGCGAACCTCAATCCGGGGACAGCGACAGTGACGACATCGACGACGCTGACAGAGCATCATAAAGGAGGCCGACATGAGCACACAGAAACGGAATTTTCCCGTTTTGGCGGTTCTGGGCGGACTCATCGTCCTTGCCGTCTTTATTCGACTCGCGACCGCAGTGGATCTGTCTGAAGACCCCCTGACTCTCGCGGCCAGCACACAACATGCGACAGGACACAGCGAAGCCTCGGAGCCGACCGAGAGTTTGCGGACCGAGTTAGGGGCGCTGCCCTGTTTCCGAGAGTGTCACAACTTCGAACGCTTCGACGCAGGCGGCGATTTCCCGCACAGCATTCATCTCGAGCAAGAAATCGGACATTGCCACATGTGTCATGCGTTTGACGGACACTTTGAGGCGAGCGTTCGAGAAGAGATTTGTGAAGACTGCCACTGACAAATCCACGTCCAAAACTCCCAAGGACGACGACGATGACTTCGAGATTCCCTTCAAGAAGTTGCTCATCATCGTCGTTCTTGTGGGAGGTCTCCTGGCCCTAATGGCCAGAGGCTACAGGTCCTTCACGAACTATGTGGACAATGATCCCGCGTTCTGCGCCGACTGCCACGTCGAACAGACGCAGTACGCCTTGTGGGCCGCCAGCGACCACAAAGACGTGGCCTGCCAGAAGTGTCATCGCCAAACACGGGAAGAAGCCGTCAACACGCTGAGGCGCTTCGTTTTCGACGCCGAGGTGGGCGACGACACGAAGCTCCACTCCCCAAAAGTTCCGGACAGCTCCTGCGGCCAATGTCACCTCAACAACGACTCGAACTGGCCGGAGATCTCGGGCTCTGTCGGCCATGAGGTGCACGTCCAGAAGAAGCAGATCAGCTGTATGGCCTGCCACGCGCGAGCCATCCACAAGTTTGGCGCTGCGATCGATTCGTGTGTGGACTGCCACGAGTCCCAAGTCATCAAGGCGACAGGCATGGAAGACCTGCACTGTTTGGCCTGCCACAACTTCATCTCCAAAGAAGGCAGTCTCAAGCCGCACCGGGAAGCCTGCATGGAATGCCACCACTCTGAAAATGTCGCAGTGGCGCAGTTCCCCTCCAACGCCCCCATGGCGAATCTCGAGTGCTGGAGCTGCCACCACCCGCACAAAGGCTCCGAAACTGCGCTCGCCAGCTGCCGCCCTTGTCATGATCAGGTTGGTGAGTCCGGTCTCCACAAGAAACACTACGATGCCGTCTGCACCGATTGTCACAGCCCACATTCGTGGGTGGCTGGACCTCAGTCTTGCGGCAACTGCCACAGCGATATCCACGAAAACCGTGGCGAATGTTGGAGCTGCCACACTCCAAGGTGATTATGGCGAAAGAACCCACACAGCGGGCGTTCGCGTTCAGCCTTGGACGTAAGTTCGTCATCATGCTCGCCGCGATCATCCTCTTGATCTTGCTCGGGCAAACCCTCGTCTCGCTCTCCAACGAGGTCACCGTCCTCGATTCGCGCATCGCCACCGAAGGCACCATCCTCGCCCAAAGCATCGCCAGCTCCTCCTCCGGAATGATGGACGGCGACAACCCAGATCGTTTCGCGCCCCTCTTTGCCAGGGTCGCCAACGCGGTCGACCTCATCGATGTCGCCATCGTCAACCGAGACGACCTCGTGGTTGGGCACTCCAACCCCGACGAGGTAGGAGCCAAGATCGTCGACCACGACGCCAACGTCTTTGGCAAACCCAGGACCAGCCAGGGACTGGTCAACCTCATCCATGGTGAGACCGAATACACCGCCACGGCCCCCATCCTCAAAGGAACCAGCGTCCTCGGCTTCGTGCACCTGCGCTTCAAGTCTGGCGAGGTTGCCGACCGCGCAGGACGGCTGATCGCGTCGGCCGCTGCCATGGGGCTCTTCTGGTTGCTCGTCGGAGCGGCGGTCGGGACGCTCTATGTACGGCGGATCACCAAGCCCATCGCGGCGCTCACTCTGGCCTCCGCCTCGGTCATCGACGGTGAGCTCGACGACGTCGAGCTCCCAGACAGCCAACGCAAAGACGAGGTCGGCCTCCTGCAGCGCACCTTCGTCCACCTCCTCGAGTCCTTGAAGGGCAAGGAGAAGGAGAACCGGCGCTTGATGGAGGAGGTCAGTACAATCAACGAGCGTCTCAAGAAACGAGTCGACGAGGTCACCTCTGAGTTGCAGGAAACAACCGCCTACCTTCAGTCGGTCATTCGCTGCATGGAGGAAGGTGTGATTACCTGCGACCCCGAGGGCTGGATCGTGCAGTTCAACGACGGCGCCAGACTCCAACTCCAAGGGTTGGGCACCATCAAAGTCGGGGAGTCGCTCCGCAGCCTCGTCGCCGATGGTGAAGAGCTCGCCGAGGCTGTCTTCCGCGCCATCAGAGAGACGGAGACGGTCCAACTCGAGCTCGTGCGAACAGGGAACCAGACGAAGGGGACAGAGACACGCACCCTGGTCTTCCGCATCTATCCGCTCCTCGGCCTCAACGGTGAGTCCATGGGCGCCGTCATGACCGCGTTCGACGTCACCCAATCCCGCCGCGTCGACGAGCAACTGAGAAGGCACGACCGGCTCGCTTCGTTGGGCACCATCGCCGCCGGACTCGCCCACGAGCTCGGCAACAACATGCACGCCATCAACGGCTTCAGCTCACTCTTGCTGCGCTCGATTCCCGCATCTTCCCCTGAGCATGGGGACGCGGAGGCCATCCACAGCGAGAACACACGCGCCATCCAACTGCTCGACCGGTTCATGCTCTTTGCCCAGCCCCGCGACGGCGTCTCGCAGATGACCCGCATCGACGCCTTGATCGAAGAGGCTTTGGGGATGTGCGGCTACCAGGCCCACAAATGGACCATCCAAGTCACCACCGACCTGGCCGACGAAGGTCGAGAGCTCGAGTGTGATGGAAAGCTCATGACCCAGGTCTTCCTCAACCTCTCGCTCAACGCGCTGCAGGCCATGCAGAAGTCTCCGGTGAAGAGGCTGACCGTCTCCAGCCGATGGAAGGGCGAAGCGCTCGAGATCGTCTTCGAGGACACCGGAACGGGCATCGCCCCCAACGCGCTCGGGCGGATCTTCGACCCCTTTTTCACCACCAAGAGCGAAGACGGCAGCGGCCTTGGCCTCTCGATTTCACATCAGATCATCGAACGGCACCAAGGGACCATCGCGGTCGAAAGTGAGGTGGGCGTCGGAACTCGTATTACAGTCGAACTGCCAGCATCGAAGACGAGTGGGGACGGCTCCAGGAGGACAAGTTGAAGAAGCCCAGAGTCCTATTCATAGACGACCAGAGATCCGCTCGGGACCTCTTCGTCCGCATGATCGACCAAGAGCGTTACGAGGCGCTCGTCGCCTCAGGGGTCGCCGAGGCCGAAGGACTGGTGCGGCTCGAACAGCCGAGCGTGATCATCACTGACCTGCGCATGCCCGACATGGACGGTCTGACCGGCTTGCAGCGCTTCCACGACATTGATCCCGACGTCCCCGTCGTGCTCATCACCGCCTTCGGCACCGTCGAGACCGCCGTCGAAGCCATGAAGCTGGGGGCCTTCGACTACATCCGCAAGCCGTTCGAGCCAAGCGAGATCGAGATCGTCATCGAGCGCGCGATTCAGCATCGTGACTTGGTCAAGGAGAACGCCCGGCTGCGCTCCGAGGTGGCCACCAAGTTCAGCAAAGACAACATCATCTGCCGCTCGACCGCGATGGCCAACGTCATCTCCCTCGTTGGCCGCGTCGCTCCCTCCGACTTCTCGGTCCTCATGCTCGGCGAGAGCGGCACGGGCAAAGACCTCTTCGCCAAGCGAGTGCACCACCTCAGCCGCAGGGCCGACAAGCCCTTCATCTCCATCAACTGCAGCGCCATCCCTGAGCACCTCCTCGAGAGCGAGCTCTTCGGGCACGAGCGCGGCGCCTTCTCGGGCGCCACCAACGCCCGCGCTGGCTTCTTTGCCGAGGCCGACGGCGGGACCCTCTTCCTCGACGAGATCGGCGACATGAGCCTCGGCTTGCAGCCCAAGCTCCTGCGCGTCCTGCAAGACGGCGAGTACTACCGAGTTGGCAGTCGAAAACTGGCCAAGACCGACGTCCGTTTGGTCTGCGCCAGTAACCGCCACATCGAAGACCTCGTGAAAGAGGGCACCTTCCGGCAGGACCTCTACTACCGAATCAACACCGTCAAGATCACCCTGCCCCCACTGCGCGAGCGCAAAGAGGACATTCCTCTGCTGGTCAACCACTTCCTCGAGCGCATTCGCAAGCACTCCCCAGACACACCGACCGACGTCAACGTCCGGGCCATGCGCATGCTCCTCGACTACAACTGGCCAGGCAACGTCAGGGAGCTCGAGCACTGCATCGAGCGCGCCTCGCTCGTCGCCGATCACTCGGAGATCAGCCCCAACGACCTGCCTCCCGAGGTCCGTGGCGCCGTCTCCCCTTCCACTCTGGCGGACACAGGACGGCTGAGCTTCAAGGAGGCGCGAGCGCAGTTCGAGCGCGACTACTTCAACCAGCTCCTCGACGAAGTCGAAGGCAACATCCCAAAAGCCGCCGAGCTCGCCGGTGTTCATCGCAGCACGTTCTACGAGAAGCTCGGCAAACTCGGCATCGAGCCGCGCTAGACCGACTCCGCTCGGGGATCGTAGGTGGATTCCTTGGCCAGCGACTCAAAGAGCTCCCGCTCCCGCTCGCTGAGCGTCTTGGGCACGCAGATCTTGAGGACCACGTGGAGGTCGCCAAATCCCTTCTTCGTCGGCAGACCCTTGCCCGTGAGGCGCATCTTCTGGCCTGATTGCACACCGGGCGGCACTTTCAACTTCACCACTCCGTCGAGAGTGGTGACATCGATGCTCGTCCCCAGCGCCGCTTCCCAGGCGCTGAGCTTGACCGTCGAGGTGAGGTTGTGGCCGTTGACCTCGAAGAGCGGGTGCTCGGCGAGCTTCAACGTCAAACGCAGGTCGCCGTCGCGCCCTCCGCCGCTGCCTTTCTGGCCCTTTCCGGAGAGGCGAATGACGCTCCCTTCAGTCGCCCCTTTGGGGATGCGAACTTTGACGGGCTGACTCTTCTTGCGGCGGAAGAGGCCTTGCTCGCCCTCAGTCTCGAAATTCAACTCTTTGACCGTCTCTTCGAGGAGCTCGTTGAGGGTCACGACCAGCGTCGCGTCGAGGTCCTGGCCATTGGTCGGCCAACTTCCGCCGCCGAAAGGGTTGCCTCCCCCGCGCTGCCCTCCGCCTCCTCCCATGCCAAAGATGCTCTGGAAGAAGTCACTCATCCCTCCCACATCGCCATTGAAGTGGAAGCCGCCGGGACCAGCGCCACCGCCGCCGCCCCATCCAGGCGGGGGTTCGAAGCGTTGACCGTTCTTCCAATTGGCTCCGAGGCGGTCGTAGGCTGCGCGGGACTCGGGATCCTTCAAGACCTCGTAGGCTTCGCCCACGTCCTTGAAGCGCTCTTCGGCCTTGGGGTCATCTTGGTTGAGGTCTGGGTGGTACTTACGCGCAAGCTTCTTGTAGGCCTTTTGAATCTCGTCTTGAGACGCCCCACGTTCGACCTTCAAGGCATCGTAGTAGTCTTTGTATTGCACGCTCATCTCGTTGACCTTTGGTGTATTCCAGATCATCTATCCGTCAAGACAGGAAAAACGCGCGCGTCAGCAGCCCGCTTTTCCAACGACCACCCTCGCCGGACGCAGGACTTCGCCGTCTTCGTAGACATAGCCAGCCCTCTCCACATGAATCACGGTATCGTTTCTTGCAGTGTCCACCGGCATCGTCGCGAGCGCCTCGTGCAATCGTGGATCGAAGACGACACCGTCGACGCTCATCTGGTTGAGCTTCGCCCCTTTGAGCAGCGCGTGCATCTGTCGCGCGATGCCACGCAGCCCATCGAAGAAGGGATCCTCGCGTCCCTCGGCTGCGGCCAGTGCGGCGTCGGTCGTGTCGACGACCTCCAGCCACCGTCCCAAGAGCTGACTCTCGACGCGTCGGCGCAGCTGCTTGGACTCCCGCTCTTCGCGCTTCTTGTAGTTGTCGAAGTCCGCGGCGAGGCGAAGGTAGCGATCTTTCCAGTCCACTTGTGGTGGCGACACGGGTTCGCCCTCCCAAATGACCTCCACGGCCTCGCTCTCCACGGCGGTTTCGAAACCGCTCACGGGCTCGCTGTCGAAGACTTCTGCTTCCTTTCCGTTGGTTGATCCTGCGGTCATCTCTTCTCCCTCACGCGACTCGTTGGAACCAATACTGCACGAATTCGTAGCCAAAGCGCATGGACTGCCGTGCGATGCCGGGGCCCCGAACGGTGGCAACCTATTCGCCACGGTCGAGTATTCAAGGCAGGCAGGTGCCGTGCGCGGACGCCGGACTAGCGATTCGCAAGAAACCAGCGCACGAAGTGCTCGACGCCAGCGCGAAAGGGGGTCGTCGGCTGGTAGTTCAGCAGCCGCTGCGCTTTGGAGATGTCGGCCCAGGTGCGCGGCACGTCGCCAGGCTGCTCGGGCAACGACTCGAGCTCTGCGGTTCGATTAAGGCTGAGCTCGAGCGCGCCGATCATCTCGTTGAGCGTGATCGTCTGATGGTTCCCGAGGTTGATGACCTCGTAAAGGCTGGCGTCGTATTCCATGGCTGCGCAAACGCCGCTGACGATATCCGCGACGAAGGTGTAGTCGCGGGAGGTCTCGCCGTCGCCGAACTTGGGCAGCTTCTGACCGGCCAACATCATCTTCGCGAACTTGTGCAGCGCCAGGTCTGGCCTCTGGCGCGGCCCGATCACGGTGAAGAAGCGCAGCGCAACGAAGCGGATTCTGTAGAGATGGCTGTAGACGTGCCCCATGAGCTCGCCGCTGACCTTGGTGCTAGCGTAGGGGCTAATGGGCTGTAGGACCGCCCCTTCTTCGCGCCAAGGCACGTCGGGGTTGATGCCATAAACACTGGACGAGGAGGCGAAGACGAACTGCTTGCAGCCCCAATCCTTGGCGAGCTCGAGCAGATTCTGAGTCCCGGTCACGTTGACGGATTGGTAGCCGACTGGGTCGGCAATGGAGGGCCGGACGCCGGCTCTGGCCGCCAGGTGCACGATGCAGTCAAAGGGACTCTCGAACGCCGCGACGAGGCCGTCCCGATCGCGCAGATCGCACTCGATGAGGTGGTAGTTCGGGTGTTCTCTGTGGCTCCGAATGTTCCCTTCCTTCACCGAGCGTGCGTAGAAGGGGTCGAAGTTGTCCACGACGGTCACCCGCCAGCCCTCGCCGAGGAGGCGATCCACCAGGTGGCTACCGATGAACCCGGCTCCGCCAGTGACCAGCGCGTGCTTGCCGCTCAACGGCCGACTCCTGTGTAGCGCAACCCGGCCTCGGTGGCCGTCTCGGGCTCGTAGAGGTTGCGGCCATCGATGAGCACCGGAGTGCGCATCGCCTTGGCCACTCGGCCCAAGTCGAGGTCTCGGTAGATTCCCCACTCGGTGGTGAGCACGAAGGCGTCGGCGCCGCGAACCGCTTCGTAGGGATCCTCGATGTACTCGACCGTCAAATTGGCGAGCTCGGCCTTGGCGTTGGCCATGGCGATGGGGTCGGTGACGCGGATGATGGCGCCGAACTCGGCGAGCTTCTGGATGATGCCGAGCGCAGGGGAGTAGCGAACGTCGTCGGTGTCGGGCTTGAAGGCGAGCCCAAGCAGCGCGATGACCCTTCCCCGCAAGACCTTGAGCTCACTCTGCAGCTTTTCGACGATCACCTGCTGCTGTCGTTGGTTCACTTCCCTGGCGGCCGTGACGACGGGCATGGTGTAGCCATATTCCGAGGCGAGGCCGATCAATCCGAGTGTGTCCTTGGGGAAACAGCTGCCGCCCCAACCCAGGCCAGCATTGAGGAAGAGGGGCCCGATGCGTTGGTCGAGGCCGATGCCGCGCGAGACCTCGGTCACGTCGGCGCCTGCCCGATCACATAAGCCCCCGATCTCATTGATAAAGCTGATCTTGACCGCGAGGAACGCGTTGGCCGCGTACTTGATCATCTCGGCGCTCGTGGGGTCCGTCTCGACGATGGCTGGGGCCGAATACCCACGTTCCCGGGCGAGGAAGCTGGGTGGGGTGAAGGACTGCGAGAGGATGCGCTCATAGAGCGAGCGCATGGAATCCCGAGCCTTGGCGCTCTTGGAGCCAACGACGATGCGGTCGGGATAGAGCGTGTCGAAGAGCGCCTTGCCCTCGCGCAGGAATTCGGGGTTGGAGGCGAAGCTCAAGTTCGCGATGACCCCTCGTTCTTCGAGGGTCCGCAACATCACGTAGGCGACGCGGCGGTTGGTGCCGATGGGCACGGTCGACTTCACGACGACGGTGTAATCTCGTCCGGACTCGAGTCCCCCAGCGATCTCGAGTGCGGCCTGCTCGACGTAGGAGACATCGACCGCGCCTGAGGACTGGGAGGGCGTGCCCACGGCGATGATGATCACGTCCGAGTCGCGGACGACTGTCGTGGTGTCGTCGGAGAAGCTGATGCGGTTCTTGGACAGGGCGAGGAGCTCGTTGAGACCGAGCTCGTGAATGGGGGACTTGCCGGCTCTGAGCATATCGAGCTTGGCGGGATCCTTGTCCACCCCGACCACCTCGTGTCCAAGAAAGCCCAAAACCACCCCGGTGGTCAGTCCAACGTATCCGGTTCCGATGACCGCGACTTTCATTCGACTCGCTCCACTGTTGTTCTTTGCTATCGACCGCAGTGTGCGGCCGAACTGCCGGATGGCCGCCCAGGAAGGGCGACCTCAAGTCATGAACTCCTTGGTGCGCTTCTCCACACCCCAGGGAGACATCCCTATTGTTTTTGGCGACCTGTGGTCAATGGGCCAAAAGATGATTCTCTTGCTGGCCGTTGACCGCTAGACAAGAATATCGACGTGGCCGGGCGCTTAGCTAACTTAGTTGACCCTTGATGGGTGACGAAATGGTGAGGATTCATCGAGCTGCAGCCTTAACAATCGCTCACACGACCCAATTGAACTCCTCGTGATGGGCGCGGTAGAGCAGGCCCATCACTCGCGCTTGCACCATCATGAAGTAGAAGCCAATGGACTCCGCGATGAGAAGCCCAATGAAGCCGATCTGGAGCGTGATGGTCACCGAAACCAGCCAATTGAGCAGCACCACGCCGAGGAGAAAGACGATGGCGAGGGCGTAGTCTTTGAGGCAGACCCTGATCGCAGGGAAGCACACGTGTGGACT
Source organism: Deltaproteobacteria bacterium CG_4_9_14_3_um_filter_63_12 (assembly GCA_002789955.1). Lineage (GTDB taxonomy): Bacteria > Myxococcota_A > Bradymonadia > UBA4248 > UM-FILTER-63-12 > UM-FILTER-63-12. The sequence continues at coordinate 20,038 of PFUG01000486.1, read as the reverse complement.
GGCCGCCCCGATGGTCTGACCCATAGAGACGGCCAACAAAGACATCGGCGCGTAAAGAGAGCCGATGATGGCGAAGATGAAGATAAACGGGGTCACGCTGGTGCTGAGGTAGCCGAACAGGATGCCCAAGAAGAGAAGAATCGCGGGGAAGTAAGGGACCAACATCGCGCCGAAGAAGCGCAGGATGGCGCTGCCTAGGTCGGCGCGCAGGTCGCTGCCGTCGGGCCAGTCTGGGGGCTCGTCCTCGCCTAACCCCGTCGTGCGGGCGATGGACATGGCGTACACGCCGAAATACCCATAGATCACGAGCTTCACGAGCAGCCCGAAGACGACGAAGATGAAGGTTGCTGCCATCAAGTAGACGAAGAAGAGCACGAAAACCATGATGCCGAGCACCATAAAGATCGACGGGGTTGCTGGATAGGTCAGCGCTTTGGGCACTGAGCCCACGAAGTCGAAGTCGCGGGCGGCCATCCCCCCGTACCTTCTTGGGTGGCAAGCTCCGCCACAGGTCGGACAGAGTTCGAACGTCGCGTAGGTCATGTCCTTCTTGACGACGCAGCTGTCACAGAAGTCCGCGAAGCAGTCGTTGCACGTCCAAGCTGCAGACAGAGCCGGATGGTTGTTACACGTCGTGACCATTGTCTTCCTGCCTCGCTTCCTACCGACCGCTTCGCGCGTTCCCTCGGCCGTTCGAGGTGGGCGGCGGCGAAGAGAGGGTGTTTGTTGGCTGTTGGGTATCCTGCGCGCGACCCTTTGGGCTTTCAAGACTCTGCGAGTCTTCTTCCGCCCTCCACTCCTTCGCATCGACGTGGATTTGGGTCAACCGGCGCTGAGCGGCGGCCAGAACGAACAAAGGCCCGCGTCAGCGAGCCTCTGTAGGTGGGGTGCGCGGCTGGACTATTTGCCGTTGGCCTCGTCGATCTTGAGCTTCAGCGCGGCGAGCAGGTTGTCGGGGTCCACTCCGAAGCCCTTTCCGCAGCTCGCGCAGCAGAAGTAGACATTCTGGCCTTTGTAGTCGGCGGACGGTGAGTCCTCTTTGACGACGAACACTTCGCCCGTGACTGGACACATCGTGGTGTCGCCCAATGTTGCGCCGGGTTGTTGGGCCAGCATGACCTTGGGATCGGCTTTGGCTTCGTCCGCACCGGGCTCATTGCTCTCGGCGGCTTTGGGTTCTGCTTGCTTCTCGTCGGCGACGGCTTTGTCCTGAGCTTGGTTGCCTTCGACGTTGGTCTTCTCGGTCTTCTCGGCGGCCTTGGCCGGCGCCTTCTCTTCACAAGCCGACGCGAAGAGGAGCCCGCAGGCAATGCAGGCCGTTAGGGTGATGTTTCTCAGTGTTCGCATGAGTCCTCCCTGTGGTGCGATTCGAAACTGGATCGCGCCGGTGTAGTCATTCTCAGAGGGTTCGTCTAGGGGAATCCTGCCCAGCAAGCTTCGGGGGTCGAGCGGGCTTGAACCCAGTGTTTGGCTAAGTGAGGGAGAAGACTTCTCGGCGGAAACCTTTGCAGCGATTGCACCCACGCGATGCACAAGCTCAGCCAGGTGCTCAAGGGCGAGATCGGTTTCGACTCGGGGCGAGTCGACGGGACGACCTTTTGGTTGAGGCTGCCACCTCCCGAAGCCTGAGAGCACAGCCCCTTGGTCTCCTCTGGTGTTTCACACCGTCGAGGGCCGACCGGTCTGCGCATCTCGCGACGAGATGACCGCGACCCCACGCCACCGCATTCTCATGGCGGCCGCTCCACGTATGGAGAATTCCTGCATCATGATACGAATCACGCGGACTCTTGCTCCTGGTCAAGTTCCATCCGGACCTGGAGGAGAGGGTTTCTTCAAGAAAACGTGATATTAATAATCATATTACTTATCACTAACTTACGAAAGTCCGAATGACCCCGATCACGAAGGCGCATGATCCAAATCAATTCAGTGCAGATCCCGACTTGCAACGCTTTGGTGAACTGAGTAGGCGAGGTGCATCGAAGTTCGTTAACCGGACACTTGGGTCCGTGGTTTCAATAGCCAAAGGAGTTACAAATGAGACTAGGGAGTTTTGGAATTACGCTTCTAGTAGCAAGTGCATGCCTGCTGCTGGCCGCCTGCGCCGGGGACAAAGGCCCAGCGGGCGCGACCGGAACGGGCTGCACCGCCACCAACAACGCTGACGGCACCTTCACCATCGACTGCGGTGGCGACGTCGTGACCATCGTCGAGGGCACGGTCGGAGAGCCTGGACAACCCGGCGATCCTGGCCAACCCGGCGATCCTGGTGCGGGCTGCACGGCCGTGGACAACACGGACGGGACCTACACCGTGACCTGCGGGACCGACGAAGTCATCCTCTCGGACGGCCCCCAAGGCGTTCCGGGCACCACTGGCGACCCTGGGACTCCTTGCACCGTCGTCGACAACGCCGACAACACCTACACCGTGACCTGCGGTACCGACGTCGTGACCATCGACGTCACCCCGCCTCCGGTCGATGTCGTTGCGAATGTCGAAATTGAGAGTTGCGCCACGTGTCACAAAGGCGCCGGCGAGAAGCACCAGGCCGTCTATGATGACTACATCCAAACCTCGCTCGAGATGACGATCGACAGCGTTGTCAGCACCCCCAACGCCAGCAACTTCGACGTTGTCATAACCGTCACCCTCACCGAAGCTGGCGTGCCCGTCATCGACGCTACCGGTCTTCCTTCGTTCGGACAGAAGACTGCGTATGCCGTCAAGTACGATGCCACGACGAGAAGGTTCACCGAGGGTACTTCCCTCGCTGGTTGGGTCGCATTGGGTGGCGGTCAGTACTCGGTAAGCAAGACGATGGCCTTCGCTCCTGAACTTTCGAATGCTGGGGTCTACCTCTACGTCGCGAAGGGCCAACTCGCCGTCGAGCCGAGCGCTGGCCACGTGAAGTTGTACTCAGACATGACCAGCATCGGCAAGTCCTACGGGACCTTGGCCACCACCCCCTACGTCTCCGCTGCCAATGTCGCTGGTTGCGAGAAGTGCCATGGCACTCCTTACCGCAAGCATGGCTACAGAGCCGCTAAGGTTCCCGGTCTGGACGACTTCGCTGGCTGCAAGAACTGCCACTACGACACCCGAGTCGGTGGTCACGTTGACTGGCAAGTTCTCGTCGACGATCCGGCTCGCTTTGCCGACATCCCCAACAGTCCTCTCACCACCGCCGAGAAGGCCAAGTACGCCTACACCGCCAACGTCATGAACGACGTGCACATGTCGCACTCAATGGAGTTCCCTTATCCCCAGTCGATTGCCAACTGCGCGACTTGCCACGAAGGCAAGCTCGACATGATCTTGACCGACGCCAACTTCAGCATCACGACCTGCAAGAGCTGCCACCCGATCACTGGTTCGGCCACTTACGGCACCGCCGACCGTGCCCTCAATACCATTTGGGCCAACGCAGGCGTCACTAGCTTCCATGACGCGGCCGTCGACAACTGCAATGGCTGCCACAAGGTGGGCGGTTCTGGACCAGAGTTCAAGGAGCTCCACACCGGCTACGACAAGGAGATCTACGCTGATGCCATCGGCACCAAGTTCTCTGAGGTCTTCACGACCACTTTCACTGCCGTGACCTTCAACAGCACCACCAACATCCTCAACGTCAAGTTCACCGCGACGGAAGCCACAGGCTCCCCTGCTACGCTCAACGTCTCCGACATCACCCCGACCCTCATGGTTGGACTCTACGGCTACGACACCAAGGACTTCCTCGTCAGCCCCCACAGCTCGGATACCACGCCCGAGAAGAACCGCCTCTTGGAGTTCAAAGTCGACGGCGTCACCACGAACCCTCGTTTCACCGTGAACACTTCCGCCGCCGGCAGCTGGGACCTCGATGTTGACCTGTCCATGTGGGCCGGCCAGCTCGCCGATGGCTCCGTCAAGAGAGCTGAAGTCGCTGTCATGCCGGCCCTGACCGAGATCGTGAACGACGCCGATGTCAGCGTTGGGACCTGCACCCCCGCGTGTACTCGCGGCAACCACTGCGCAGCCGACGACACCTGCAAGGCCAATGACGACCTCATCAAGGCCCTCAATGCACCTTCGCAGACCTTCGACTTCACTGCCAATGCCATCGACGACACCTTCTACGCCGACATCGTCGACGTCACCAATGGCTGCAACGATTGCCATGACGCACTGGCGACATCCTTCCATAGCGGCGACCGCGGTGGAAACATCAAGGTCTGCCGTCTCTGCCACGTTCCTTCGGCCGGAGGTTCCCACCTCGAGATGCAGTCGCGCTCCATCGACTCCTACGTCCACGCGATCCACTCCTTCCAGGCCTTCGATCCCGCCGACATCGACTTCAGCGATGCCGTTGAAAAGATGCGCTATGAGCACCACGTCGAGAGCACCTACCCCAACTTCACCATCACCAACTGCGAGTCCTGCCACGTCCCCGGCGCCTTCGAAGTGCCGGATCAGGCCAAGTCGATGCCTGGCCAGTTCTCCAAGGCCGATACGTTCTCAGTCCCTCGCGCCATCGGTGCTGTCCCGGCTTACCTCGCTGGTCCTGCCTCCAGGGCTTGTGGCTCCTGCCACCGCGCCGACATGATCAATGAGGACGACGCCGCCGCGCTGACCGCCTTCAATCAACACACCAAGGAGAATGGCTACCTCTTGACCGAGACCGCTCTCTACGGCGACCTCGTGACCGCCATCATGGGCATGTTCAACTAGGACACCCGGTGACCCTCGTCCGCGAAAGCCGACGAGAGTCCGAATAGAGACAAGGCCCAGGCTCCATAGCCTGGGCCTTTTCGTTTGCTGCCGCCCCCCGACCCCGCCCCCCTGAGATGGGGATGTTTTTTGCGACTCAGGCAACCGGACGTTTTCGACGTTGTGGGGTCGGGCGTTCACGCGCGGTTCACCCAACGTTTCACGTTGGGCTGGTTCCTGGGCGGCCCCTTTGGGGCCGACGCCCAGGTTCTTTAGGCCACGATGAGAGGAGGCCCAGGTATCCTGGGCAACTGTTCCTCGGTACGGTCCTACGAAGAACTCGTAGCCAGGGATGGCGGAGAGTCGTGTAAACCCGAAGGGTTGCGCAGGATGCGCGCAACAACAACAAGGGCGCAGCACGCTGCGCCCCTACGACCGGGCTTCAAACTGCTCTCGGCAAGGGCGCAGCACGCTGCGCCCCTACGACGAAGACGGGGTTTCAAACTGGGGCGGCCGCCGGCCGCCCCTATGGCCCCGAGCCCCAGGCCCGCCACCGTCCCCGCAGCTCGCCTAGCCAGCGCCACCCGCTCACTCCCAACCCCGCCAACAGCGCCAACACCGTCAACAACGACAGCCAGAACCCAGCCTCGAACGCCCAGTCCCGATACTTCAGTGTCACTGTTGCGACCCCGGCCGGTACTGCCACCGCCAGCAAGCCCTCGTGGTCCACCACCTCGCCCACGTCGGCCGTCCACTTGCGATGGTAGTTCTGGTTCACCAACACCAACGTCTCTTCCTTGGCGTCGACCTCGAGCTCGATCGCGTTGGGCGTCCAAGAGACGCGCTTCACCGACGCCACCGCCGGGTCGAGGGGATACTCTTCCTGCTCTAGGTCGGCCCGCAGGAGCAGCGACTGCGGCAACTTGTTGGCCTCGAGACAGGCCAGCATCCCTTGGTTGAGGCCCGGCCAGACGTGCGCATCCCAACGATTTCCGCGCGCCTGCGTGAACTCTGCGTCGGGATCGTAGAGCGGCGGCGCGTCGTTGAACACACGCCCCACCCGGATGGCGTTGCTCGCCGCCAGGTTCAAGCCGATGGCGTCACCAATGCGGTAGGCCGCATACCAACCGACGAAGAGCGCGACGACTCCGCCGCCGACCCACGCCCAGCGCGCCCAATTGGGATTTGTTGCCTCGCTTGCCCACGACCGATTTTCGCCGATTTCAGAGAACTTGCGGTGCGAAAATCGGCCGTCCGCTCGGCACCCGGGCGCCGCTGGGCGAGCCCAACGTTTGTGCATGTAACCCAAGAGCTGCGCCGGCGCGCGCTCGATCACGCTGACACCCAGGCCCGCACAGAGCCCGACGAACATGGCGACGGGCAACAAGAACCGCTGTGGCCAGCGCAGCTGGCCGTAGACGGGAAGTTCGACCAACCAAGTAAAGGGCGCCCAAGGCCCAAAATCCCCCATGCCCAGCAGAAAGAACGCCACCGCCAGGGCTCCGAAGCGGCGAGCGGCCTTGTTTGAGGTCAACGCGCCGAACGCCGCCAAGACCAAGACGCTCAGGCCGATGTAGGCCAGGGTCCAGTCGATGCCGTCGCCGGTCGCGGCCTTGGTCAGGTGGCTCAGGAGGTCGGGCGCCGAGAAGTGGGTGCGGGTTTCGACGGGACGCGGGTTGCCCGTGACGATTTCGAGCATGGGGAAGACGTGCACAGCCGAGACCGCGACCGAGACTGCCCCCATGGTGACGACGGCGAGGATTGGGCTGTACCACTTGGCGCCCACCTCGCGTTGGGCGGGGAAGAGGTTCTGGCCCAGCTCGACGACCATCAGCAGGCCGAGCAACACAACGGCGTAGGGATAGGTGTAGGTCCCGCCGCAGAGCACCATCCAGCCCAGGAGCGCACCGCCAAAAATCCTCCACCGCGTCGACTTGAGCCCCTTCTCGAAGGCCAAGACGATCCACGGGAAGAGGTAAAACGGCAGCATGTTCAGCCAGCCGCGGTCGATGAGGTGCGTGAAGCGACCCGACATGGTGAAGATGATGGCGCCCACGGCCGCGCCCGTCGCCGTGGCGTCGTGCTTGCGGGCGAGCAGGAACATGCCCTCGAGGCCCAGAATGAAGAAGAGGAGAATGGCTAGGCGGCGCCCCGGTTCCGTTCCGAAGAGCAGCCGCAACCCGAAGTCGGGCGCCAAAAAAGTGGTTTGAGGGTTGCCCGCCCCAGGGATTCCGCCGCAGGTATAAGGGTCCCACACGGGAAGCTGCCCGTAGTCGACCATCGTGCGCCGCGCCGCGTCGTCGTGCTGGAAGTGGAAGTGCTCGTCGAAGTGGTTGCCGACCTTCTGCACGTCCACCAAAATGCCCGGCAGGAAGGCCGCGGCGAGCCAAAACCACAACAGCAACCGCACGCCAAACAACGAGAGCAGCCGGTCGACTAGGTGGTCGCGGCTCTTTCGCGGTGTCGGAATCGCCGCTTCGCTGGGCAGCTCGGGTTCGGTCATGAACGTCTCAGCGGCGAGGATCTAGGGGGATGATGGTCGGGATGAGCGGCTCGGCTTTGGAATTCGCGCGCCACTTCTTGTGAATCCCCTCCTGCATGACCGCGAAAATCGTCGCGAGGCTGACGCCGAACTGCCGCTCGGCGCGCTTGGCGTTGTCGTGCTCGAAGTGGGCGCGGTGGTCCTGCTGCGACCAGGCGTGGGTCGGGAAGTCGCGCTTACCGGCGGCGATCGCGGCTGGCTCTCGGGTGGCCATGAACTCGAAGATTTGCTTGCGCCGCTCCAGCGTCAGCCCGTAGCGCGTCTGCTCGTCCTCGCTGTGGGTCACGGGCCTCGGCGCTGGCTTCAGGAGCGGCCAGTAGCGGTGCACGCCCCAGCTCAGGGCCACGACCAGCGCCAGCGTCGAGAGGACGACGCGGAAGACCAAATCGGAGCGGGTCGCCGACGGCGTCCCCTCGAACCAACGCGCCACAGGCCGCAGCGCACGTCGCCACACGGGTTCAATCGCGGTGCCGGGCGCATTTGCTGCTGGGTTGGAACCACGACTCATAAGGCGTTCAATTAGAGGTCGCTCGCTTCACAGAACTGAGCTGGCTCGAAGCGAGCCAACTCGCGTCCGTGCGCTCGCGAGCGCGAGCGGCAAGCGAGTTGACGTCTTGGCGCTCGGCGGCGAGGACCGTGGCGATCTCGCCCTGTCGCAGGAGGATGGCGGCCAAGGCTCCGAAGGGAAGCTCCTCTGTGGCCGGTAGCGCCCCGAACAACCACACCACCCCGTCCTCGAGGACGTCGACGGCGCCGACGAAGTCGGTGCCGCGGCTGATCATGTAGCCGGTCGTCGTCATGACCGGCTCCGCTTGGTCGGAGAGCTCGTTGGAGCCCTCGACCTCATAGACCGTCTTGCCGAGCGTCGAGAGCCGGCCGATCATCGGCTGCAGGCCCTGCCCCGTCATCTCCAAGTTCCAATCGATGCCCTCGCCGTTGATGACGCAATGCAGGAACGACGTCGACGCCTCGCTGACCGCTCCAGTGCTCGTCGCGCACTCGATCGCCGCCGCCTCGCCCGAGTCTTTCTTGACCACGAAGCTGAAGCCCGAGACGTCCGCGACGCCCTCCACGACGAGTCCCCCAGCGACCGGGTCCCAGGCACGATTGAGCTCGCCGACCGTCCAGTCCGCGAAATAGAGCTCCAGCTCGACGCGCTCGACCGGCCACTCCTGGGTGTCCGGGGTCTTCACGTCGATGGGCACGGCCATCCGCTGGCGGTTGCAGCCGGCGACCAAGATCACGCCAACGAGAAGGGAGAGGGTGAAGAACGCGAGCGCAGGGACGCGCGGTGACTCGCTTCGAGTCGCCGCACTCCCAGGAAGTGAGCGAACCTCAATAGACGGTTTCTGCATGGCCTGACCTGTGGCGTCGACAAAAGGGATCTAATCAATCGGACTTTTCGCGCGCGACTCGGAACAGAGGCGGCTCGCAGAGAGCCACCCTGCGTTCCTACGCGCGCTCAGCGACCTCCAACTTCGACTCGAAGCCGGAAAAAATCAACCCGTCGTGACCACACCTAGGGCTGGCAGCGCCTCGAGCCGCTTATCCAGCAGCTTCAGCGCCAGGAGAATGCGGTCGAGCTCGCCCCGCACCGCCGGGTTGCCCTCGAGCCGGCCCGCCACGTCGGCCAGCGGGTCTTCGACGGTGGTCGTCAGGTCGGACTTGAGCGACGCCAGCGCCGCCTCGCGCAGCCGGCGCGTCTCCGGGTTGGCTGGAATCACCACGTCGGTCAGCTTCGAATGCAAGGCGAGCAGCCTGAACTGCGCGCTGCGCAACAGGTCCTGCACATGCTCCAAGCTGTTGGTCTTCACGAACCGTGTCTCTTCCTGGTTCAACGTCTCCACCAGCGCCTGCAATTGCGTATAGAGCTTGCCGTAAAGCGCTTGGTCCTTGGCCTTGAACGCCCGCTCCCCTTGCACATGGAAGTCGTCGATGCGCGCCTTCCACGCCTCGAAGGTCATGCCCAAAACGCTGTCGGCCTTCAACGCGAAGCGGCGAATCGTGTCGAGCACCGCCTCGTAGCGGTTGAACCCCGGCGAGAGCTCGCCCGGCGTCCCGCGCAAGTACTCCATGAGGTCTTCCAAGCGCGCCACCAGGGCGTGCAATTTGTCGGGATCGGTGCGCACGGCCTCTCGGATACTGGCCATCAAGAACGGGGCCTCGCTCCGAAAGAGCTTCGCTTCTTGCCCCCAGAGACGCGGCGCGAGGCGTTCAGCGTCCAGCAGCAGGGCCTCGATTTGGGGCCAATCTTTTAGGCTGTCGAGGGATGGGGGCTCGACCCGCGCCCAAAATTTCTGGCCGCCTACCTGACCCGAGGCGGTGATGGTCATGGACTCGTCGACCTCGAGCTCCAGGGAGACCGGCGTGCCGACGGCCAGCTCCTCCGGCACCTCGAGGTGCAGGGTGCTGATGGGGTAGCGGTTTTGCAAGAGGGTCAGGATCACCGCGCCGGATTGGTCGGCGGTGAAGAGGCGGAACTCCTCGTGGGCCGGCAGTGTGCGGCCGCGCGGCAACAGGATTTTGCGCTCGAGCTCGCCCAGTTGCTGGACCTCGAGCTGAAGGTCCTTGGCCAGCACCGTGGGGTTGCTGAGCGCGCTGCCCGTCGTCTTGAGCTCGGCGTTGCGGTAGAGGGTCAGCGGCAGCTCGGCGCGGGTGTTGCCGCTCTTGTCGAGGATTTCTAGGACCATGGGGTTGGCGCCGTCTTCGACCAGAGGCACGTCGGTGAGCTTGAAGCGCTCGCCGTCCAGCACCTCGACGGCGAGGGTCGCGGCGTTCACGTCCTTCAATAATAGAGTGGCGCCGTTGGCCTCGAGGCCGCTGAGTGCGCCCGAGACTCGGATGGTCCCGGCGCGGGTGGCCAGGGCGGTGGCCACGGCGAGTCGCACCTCGGAGTCGTCGGCGCCGATGATGACGCCGCCCAAGTTCGCCGCATGAATGGCCGCGCCCAGCGCCACGCAGCTGTCGGGCGCTTCGATAGTGGGGGCCTCGGCGCGGCTGCGGCCGGCACCGCAGAACGCCTCGGCGACGCGGCGCTGCACCAGGGGCACGCGGGTCGAGCCGCCGACGAGGAGCACTGTGTCGATGTCCGCCAGATCGACGCCGGCGCGCTCCTTGGACTGCTCCAGGGCAGAGTGGCAGCAGCGAACGGTCGACTCGATGAGGTCGGCCATGAGCCGCTCCCACTCCCCGCGCGTGAGCTCCATCTCCAGGGTCACGGGCTCGCCGGCTTGGTCCTTGAAGAGGTCTTGTTGGGCGACGTAGACGACCTCCTCGAACGACAACGACTCCTTGATTCGGCGCGCCACGCGGGTCAGCAGCAGGAAGCGGACGGCGTCGTCGGCGTTGTTGACGACGTCGAGCTCGAGCCGATAGCCCTGCTGGCTGAGGTGCACGCGGAAGCGCTCGGCCAGGCGCCGGTCGAAGTCGTCGCCGCCCAGGTAGTTGTCGCCGTGGATGCCGAGCACCTGGTACTCGCCCATGAGGCAGCGAATGATGGAGACGTCAAAAGTCCCGCCGCCCAGGTCGTAGACCAAGAAATTGCCGTCGCCCATGCCGCGCTTCCAGACGCAGTACATGCAGGCGGCGGTGGGTTCTTGCAGCAGTCCCAAGACCTCCAGCCCCGCCAGCTCGCCGGCCTGGCGGGTGGCCTCGATCTGCGGCGCGTCGAAGTAGGCCGGCACGGTGACGATGGCGCGGCGCACTTTCAACTCGCCAAAGCCGGCCTGGGCTGCGGTCTGCTCCATCTGGGTGCGCTGGGCGCGCAGGAGCTCGGCCGACACCTCGGCCGGCGTCAGCGTCAGCGGCCCGAGGGCCAGCGACTGGCGCGAGCCCATCTTGCGCTTGACCGACTGGATGGGCAGAGGCAGCAGCGCCCGCCGATTCCAGGCCGTAAACCCGCTGACCACGCAGTCCTTGTCCAAGTCGTAGCCGACGACGGAGGGGACGATGGAGCGGCCGTGCGTGTCCTCGCCGAGCAGGAGGGCGCGGCCGTCGGGGGCGAGCATGGCGCTGGCGGAGTTGGTGGTCCCAAGGTCGATGCCGATGGCTCGGTCCATCCAGGTCATTCGTTTTCTCCAGTTGGGGGCTTGTGGGGTCTAAACTTCGGAGAGGAATCTACAGGGCTTGGCGGAGGAGCGCACGGGGACTTCGTCGTTGGTTCTTGGGGGCTGCGGTGGGCCAGGCTTCGAGCTTTGACGCAGAGACGCAGGGACGCAGAGGTTTTTTTGGAGGGACTTCGTCGTTGGTTCTTGGGGGCTGCGGTGGGCTGGGCTGGGCTTCGTGGTGCGGCAGCAATTCGTTCATGCGTGCCGGCGAGCCGCCGGCGCTCCCATTGCTGCTCTCGGCGTCAGCGCATTTGGGAGGGCATTCAGCGTCCGCTCAGGTTCACCCCAACCGCCGAGGATCGTCACAGGCAACCAACGGCCGCACCACCGACCCTCGGCCTCGGCCCCTCGGGGGCCGAGCAATCCCCAGCCCCAGGTGGAACCTGGGGCACCCAGCGCTCCGCGCTGGGCAGCCGGGGGTTGAAGCCCCTGGCTATGACCGTTGGCCCTGGCGGGCCGAAAAGGCTGGGCAACAACGCCGTCATCGCCTTGCCAGACGCCGCAAACTGGCGATAGTAGCCAACATGTGGACCCCGCAACATCAATGGCTGCTCGACGCCCTCGACGCGCAGACCACGCTCCCGACGCTGTCGCAGGCGCTCAGGCTGCCGCAGGGCGAGTCCACTCGTGCCAACCTCGACCTGCTGCGCGCGTTCGAAGCCGAGGCTGTACACCACTCGCCGACCCGCGCCGCGCTGCGCGCCCTCCTCGATGGCGACGGCGCGCCGCTCGCTGCGCTCGCCGACGCGCGCTTCCCCGACGCGCTCTCGCCTAGGCTCGTCCACCACCTCGCCTTGGCTTGGGGACGCTCCGACGACGAGCGCCTCGCCGCCCGCAGCTTGGAGGGACTCCTCACGCTCTGGGAGAGCCATCGTGACTATCTGCGCGCTGTCGCGACGGCGAGCAGCGGCGAAGCCGTGTCCAGCGAGGTGCTGGAAAAATGGCCGAAGAGCTTGGTCGCCGAGTCCCTCGAGGCCATTCGCCGCGCCGCCACACCGGACGCCGACCTCGACGAGGTCTACAAGGAGAGGATTCGTCTCGAGAGCGTCGTGCGCGGTTTGCGAAAGAACGGGCGCCAGAGCGAGGTCGCGACGGATATTGAAAGAGCCAGCCAGGACGCCGTCGCCGATGGCGTGCGCGCGCTGGTTCTGAGCTGCGGCGAGCACAGCCGCGCGGCGGAGACGGCGCTGAGCAACGGCGACGGCAGCCTGCTCCCTGACGCCTTCGGTCCGGCCGTGCGCTTCGCGGCCGCCGTCGGCCACAGCGAGGCGCTGACCCTGTGGGTGCTGGACACGGCCACTGCCATGGCGTGGCCGCCGCACCAAGACGGGCTGCACGGCCGCGTCCTCGAGCTCCTTGGGCCGCTCACCCCCTTCGCCGACGACCTCGCCGCGCGCCTAGCGCGCGACGAGGTCTTTGGCCATCAGGCGCTCTATGCCGACTTCCAAGTCCTCTACGGCACGGCGCTGCCAAAGTCTGGCGCCACGTGGAACGAGACCCTGCGCTGCCTCGAGAACCGCAACCGCGCCCTGCGCAACGGCAGCGAGCGCTGCAGCACGCACCGCAACGCTCGCGTGGTGCTGGCCTCGACGAACCTCGACCTGGCCGACCACCTGCTGTGCGCCGTTGGCATCCAGCCGGGCTTCCCCTGGCGCAAACAGGCCCACACCATCGCCGTCGTCAAGCGCGTGCGGACTCTGGTGGGAGAGGCCGAAGCCCTGCGGCCCGAGCACCCCTCGCTGCCCGAACTCAAGAGCCGACTCGAGCTCGTCGAGGCGAAGCTCGCCCTCTTGGGAGCCAAGACATGACGCGTCCGAAGCCGAACCCCTATGAGCTCCTGGAACTCGACCCGGGCCTCGATCTGCAAGGTTTGACCGAGGCGCTCAGGGAGCGCGCCGAGTCGGCATCCGCCAAAGAGCGGGGCCAAATCCAAGGCATCTGGCAAGCCCTGACCATGGACCCCAAGCGGCGCGCCGAGGCGGCGCTTTTGGCGCGACCACGGGCGCGGCGCAGCGAAGCGGTCGGGCAGGGCGACCTAAAGGCCGTCATCGATCGTCTGCTCGCCCAAATCCCACCCCTCCCGGTCGCCGACCCCATCGACGGCCTCGCCCTCGCCCGGTCGGTCGATCCGCTGGATTTGTCGTTGCCGCCACCGTACACCTCGGCGCCTGGGCCGGCGTTCGTGTGGGAGCCCCCGAAGCTGACGGAGGATCCGGTGCTGTGGGCGGAGGAGGGGGAGGAGTGACGGGATGACTCGCATCCGGCACGCGTGAACGAATTGCTGCCGCACCACGGAGCCCATCAGCGAGCCAAGGACCGCGGAGAGAGTCGTGCTGGCTAGGCGCGAGTTCGTCGGCAGTCGCGAGTCGCCCCAGGTTCCACCTGGGGCTGGGGATTGTTCGGCCCGCGAGGGGCCGAGGCCGAGGCTCGGTGGTGCGGCCGTTTGTTGTCTGTGACGATCCTCGGCGGTGGGGGTGAACCTGAGCGGACGCTGAATGCCCTCCCAAATGCGCTGACGCCGAGAGCAGCAATGGGAGCGCCGGCGGCCCGCCGGCTCGCATGAACGAATTGCTGCCGCACCACGAAGCCCATCAGCGAGCCAAGTGCAGTCACGAGTCGGGCCTGGAGTTTGTACGGATTTCTCCCCTACATAGCCGCCGATAGCTGGCGCGGCTTTGCCCCCTGGCGACCCCGATTCCGCCGCCGCTCGCCAGATCCCAGCGATGTTCATGGCAGTCGCCTTGAGACGCTGCGTGTCATCCAAAAAGATGAGAAAGTCCCAAGGCAGCCCCCGAAGGGGGCGACGGGCGTGTAGCCAGGGGTTTCAACCCCTGGCTCTGGAGTTTGTACAGATCTTCCTGCTACGCAGCCGCAAATAGTGCTGTGTCGGCGCTCCGCGCCTCGAGCGAGGGGGCTACCGTACCCCCGGCAGCAAGCTGCCGGGGCCTAATGCTGTGTCGGCGCTCCGCGCCGGTCGGTCAAGACCGACCGATTTCCCATCGGGGAAGACGGAGGGCTTGAGCAGCACGCGCAACGGTACGTGGTACTGGGAACAGCATCTTCAATGCGGGGCTGGCGCCCAATCCGCGCAACAACCTTAGGAGCTTCACAAACATGGCCGATACCTCGTAGAAGAACGGCCATGTTTATTCCTACATGCCCGGTACCCGTGGGCGCATCGGCAAGACGGCCGGCTGGGGGAGCGGGCGGCTGGTCTCGAGAGCAACAAGAAACGGCCCGCTCTGCATCTTGATTAGCCCTGCCGTTTTTCGTCGACCAGACTGTGCAACGTCTTGATGAGCTCCTGGTAGTCTGGGGGCTTCGTGAAGAACGCTTTGGCGCCCTTGCTCAACAGGGCTTGCGCCTGCTCGCCCAGAGCGTAGCCGCTCCACAGAATGACTTTCACTTCGGGGTTCAGCGCCAGGAGGGCGTCGAAGACCTCGGGGCCTCCCATGCCGGGCATGATCATATCGAGCAAGACAACGTCGATGTCGGCGCCTTGGGTTTGGTAGATGGACAGGGCCTCGGGCCCGCTCTCGGCGCTGAGCACGCGCATCCCGGTCTTCTCGAGCATGCGCGCGACGGCGCGACGCACGAAGGTCTCGTCGTCGACGACCAAGAGCGTGCCCGTGGTGCCTTCGAGTGCTTCCGACGGAGCGTCCTGCTGCGAGATGGCCTCGAGGTCCGCGGGCAGGCGGATGATCATGGAGCAGCCTTTGCCGACCTCGCTGTGCACTTCGATGGTGCCGTCATGATTCTTGACGATTCCGTAGACCGACGCGAGTCCCAGGCCCGTGCCGCGATCGCGGTCTTTGGTCGTGAAGAAGGGGTCGAAGATGTGCGCTTGAATCTCCTTCGGCATGCCGACGCCAGTGTCACGGACCGTGAGCTGCACTCGATGGTCGCCCTCGTGCGCGGAGAGGTTCTCGCTGATGACCGTGAGGCGCCCGCCCGACGGCATGGCCTGACTCGAGTTGACGAACAAGTTGACCAAGGTCTGCTCGAGCTGACCTCGGTCGCCTTGGATCTTCCACAACCTCGGCTCGAGCTGGGTCTCGATCACGACCTCTTTGCGCGTGCGGCCGAAGAGTCGCAGGGTCGACAGGATCAGCTCGTTCACGTCGACCGTGGCGATGGCGTATTTCCCTTTGCGGGCGAAGCCGAGCAGTCGCTTGGTCAGGTCCGCAGCGCTGCGGGCGAGGGTGTCGACGTCCTTGAGGATCTCGTGGTTGGGATCGTCGATGGAGGTGTCCTCGAGGATCAGCTGCGTGTTGGTGATGATCCCGGTCAGGAGGTTGTTGAAGTCGTGGGCGATGCCCCCGGCGAGGGTCCCGACGGCCTCCATCTTCTGGGCTTGATGGAGCTGTTGGGCGAGGATTTCCCGTTCCGTGAACCCTTCGATGAGCTCGCCGATGTCGGTCCCGATGGCGAGCACCTGTTCGAGTTCCGTCCCCGCACCGCGCTTGGCTTTCAGGGTCCAGGCAAGGGGAGTGGGGGTGGCGAGGGCCGAGTCGATGTGGGTCTCGAGGACGACCAGCTCATCGCTGGCGGTCAGGCGGTGGATGAGGGTCTCGAACGCAGCGGTCGCCGCTGGGGTCGCGGGGAAAACGTCTCCCAGCATCAGGTGCTGCGCCTTGCGCTGAGGCAGCATGAAGAGCTTGGCGGCGAACGAGTTGGTGAAGGTGATGAGGCCACTGGGCTCGAAGCGCAGAATGACGCTCGCAGCGCTCTCCACCAGGTGTCGGTATTGAGTCTCGCTGGCGGCGACGCTGGCCAGGGCGTCGGTGTTGCGGACGCCGACCGCGATCTGGGCGGCGATGGCTCGGTAGAGCAAGCGCTGGTTCTCATCACACTGGTCCCGAGGTCCCACGAGGGTTAGCGCGCCCAGGATCACGTCGCCGAACACGACGGGGAGGCAGCAGCGGCTCGTCGTCTCGTCGAGCTGGTCCAGAGTTTCGGTGCCGTCGCGGAGCGCACGAACGATCCACAAGGGGCGACGCGACGCCACGTCGCTCGCTGGGAACACGTCGGAGCTCGAGCGATAGAGATACTCTCCGGAGTGTGACGGGGCGCTGAGCAAGGTGGCGCTGTCGACCAGCAGCTCGGCTTGTTCGATGTACAAGCTCTGTTTCAAGACCCGAATCACTTCTTCGGAGAATTCGACCACTCCTACGCCTCCGCTGGCCGCCTGCGCGATCTCTTTCAGCAGGCGACTTTGCACGGCGCGTGCCCCCAGCTCATCGAGAATCTCCCGGGCGTGCTCGCCTTGGCTCTCGACCAATCGGTTCAGCTCGTGGCTCTGGGAACGCCAGAGCGCCGCGTCCGAGAGCGCCAGGGACAGCAAACACGCCGTCGCCGCAGCTGCTGCCAACAGCGGCGGCGCCAGGAAGAACCCGAGCGGCGCGACGACGGTGGCCAAGAACAAGGCCGAGCGAATTTGCCTCCAGCGATAGGTCGAGGTGGTCGTCCACGAGACGACATAACGGCACTGGGCGCCCCCTCGATGCACGCACTCGGGGTGCTCCAAGGTGGGGAGCCTCGCTACGAACTCCATCACCACGCCCTCGAGCGAGCCGAGCCGGTTCTGGCACTGATAAGGCCCCTCTTTGGAGCCCAACTTTTGGGTGACGACGATCTCGGCCTGGTATGGTCCCGTGAGGTGCCCAACGGCATCGGCTTGCCGGGCGAGCATCCCCATCACCTGCGGCATGCGCATGAAGAAATGCTCTGGGCTCGACAAGCCCAGCGCGATTTGTCGCAGCGAGCCCGTCGCAGCGGCGCGTATCCCGAAGCGCCCCACTTTGCGACAGATCTCCGAGTCGCCAATGGCGGCGGTCATGGCTTCGTAGAGGGCGTCGAGCTCACGCTGGAGATACCAACGCTGAGGGTCTTCGCACTCCGCTCGGCTCGTACGTCCCGCGGCGAGGATCGCGTCCAGGTCGGCGTCCGGGTGCCTGCGGGTGATGTACTCCGCATAGGTCCGAACGATACGACTGCTGTAGAGCGGGGTTTCGTCGTTGATTGGTGTCAGCTTCGCCATTCAGGGATTTCGTTCGTTTGACCAGACCAGTGTGGGCTCTCAGTGACCCCCTCAGACCCCTCGCGTGGTGGTGGAACTATCCAGCCTGAGTGGGAAGTCCCGCTTTGAGTCCAATTCACGAGAGGGAGACGAACTCACAGATTGCTTTGCCAGGCGCAGGCGTCTACCGACGCAGGCAGCACGCCGCTGACGCAGACCTCGACCCCTCGTCGTTCGACGGAGCCACCCTCGCACTGGGCCGCCCCGTCCCCGTCGTTCGTGCCCCCTTCGAGGCAGCTCGCGACGTCGGCGCTCGAGTTGCCGACGATCACGTGCCGTTGGACCAGCGTCTGCCGATCCGTAGGTTTCTTGGGGTCGACCCGTTCGGCCAAGGAGCCGATGAGCAGACCCGCACCGCGGGACTCGACGCTGACGTTTCCGAAGAGGTGTGCGTTCTCGACCGTCGGGTTCGCCCCTTCGGAGCCGACCTCGTAGCCGTTCGAGAAGCCCTCGACGAAGCTCAAGGCGACGATGCAGCCGCTGCCGCCGCCGTCGAGGTAGAGCCCGGCGGCCGCCGCGTCGCCGTCGGGGGGGTAGGCGGGATTTTGGGCGAGCTGACCGCCGAGGCCGTTGCCGCAGAGCAGCCCGCTGTGGGCCTGAGCGGTGCCGTAATCCTCGCCGCCAATGAGGTCGATGCCGATGTTGTCCACGTCGAAGACGAGACTGCCGATGACGGCAAACTGCGTGACATCACCAGCCAACGTGATGTTTTCGGATTGTCCCGTGCGCATCGCCTCGACGCGCGCGCGCCGGACCAGGAGCTCTCGGGAGGGCGCGTTCGAGGTGCCGATGAGCTTGATGCCGAAGGCGTTGCCTTCTTCCAGGTTGTCGAGGTTGTCGTAGTCGACACCCACATTGGAGACCACGAGCTCGTCGAGCACGACGCGGGTCGAGCTCTCGACCAGCACGCCGCCAGCGTCGGCGCCAGCGGTATGGGTCTCGATTCCCGTGAACTCTAGCGAGCGAATGACGACCTCGGAGCTCGAGGCGATCTCGAGCCCTGTGCGCTCCTCTCGCCCCGCGGACCAAGCGGCCCCGTCGACCACCGCCCCCGCCGCTCCTCGAAGCTCGACCTTCTGCCGGCTCTCGATGCGGATGGCGGCGGTGTCGGCGTGGTCGGCGGGGACCACGCAGCGACCCGAGAGCTCGAGCACGAGCCAGCTCTGACCGTCGTGTTCGGAGAGCAAGGTCTCGAGCTCGCTGTCCCAAGTGGGCGACGAACAGTCGAGGCTCTGGGTCGTTGCACGCACCTCGTCGGCCAGCGCCAAGGCCTCGCCAGCGAACTCACTGGCTGCAGCCGTGCAGGCTGCGCCGACGGCGCCGATCGCCGCCTCGAGTCTGCTCTTTCCTTGCAGCCCCTGCGTCGCGGCGAGCAACGCGTCCAAAGCCGCGTCGTCGAGACTCTGCGGGGGAGTTGGCGCCTCGAGGTGCAAGGCGTCTTGCGGCGAGGAGTCGACGCCCTTTGAGCCCGAGCAGGCTGGCACAGTGAGCAAAATGAGCCCGACGATGAAAGGTTTCATGGTCTGTTCGTCCATGGGCAACGGCGAAGTTCCAATTGACACGTTCGCCGATTCTGAACATTGTTTCCGGCGGCAGCAAACCTTACTCAACGGGGGTCTCCACTATGAAAGCCAAGCTCGTCTTCCTCTTCGTCTCTGTCGTTGCAGCCTCTCTGATGGGGTGCGCGGCGCTGACCCAACTCAACCAGACCGCCAACGACCTCAACAAGACGGCCACCGACCTCGACAACACCGCGAAAAACGCCGAAGGCACCGCGAAGAAGGTCGACAACAACCTCGACAAAGCCAACGACGCCGCCAACAAGCTCGGCCCCGTCGAGCTCGAGGACGACGGCGGCTCCAACAGCAGCGAGGCCTATTGCTGCGTCAACGGCACGTTCTACAACTGCACGAGCGCTGCCGCCGCGGGTCAGTGTGTCGGCGATCCCATGGCCATGATGGACTGCCTCAACGCCTGCGGTGACACCGCCTGCGAGGATCAGTGCACCTCGAAATACGGCCCCGATCCCTCGCCCTGCAGCCGAGACGCCGGACAAGACGGCCGTTGCGCCGAGTAAGCACATGAGCCAGCGAGCGGTTCGGCGCTCGCTGGCTCAGTCTTCGTCCTGGTAGAGCATGCAGACGGACAAGGCGATCTCGAGGTTGAGCGTGACCTCGTGCCGCAGCTCCCCGGCGAAGGTCGCCCGATACATCAAGAGAAACGCCGTCCAGCTTTGGCGGGAGCGAAGCAGAAGAGCAAGGCGCAGAGCCCGAATGCCACGCCGAGGTGACGCGCGGTGCGGAGCTTTCTGGGGTAGAGTGCTGGGTTCATCGCTCCATGGGTCCAAGGCCGCCTGCCGCAGATTGCATGCAAATGCCCACTCGCATCCAAATCAAGACCCTGTTGGGCAGCCGACGCGGCGTCTGGCTCATTTTCCTGACCAGCGGAGTACTCCTTTTGCCGGCGCTGGCCACGGGCTTCGTCCTCGACGACCGCAACTACGGCCATGTCGCCGAGGTGATGGCACGTATCGAGGCGAGTGTGGCCGCGGATGCCAGCGACGCTCTCGATTTGCGCGAGTGGGTTCTTCTCATCCGCTGTACCAAGCCGTACCAA
>PFUG01000263.1 GCA_002789955.1 Deltaproteobacteria bacterium CG_4_9_14_3_um_filter_63_12 | reverse complement strand
GCCCATGGGCAGCGGCAAGACGACGGCAGCGCTCCAGGTCGCGTCGCTGTTGGGCGAGCAAGAAAACACGAGGGTCTGGCGAGTCCCCGAGGGAATGATTCGTTGGCCAGACCTCGACACACCCGTGCTCGTAGTCGACGAGGTCCAGCGCCTCGGCGCCGCGCGCGTCGAGCGGCTGATGACCCGCGCGCGCTGCGAGCGCCTCATCCTCGTCGGCCTCGTCGACGGGCTCGCCGGCACCCGCTGGCACGAGCGCGTCTACTCGCCGTCGCCCATGACCGCCGCCGAGGCGCAGGTGTGGGCCGGGTCGATGATTCAGGCGGTGGCTGTCGCGCCAAACCCGCCACGGCTGAACGACGCCGACGCCGAGTCGCTCGTTCGGGCGGCTGAAGGCAACCGTCTGCGGGCCACCGAGCTGGGCTATGCCTACTTCGAATGGCTCGTCACGTTGCCGGAGGCCGCCGAGCAAACGTTCACTGGCTTTCTACGGACGTTGCCCACACGGCCCTGAAAGGGCCGACCATACCAGCCCAGGGCAACGCCCTGGGGACTGAGGGTCCGGGACCTCAACTCAACGCGACGATGACCACGAACGCAATGCCGCCGAGGATGAGCAGCACGACAAAGGCAATGGCCAGGTAGAGCAGAGTTGGGGGGCGTTTGGCGGGCGGCGGGGCAAGTTGAGCCGGCGCGTGGCCCGCGAAGTTGACGTTCTGCGTCTTCGGGATGGCACGCTCTGCGAGGGTCGCGGGGACCGAGCGTTTGGCGAGCTTCTGCGCTTCGGAGAGCAGCTCCGCCACTTTCTCTGGAGGCTCGATCTGCGTGCTTCGGCGCGCCTCGGCGGCCTTGCGCTCGATGGCTTCGATGGTGGACTGGTCCAGCATGGCGGTCGCCGCCATGCCGAGCTCTTCGCTCTCGTTCTGGGCGGCGGCCCGTTGAGCGGCTTCGACCTCGAGGCGTTGAGCCTCGATTTGGGCGAGCATCGCCTCGGCCTGGGCGGACGAGACGGGAAGGGGCGCCATCCCGTCGTCCTCGAAGGCGCTCAGCTCGTCCATCGTATCCGATGGAATGTACTTCGCCTGCGCGCTCACCGCGTCCATGGCCTGGGTCGCGCCAAAATCATCTTCCTCGAGCTGCTCGCTCGGGTTGAGGTCCACTACGTGGGGTTCCTCAAAAGCACCCGAAGTGCTTGACTTGTTCGTGTCGACCATCTCGCCCTCTTCGCCCCTGCGTATGGGGCCACCCCGAGGCCCACAACCTCTTTGTAATGGAGGATGTTGTCAAGATCAGGACGCCAACGAATCGAGGCCGACGGGCATTCCGGCTCTTGTCGTGACCAGAGAAGCGCGATATCTGTGCCGGTCGCCCGGCGCAAGCTGGGTGCGGGGGACTCATCACTCTAAGCAGAGGCGCGATGTTCGAACACGTCGGGCGACTGGTTGTCACCCACAAAAAGACGATCCTTGTCGGGCTGTTCCTGGCCACGCTCGCCAGCCTCGCCTTGTTGCCCGGGCTGCGCTTCGACTTCACTCCCCAGGCGCTCTTCGAACAGAAAGACGAGATCAACGCCTTCGCCAAGTCGATTCGCGCCGAGTTCGGCGACGACACCAACACCCTGCTCGTGGTCTGGCGCGGCGACGAACCCGGCGAGGTCTTCGAGCCCACGGCGCTGGCCGACATCCGCAGGATCACCGATTGGCTCGAGGCCTCGGACGACGCCATTCGCGTCACCTCGCTCGCCAACATGCATCTCCCACGCAACGAGCGGACGCCCAGCGGCGAGTGGTCCCTGAATCTTGGAGAGCTTGTCCCCAGCGTGGACGAAACGAACCCAGCACTCGCCCGGCAGGTCGCCAAGTGGGTCAACGAGGAGCCGCTCTTGGAGCGGGTGGTCGTCTCCGCCGACGGCTCCAAAACGACCTTCGTCGTCGAGCTGAGCGAGGAGGCCCGCCAGATCAACACCCTGCTCGGCGTCGTCGATCGACTCGACGCGCAGCTGGCCATTTGGGAAAAAGACCTCGACAGCCATCCAGACCTCGAGCTCTCGGGCCTGCCCTCGGTTCGAGTCGACATCATCACGGCCCTGCAAAAAGAACAGATGCGCTTCCTGCCAATCACCGGCGTGCTGATGTCGCTCTTGCTCCTGTGGATGTTTCGCCGCGCCGCCGGCGTTCTCCTGCCGATCACTTCGGTCCTGCTGGCGCTCGCCTGGACTATGGCGATCCTGGTCCTCATCGATCAGCCGATCAACATCATCAACAGCGTGCTACCGACCCTCATGATGATCATTGGCTTGAGCGATGGCATCCATTTGCTGAGCCGCGCCTCGGAGGAGGCGACGGTCGACCGGCCGCGCGAAGAAATCATCGTCAGCACCGTCAAGCACATGGGGATGGCCTGCTTCCTCACCAGCCTGACCACCGCCATCGGCTTTGGCTCGCTGGTCATGGCGCGCACCGAGATCCTGCAGAACTTCGGGCTGCACACGGCTATGGGCGTCATGCTGACCTACGTGTCGACCCTGCTCTTCATCCCCGCCATGCTGACCTGGATGCGGCCGCCGGTGCGCTCGGGTCTGACGGCCACTTCGCCGGGCCTCATCGAGCGCGGCATGGTGTACATCAGCCTCTACGTGCGGACTTACCCCAAGCGTCAGGTGGTCATTGGCGTTGCGCTGATCGGCGCCGCGGCCGCGGCCAGCGTGGCCTGGGGAAACATCGACACTCGCCTGCTCGAGACCTTCCCCGAGGGACACAAGACCCGCGTCCTCACCCACGAGGTCGAGGACGAGTTCAGCGGCGTGTTGCCCCTGATTATCAGCATCGACGCCGAAGAAAAGGGCTATTTCGAGGCCCCCGAGAACCTCCAAAAGCTGTCCGCTCTCGCCCAAACCGTCAAAGCCCGCGACCCCGAGATGGTCCTCAAGACCGCCTCGGTCTATGACCTGCTTCAGGTCTTCCGCAGCGCCTACCTCAACGACCCGAGCCTGCGCGACACGCCCTTTGCCAATCGCGCCCAGGTCAAGACGGTCTTGCGGCTCTATCGACAAGACGCCGAAGCCGACGTCAATCGCTGGCTCGACCCCGAGAACCGCCACGCCTTGGTCTCCGTGCGCATCCGCGACCTGGGCGCGAAGCGCGGCAAGGCCCTGGTCGCCATCGTCGTCGAGGAGGTCGAGGCGCTCTTCGGCGAGGGCAGCGCCGAGGGCGTCATCGACGCCAAGCCCCCCCCCCATCGGCAAAAAGTCCAAGTCCGCCTCGCCGGCGACGTCTACCTGGCCAGCGCCGGCATGATGAACTTCATCTACGACCTCATGAGCAGCCTGGGCATGGCGTCGTTCCTCATCTTCGGGGTCATGACCCTGCTCTTCCGCTCCGTGCGCATCGGCCTCATCTCCATCCTGCCCAACATCCTGCCGCTGGTCGGCACCTCGGGCTGGATGGCCTTGCGCGGCATCGAGCTGAACACCTCGACCGTCATCATCTTCTCCATCAGCCTAGGCTTGGCCGTCGACGACACCATCCACTTCCTGAGCCGCTACAAAGAGGAGCGCAAACAGGGGTTCTCCATCAACGAGGCCGTCGAGCGCACCTACCTCGGCGCCGGCCGCGCCATCGTCATCACCTCCGTCGTGCTCATCTGCGGCCTGGCCGTCCTCCTGACCACCGACTTCATGCCCACCCGCTACTTCGCCGAGCTCTCGGGCTGCACGGTCATCGGCGCGTTGGCGGGCGACCTCTTCATTCTGCCCGCGTGCTTGATTCTATTCGACAAAGAGACCGCGTCGGGCGCGCCGCAGGATTCCGTCCAGGAACAAAAACGCCCATAAAACAGCCCACTTATGCACGCCCAGGGGCCAACGTAGGTTTTTTGCGGTGCGTTGCGGTGCGTGTATGTTGAGGACAGGCAAAGGCGGCTGACGACATCGGTCGGAGGCGCACGAGGGCAGCCTGGGCGGTCGCGGGCACGACCCAAACAGGCACACACGACTTATGCGGTCATTCTCTCGAGCAAGGATGCGAGGAGAACGCCGCATGCACCACGACACTCGAATATGGAGAGCCAGGACGGCGACCCCGAACTAATTCGAAATGAAGAATGACTAGGATGGTCTAGACGTCGTGGAAATGTTGAAAGAGGGGGCGGAATTTCCGTCCCCTCTTTTCATTTGCTGGCTGTTTGCGGGTCGGCTGGGGGCTTAGCGGGCGGGGTCCGAAGCGGTGGGTCGCTGGCGGCGGTTCGCCTGGTGGGCGAGGAGTCCGTGAGGCGAGTCTTGGAGCCGGCAGTGCAGGCGAGTCAAGCCGTACACATCGTGCTTGGTACGAGCACCGAAACCCACTACCCTCGCCATCACAAACGCGGCGGGTGACCGGAGGGAGCTCAACGAAACCTAGAGCTGCGAGCAGTTCATCACTCCCGCACTCTACGCCGCCGGCCTAATGAAATGGTGATGCCGGTGAGATTTCATAGCCCCCGCTTCGTCGGCGCTCGGAAAATCCTCCTCGTAAGAGGCTTGGTCGCCGCGTGTTGTGGACTCGCCTTCGATCTTCTCCGACCCCAGTACTCCGCCATAGCTATCGCGATACCCATCATGCTGGTCATGGGTCTCATTCCGTTCGTGGCGACGTACCGAAACTGGCGTGTCATCGTCCCGGCGACATTCGTCTTGGCTTGGGCTGTCGCCACCGTGGGGATGATGGTATTTCGCGGCATTCCCCCCACGGATTTGTTTGTTGCGTTCTTTTCCATGGTGACGATTGTCGCGCTGTCCGAAGGGGCCTTCTCACGCTCGATTGCGAACGCCGTGTTGTCTACCGTCACGGCTTTCGCTTTCGCGGGCGTTGTCGCTTGGTTGTTCAGGCGGGCACACCAAGTCGATCTTCCCAATGAAGTGTTCCACCGAGGGAAATTTGCGGCTGTTTTCGCATCGTTTCACCTGGGGCTCGGCAGTGTCTCAGTCATCCTCCGGAGTCGATTTCACCCCGAGCGCACAAGCGAGCCTCGAATCGTCGACGGGCACGAACCGGCCTCGAGGTGGTCCCGTTTCGCGTTTCCCATCACGGTGTTGGTGCTGGGGATCGCCACCATTGCCGCAGCTCGTTTCGCCGCACAATGGGACAACCCGTATAGGGAAGAGAAGAGGTGCATCGACGGGGACTATTCTGCGGGAAACGCCCTAAACTGTTCTCACTGCTGTGAGAATGGCGTTGCTGAGTGTTGTCGCGAACTAGGGTACCAGACCTATGAAGGCTGGGACGTGGTCACGGATGTTCGTCGCAGCACGGTCTTGTTCGAGAAGGCCTGCGAGCTCGGCGACAGCGAGGGCTGTGCCTACTTCGGCCGTGCTCTCTTCTATGGATGGGAAATATCCAGAGACCAAGAGAGGGCGCTGATACTACTGGAGAGAAGCTGCCGTCATCTCTTGAGCCGCTATGAGGTCATGGATGGCTGTTTCTATCTGGGTGTCATGCTCGAGAAAGGACAGGAGACAGGAACAGAGCCGGACCGCCTTCGGGCTCGACAAGTCTTCGCTCGCTCGTGCGCCAGAGGAAGCGATAGAGGTTGTGTTCGTCAGAAAATGCTCGAGCGAATCGTTGAAAAGACAAGATGAAGCCCGAGCTTTGGTGACAGCATGGCGCTTGGAGACAAGTGGAAGACGTTCGGCCCATGAGATGGCTGGCTCACCATCGAGCTGTGGACACCACGAGGAAGAGCGTGCGCGAGCACTTCGTCACCTTGACCACTTCTTCAAGCGCTGGAGCGAGGTTGGTCCCGCAAGTCGAGGGGGCGACTTGCGGGAATCGCGTAGCGAATCCGAAGCTGCGGGTCGCTGGCGGCCGCTCGCCTGGTGGGCGAGGAGTCCAGGAGAGTGAGTGAGCCTCTTCAGAGGTCCTCAAGCCCCATTGCGCCCAAAACCGCCCCCAACAGCCTCCCAAAGCAAAGATTCCGCCCCAGACCCCTGCCAACACCGCTCCCGAAGCGGAATTTCTATCCCAAACGGCTCCCAACACCGCTCCCGAGGCGGAAGTTCTATCCCAGATGGCTCCGAACACCGCTCCCGAGGCGGAATTTCTATCCCAGAGGGCTCCCAACGCGCAGCCGAGGCGGAATTCTTTTGCTGGCCGTTGACCGCTAGACAAGAATATCTACGTGGCCGGCCGCTTAGCGAACTGGTTTACTCTTGATGGGTGACGAATTTCTGCACCGATCACTGGCTGGAGCCTGATGAACCCCAAACTTGAGTACATCTTCGGCCAAGAGAGCCGCGGGGATAGCGCACGTGAGCGCGCGGTGACGTCTGGTCGCACCTTCGTTCGTGGACAGGATCACCTCTCCTTGGACAGGACGGAGGCAAAGGGTCGTCGTTTGACCGCCGCGGAGGCCCTCGATGCCTACGGCCTCGACCTCCTCGAAGAGGCGCTAGACTACGGGTCCGCGATACTGCGGGCGCCCACAAGGGGCGCCCCTACATGCCGTTGGGCCCGTAGGGGCGGGCCTTGTGCCCGCCCGCGTCTCGAACGCGTCTAGGCATCACGACCCCGCATTGCGG
>PFUG01000386.1:6408-6581 GCA_002789955.1 Deltaproteobacteria bacterium CG_4_9_14_3_um_filter_63_12 | reverse complement strand
CAGAAGCAACGCTATGTTCGCGCCTCGGCGATGAAGATCGACGAGATGTGTACAAACTCCAGCCCGGGGGACAAGTCCCCCGGCGGATCAGGGCAGAGCCCCGCCGGGCCTCGAGCGAGGTCCGACGGAGCCGCAGAGGATCGAATCAGACCCCAAAGGGTGCGGCTTGCGGC
>PFUG01000386.1:0-6398 GCA_002789955.1 Deltaproteobacteria bacterium CG_4_9_14_3_um_filter_63_12 | reverse complement strand
CCTGTTTCAGAGCACGCAAACGGACGCCCAAGAGCACGGCTTCGCTCTCTAGGCTCACAAGCCTCAGTCCGCGCTCGCTCGACAACGTTCATAGGCCTCATTCCTGACCTGTTCTCCGATCTTTCACAACGTTGTTGCGCGCATCGTGCGCTCAACCCTTCGAGTTCACACGACTCTCCGCCATCCCAACTGGCTCTCGAGCCGCTCGACGCTTGCTCGGAGCGTTTGCCCTCCGCGCCAGAACTCTGTATCTCGTCTCCAACTTGGGCCCGCGACCGAGTTGCCGAGCGGAAGCGAGGCAATGACCTCCCCAAAGGTGAGCATGCATTTCCCCGGCATCCGTGAAGCGAAGTACTACTTCCCCGTCACCGAGAAACGTACACGTGTGGACGAGCAAGCCGAGGAGCCGCAGCTGCGGGCTTGGTACATCGTCGGCTTGGACGAAGTGTTGGTCGACCTCGAGGTCAACGGCTGCTCCCATGAGATGGTTCAGAGCCTGGGGTTGATCCCCGGCGAATCAATCCACCTGAGCGCCGAGCGCATGCGCGAGATCCTGGCTGCCATCACCGACAGCGGCCTGTCGTGGCGTTATGAGGCCGGCGGGACCGTGGCCAACACGCTCTGCAGCTACACCCACCTCAGCGGCGAGCCGGCCATCCTCCTCGGCGCCATCGAGCCCATCATCCGCTTCGGCTCGCCGGCGTTCGCCTACGTGGCGCAGACGCCCAAGGCCGTGTCGCTGGAGCACTTACTGCCTCTCGACGGCGACATCGGTACGGCGCTGACCCTGTTTACTCCTGACGGCGAGAGGACCTTCGGCGTCGCCCCCAATGTCGCCGGTGAATACCCACCGGAAGCCGTGCCCGAGACAGTCGTGAAGGGTGCTGCCGTAGTCTTGGCGAGCCTCTACAGCCTGGCGGGCGACCGTCCCATCGCCAAGGCCGCGATCCACATGATGGAGCTCGCCCACAGCGCCGACGTCCCGGTGGCGTTTGGCTTGGGGACCGCGACGCTGGTCCGCGAGAAGCGAGAGCGCCTCATCGAGCTGATGGACGCCTACGTCACCGTCGTCGCCATGAACGTCCGCGAAGCCGAGGCGCTGACCGGCGAGTCCGACGCGCTACTGGCCGCAAGGAAGCTGCTGGACTGGGTCGACGTCGGCCTCATCACCGAGGGCTCGCGGGGACTGACCCTCTGCGGCTACACCGACGACTCCGTCAAACGCCGCACCCGCTTGGGGCTGCGCTCCAAGTCCATTGCCAACTACAACGAGTGGGAGTTCAGCCGCCTGGTGCGCAAACGCGACTGCCAGCAGCCGCTGCAGATCTTCAGCCACATCCACCCCTATCGCGGTGGGCCGGATCGCCTGGCCAACACCAGCGGCGCAGGCGACGCCGCGCTCTCCGCGCTGCTGCACGACATCGTGGCCAACCGCTACCATCGCTCCAGCGTCCCCGACAGCCGCAAACACGAGAACGAAATCCCGTTCCTCACCTACTCGTCGCTCTCGCGCAACGCCCAATACGGCAATCGAGTCGCCTACGAGGTCCTCAACCGCCAGACGCCGCGGCTCGACAACCCCATCGGCTCCGACGAAGACGACATCGCCAAGGAGCTGACGCCGTTGCTGCCGTTCCCTGAGTAGCCTGTTGGGCTCGTGCGGTATGTTGCGGATATTGCTTCGATTTTAACGCAAGGGCGCAAGGTTCGCAGAGACGCAAGGACTTGGATTTGGGAGCTGCTCGAGCGTCGGCTCGTTTGAACCGACGAGCGGAGAAGCTCGCGCCCAAGCTCTCTGCGACTCTGTGGCTCTGCGATAAGAGCCGAATCCCGCCGTTGCTGCCGTTCCCTGAGTAGCCTCTTGGGCTCGTGCGGTATGTTGCGGATATTGCTTCGATTTCAACGCAGAGTCGCTGAGGCGCGGAGACGCAGAGAGGTTGGGGGTTGGAGCTGCTTCGAGCGTCGGCTCGTCTGAACCGACGAGCGAAGAAGCTCGCGCCCAAACTCTCTGCGCCTCTGTGGCTCTGCGATAAGAGCCGAACAAACAGACCTTAACAGCACAATCGGCGTCACTTACCCAACACCGTGCCGTCTTCGAGCTGCAAGCTGCCACCCTTCTCGGCGCTGACGACGACCTCGCCGACGCAGCGCACCCCAGCGCCAAAGCGCACGTCGCCAGTGACCTTCAGCCGAGTGCAGTGCACCAGCGACGGCGGCCCTGCGGGGAAGCGCGCGTCGAGGTCCGTCACGAACGAATAGAACTCCGAGTCCAGCTCGATGGGCACCGAGGACACCGCCGCGTCGGGGGCCGGAATCAGGCTGAAGTCGTCGGTGAGCTGGGTGGCGTCGGAGCGCACCCGCAGCAGATCGGCGCAGGTCTTGACCGGGGCGAAGCGTGTGCGCGGCACGCGCACGGCGCGAGCCCCTGGGAACAGGCTGATGGCCGCGCCCATGGCGCTCTCGAGCTGGTAGACCGGCGTCGACTTGCGGTCGCGTGGGTCGACGGTCTTGGAGTTGCGAATCAGCGGCATTGGAAAGACGCCGCCGTGCGCCTCGAGGCTCTCGAAGAGCGCGTCCAGCTCGAGCCAGATGGTGTTGGTGTTGAAGAAGCAGTACTTCTCGAAGTCTTGGAAGTCGTTCACGTCCTCGGCCGGACACTGGGCGGCCTCGCGCAGGACGAGCTGCTCGCCTTGCAGCGCCAAATGGCCCCCCTTGCGGTCAGCCTCGGTCCGGTCGGCGACCTCCATCAAGAACGGCATCCGCTCCTCGACGAAAGCCCCCAGAATGCGCAGGTCGAGGACCGCCCCGAGGTTGTCGGCGTTGGACACGAACGCCGTGCGCTTCCCCGCGCCACGCAACGCCGCCAGGACCCCGCTGGTGACCAGCGCCGTATAGAGATCGCCGTGCCCCGGCGGGCACCAGGTGTCCTCGGCGTCGGGCCACTCGACCGGCTGCAGCGTCGCGACCTCGATCTTCGGCACCTTGTGCTGCAAGAAGGCCTGCGGCAGCCCGGTGTTCAGTTCGGGGTAGCGCTCCAACGCCCGCATCGAATCCTCGTGGGTCGAGAAGCTGTTCATCAGGACCAACGGACACCCCGAGCGGCCGGCCTGCCGCGCGATGAGGTCCAAGAAAGTGGCGTCCCCTTTGACCGTCAGCAACGACTTGGCTTTCTCGAGCCCCATGCTCGTGCCCAGGCCCCCGTTGAGCTTCAGGATCACGGTCTGCGCTAGGGCTTCTTGTCCGACCTGGGCGAGGCGCGGGCTCAAATCCTCGGCATCGGGCAGGGACGCGACGGGAGCGATGCTGTTCGAGGGCATGAGCCCCGTCTCGCCGCTGCGAACGAGCGCGTAGTGGCGCTCGAAGGCGGCGATGGCCAAGGCGGGAAGCCCCTCTGCGCGCATCTTCTGCGCGAACGGTGCGAAGGGATTGGAGTCGACGGAGGTCATGGTGCGATCCTACGGTTGTGGCCAAATGTCGCAGACGACGGGGTGGTCGAAGTGGGTCATGTCGCTGGCGCCCTATCTCGGCGGTCGCGTCAGGGGTTTGGTCGGCGAGGAGCACGTCGCCGTCGCGTCACTGGTGTCGCACAGAGCGGTGCGCGGCCCATCGTCGCGCCTCTGCAGCGACGCTTTCAGGACAGGCAAGAAACCGAGCGACCATGCGGACTGCAGCGTCCTCCTCATGTAAACACCACGGGGTTGTCCGTGCGCTTGACCACCTCGCCGATTCGCCAAGCCCCGGGGACCGCGGCGAGGCAGGTGTCGACGGCGTCCATGCGGGTGATGACCAGCATCCCGGCGCCCATGTTGAAGACCTCGAACATCTCGAGTCGGCCCACGTCGCCGAGTTCTTGGATGAGCTGAAAGATGGGGGGCACGCTCCAGCTCGCCAGCTCGATGCGGGCGGTGAGCGTGGGGGCCAAGATGCGCGGGAGGTTGTGGACGAGGCCGCCGCCGGTGACGTGCACTAGGCCGACGATGTCGACGCCCGCCTCGCGCAGGGTCTGAAGGTCGTTCAGATAGGAGCGGTGGACGGCGAGCAAGACGTCGCCGAGCACGGCGCCATCGAGCTCGTCGCAGGGGGCATCCCAGGGGAGTGCGGCCAGGGCGGAGCGGGCGAGCGTGAAGCCGTTGGTGTGCAGGCCGGACGAGGGGAGGGCCACGATGCCGTCGCCCGGGGCGACGCGGGAGCCGTCGATGAGGCCGGCCAGATCGGTGACTCCGACGATGCTGCCGACGACGTCCAGGCCTCGTTCGGAATAGACGCCAGGCATCTCGGCCATCTCGCCGCCGATGAGGGCACAGTGGGCGTCACGGCAGGCCGCGGCGCAGCCTTTGACGATGGCGGTGATCTCGCGGGAGTCGAGCCGCGCCATGCCGATGTAGTCGGTGAAGAAGATCGGCAGCGCGCCTTGGGCCAGGATGTCGTTGATGCAATGGTTGACGAGGTCGCGGCCGAGGCCTTCGAATTTGCCCAGGGTGCGCGCAACGAGGACCTTGGTACCGACGCCGTCGGTGGAGGTCACGAGGACGGGGCGGTCGAGGCCCTTGAGGGCCGTGACGTCGTAGATGCCGCCGAAGCCGCCGTAGTGGCCGAGCACCTCGGGGCCGTGGGTGCTCTCGACCTCGGCGCGGATGTGGTCGACGACCTTGGCGGCGACCTTGATGTCGACGCCGGCTGTGGCGTAGCGCGGCTTCTCGGGCGGTGGTGCGACGTAGGGGATGGCCTCGACCGCTTCCCAGACGGGGTCGTTGGGCAGGGTCTGGGCGATGTCTCGACGGGCGTAGAGGCCTTGGAAGCGGACCTGGTCCAGCGCCAGGTAGGCGACCGTGCGTGCGCGGGCCAGATCTTTGGCCTGGGCGTTGACGCTGAGCACTCGTCCGCCGGCGGTCACGAACTGGCCGGCGGTTCCCATCTTGGTGCCGGCGTGGTTGATGTCGACGGAGGCTCCCATGTGGGTCAGGCCTGGGAGGGTGAGGGCGTCCTCGATGCCGGTGATGGGCTTACCGCCTTGCACGTCGAAGGGATACCCACCGGAGGCCGCGACCACTGTGACGGACGCCCCCTTCTTCCAGGACAGTTTCTGCTCGGCGAGCCGGCCCTCGGTGGCCGCCCAGAGGAGCGCGAAAAGGTCGGTTTCCAAGAGGGGCAGTAGGGCTTGGGTCTCGGGGTCGCCGAAGCGAACGTTGTATTCGAGCACGCGCAGGTCGTCGCCGAGGACCATGAGGCCGACGTAAAGCAGGCCGCGAAAGGGGGTCTTTTCCTGTTCCCGCATGGCGCGCAGGGTGGGCTCGACGATCTCGGCCATGGCCTTGTCGCGCAGCGCCGGCGTGAACATGGGGTCGGGCGCGGCGGAGCCCATGCCGCCGGTGTTGGGTCCGCGGTCGCCGTCCAATAGCCGCTTGTAGTCTCGCACCGGCAGGAGCGGGAGCGCGGTCTTGGTGTCGCAGAGCACCATCAAGGAGGCCTCGTGCCCCTCGAGCCGCTGCTCGACGACCACCTCTTCGCCGGCCTCACCGAAGGCGCCTTCGAAGATGGTGCGGAGGGTCTGCAAGCCTTCATCGGTGTCTTTGGGTAGGGTCACGCCCTTGCCGCCCGCCAAGCCCGAGACCTTGATCACGATGGGGCGTGAGACGTCTTGCACGAACTGCAAGGCGACGCCTCGGCTGTTGAAGACCTCGAAGGGGGCTGTGGGGATGGAGGTGCGCTGCATGAAGCGCTTGGCCCAGGCCTTCGACGACTCGAGGCGCGCGGCGGCAGCGGTGGGGCCGAAGCAGGCCAGCCCGGCGGCTTCGAAGCGATCGACGACGCCGGCGACCAGCGGCCCCTCGGGGCCGATGACCGTCAGGTCGACGCCTTCGGTTTGGGCGAGGCGCAAGATGCCTTCGGGACTCAGGTCGCAGCCGACGCGGCGCAGCTTGCCGCCGATGGTGCCGCCGTTTCCGGGCGCCACGAGCACCGACGAGACCTCGTTCGACGCCGCCAGCGCCTTGGCCAGCGCGTGCTCCCGACCGCCTTCACCGACGACCATTACCCGCTTCGTGCGAATCATGTTGCTCTCCGACTCGAGCGATCGCGTGTAGGACGCGCGCTCAGGGCTGACGGGTCTTGGGGAGCCCGTCGGCCGAAATGCGTTTGCTCCCTGATAGCTCAAATCGCTGGGCGCGTGAATCGTCTGGTTGGGTGATTGGTGAGCGAGGCTCGAGAGCCAGCTCTTGGCGGCTCTGGAGATCGACGGGATCGGGCGGCATGTTGTGGGTATTGCTTCGATCTTATCGCAGAGACGCGGAGGGCGGCCGAGGCGCAGAGAGTTTGGGCAAAGGTGTGGTTTCGTCGTGAGTTCGTGGGGGCGATGGTGAGTGGGATGCCGGGCTGCAAAGCAATCGAGTTCGGGGCAT
>PFUG01000591.1 GCA_002789955.1 Deltaproteobacteria bacterium CG_4_9_14_3_um_filter_63_12 | reverse complement strand
GGCACTCCGAGCGTGGCCAAGCCGCTGCCGGCCTTGACCAACAAGCTGTCGGCGTGGCCGTGGTAGCAGCCATCGAACTTGATGATCTTCGGCCGGTTGGTGTAGCCACGAGCCAGCCGAATGGCGCTCATGGTCGCCTCGGTCCCCGAGTTGACCAGACGCACCATCTCGATGCTCGGGACGAGCTCGCAGATCAACTGGCAGAGCTCGAGCTCAAGCTCGGTGGGACAGCCGAAGCTCGTTCCCCGCGCTGCGATCTCCTGCAGCTTGGCGAGCACCTCGGGGTCCGCATGGCCCAGAACCAGCGGGCCCCAGCTGCCAACGTAATCGATATACTTGTTGCCATCGATGTCGAAGAGGTAGGGCCCCTCGCCTCGCTCGACGATGAACGGCGAGCCGCCCACTCCCTTGAAGGCTCGAACCGGGCTCGAGACGCCCCCTGGGATCACTTTCTTGCTGGCTTCGAAGATGGCAATCGAACGTTCGTGATTGAGCATATGGACTCCTCGGGCGATGCCCGGAGCAAGACGGGTGAATTCGAGCCGGCCCCTCCTATTCTTCTTCTCCCGAGGGTTCGACGTTGGGGACGTCCTCCATCGGCTCGGCTTGGGTCTCGGCGGCTTCGAGCTCCTCGCCTTCGATTTCGGGCTCGTCGACAACTCGGGCCAAGGCGACGACGCTCTCGTCTTCGCTCGTGCGGATCAAGGTGACCCCTTGAGTGTTCCGCCCTAGCTCTGCGATCTCCGAGACTCGGGTGCGAATGATGGTACCTTTGTTTGTGACCAGGAGCAGATGGTCGTGGTCGTAGACCTGTCGGACGCCCACGACGCCGCCGTTTCGCTCGCTGGTCTTGATGGTGATGATGCCGATCCCGCCTCGGTTCTGGAGCTTGTACTCGGTGACCGGGGTGCGCTTTCCATAGCCGTTTTGAGTGACGGTCAAAAGCGACGCGTTGGGATCTTGGATGATCTCCATGGCGATGAGTTGGTCGCCCTCTCGCAACTTGATGCCGTAGACGCCCATCGATGCTCGTCCTACTGGGCGGACATCGTCTTGGTCGAAGTGGATCGCCATCCCGCTCTCGGTGGCCAAGAACACGGACTGCCCCGCTTCGAGAAGGCGCGCGGTGACCAGGTGATCTCCCTCACGGATGTTGACCGCGATGAGCCCTGCAACGTTGATGTTCTGGTACGCATCGAGGTCGGTCTTCTTGACGATGCCGTTCTGCGTCGCGGTCATGACGAAGAGGCCTTTGTCTTCTTTCGGGATGGGGAGGACCGCGGCGATCTTCTCCTCTTCGGCGAGGCGAGGCAGCAGCGTGATGATCGGTCGCCCCTTGGTGGTCCGTGTTCCGAGCGGGAGTTCGTAGACCTTGAGTTGGAAGACCCGTCCCTCGGTCGTGAAGACGAAGAGGCGCTGGTGGGCAGTGGCCACGAAGAGGTCCTCGACGAAGTCGTCGTCCTTCGTGTTCATGCCCATCTTGCCACGTCCACCGCGCTTCTGCGCCTGATATTCGGAGAGGGCCAGGCGCTTGATGTAGCCCTGGTGGCTGACGGTGACGATCATCTCTTCGTCGGCGATCAGGTCTTCGAGGTCGATTTCTCCTTCGGCGTCGACGACGTCGGTCAGCCGTGGGGTCGTGAAGAGGTCGCGGGCTTCGATGAGCTCGGCGACGATCAGGGCGTCGCGCACGTCTTTGGAGGCGAGGATCTCCTCGAGCCTGGCGATCTCAGTCCGCAACTCAGCCAACTCCTCGAGGATCTTGTCTCGCTCGAGGCCGGTCAGTCGCTGCAGGCGCATGTCCAAGACGGCTTGGGCTTGGCGCTCACTGAGCCCGAAGGCGCTCATGAGCCCGTCGCGAGCTTCGATGGGACCAGCGCTCTCTCGGATGAGCTGGATGACCGCGTCGAGGTTGTCCAATGCGATCTTCAACCCTTCCAAGATGTGGGCTCTCTCCTTGGCCTTGCGCAGCAAGAAGATCGACCGGCGGATGGTGACGTCGCGGCGGAACTCGATGAAGTGTCCGAGGATCTCCTTGAGGTCCAAGGTCTGTGGCTGCCCCGCGACGATCGCCAGCATGTTGATGCCGAAAGACGACTGCATCGAGGTCAGCTTGTAGAGCTGGTTGAGGATGATCTCCTCGTTGGCGTCGCGCTTGAGCTCGATGACGACGCGCATGCCGGAGCGGTCGGACTCGTCGCGCAGATCGTGGATGCCCTCGAGCTTCTTGTCCTTGACGAGCTGGGCGGTCTTCTCGAGGAGTCGCGCCTTGTTCACCTGGTAGGGGAGCTCGGTCACGATGATGGCCGAACGCCCGTTGGACTCTTCGAAGCAGGCCCTGGCTCGGATTCGAATGATCCCGCGCCCAGTCCGGTAGGCATCGATGATGCCCTTTCGCCCGTAGATGGTTCCGGCCGTCGGGAAGTCAGGGGCCGGAATGATGGTCATCAGGTCGTCGACCGTGAGCTCTGGGTTGCGGATCAGCTCGATCGCCCCCGTCATCACCTCGCCGAGATTGTGTGGCGGGATGTTGGTCGCCATGCCGACCGCGATGCCGTTGGAGCCGTTGATCAGAAGGTTCGGGATCTTGGTCGGGAGGACGGTGGGCTCGAACTCGGCGTCGTCATAGTTCGGGATGAAATCGACGGTCTCTTTGTCGATGTCAGCCATGAGCTGGCCACAGGCCCGCTCCATCCTGACCTCGGTGTACCGCATGGCGGCAGGAGGGTCGCCGTCGACGCTGCCGAAGTTCCCTTGTCCGTCGATCAGCGGCAGCCGCATGTTGAAGGGCTGCGCGAGGCGGACGAGAGCGTCATAGACAGCGCTGTCGCCGTGGGGATGGTATTTGCCGATGACGTTTCCCACCACACGGGCCGACTTCTTGTAAGCCCGATTGTAGGTGTTTCCCATCTCGTGCATGGCGTACAGGATGCGCCGGTGCACAGGCTTGAGGCCGTCGCGAACGTCGGGCAGGGCGCGCCCCACGATGACGCTCATGGCGTAATCCATGTAGCTCTTTCGGATCTCTTCTTCGATGCTGACAGGTTCGATGTGACCTGTGTTGGACTCTGCCATTACCGCTCCATGTAGTGGCTGTGGACCCTTGGTGCTCGGCAAACAGGGGCCGCAGTAAACCGGGGAGGGAGTCTCCCGTATCAGGACACCGCTCCACTTCGAAGCCCTCCGCCTCGTGAGTGTTCCAAATCGGAACGCCGGGGTTCGGCCGCATCCGAGTCGAAGGGAAGCGCAGTCTACTTTTCGCTTGGCCTAGGTCAACCTCTCTTTTCCGCGCTTCTAGGGGACCGAGGCCGCTCGACCGAGCGCGAGCCCCCTCGTTCGACCATCGCGCTCGACCTCGGCGCCAAAATCGACCTGAAACCGTCGCTTCGACGTCTCCACCGGTCCGTATGCCGAGAATGATGGGCGACTGTTTCGTTTTGATACGTTGCTCCATATCGGTACAGCCTGAATGTCAGCACGAGAGACCGAAGATTCAGGTCTTTATCTTTTGATATCAGTTAGCTGCGGCGGTCTGCTGCCGCGTGGCACACCGGTTGCACAAGCTAGGGGACAGAAAATGTTATTCATCACGACCGAGCTTCGCGCAGCACCGACCGGCGCAGGTTTGCTACGCAAAGAACTCAAAACGAGGTCCTATGAACACCGCCCACGCCCATGTCGACTGCTCGTCGTTCGCTCCGACTCCGCGACAGCTCGCCTTCGGACTCGCTGCCATGCCCCACCGCAGCGAGCTGCTCGGCTCGGCGATGAAACTCACGAGAAACCCGCGCGACGCCGAGGATCTCGTCCAAGAGACCATGCTCAAGGCGTACACGTTTTTCGACCGCTTCGAAGCCGGCACCAACTGCCGCGCGTGGCTCTACCGGATCATGACCAACACGTTCATCAATCAATACCGACGACGCATCAAAGAGGCCCAGATCCTCGGCAGCGACAACGCCGATACCGTGCGCGTCCAATCCCACGGCCAGGGCCACGAGTCCCACAGCGACCCCGAGTTCACCCTCGCTAGCCGCCAGATCAGCGCCGAGGTCAAAAGGGCTCTCATGAATCTCCCCGAGACCTTCCGCTTCGTCGTCGTCCTCGCCGACCTGCAAGGATTCTCCTACAAGGACATCGCCTACATGGTCGATTGCCCCGTCGGCACTGTGATGAGTCGTCTCTTCCGCGGACGCCGCCTGATGCGCGACCAGCTCACCGCCATCGCTGTGGACGACGGAATTCTGCGCGCCGCCGCCGACAAGAAGCAAGCGCGCTTCGAGCGCCACTCCTCTCGCGCCCCCCGGACCCCGCAACGGTCCGTGGCCTTCGCCGCCTAAACCCGCGCTCTTTGTGGTCTCTGCTTACTTTGCTCCTCTGCGCTGGGCGGACGGTCTCGAATTCGTTGACGAATCCAAGAGCAAACCACCAGCGGTAGAGCGAGCAGAGTCAGCGGGGGGCGCGGAGAGTTGGGCATTTCACCCGACTCTCGAGCCGTTGGTGCGACTGCGCAGGCGGTGCACTCGCGAGGTACTCCCAACAACGAAAAACCGTGCTACGATGCCTCTCCCGAGACCCAGTCCCAGAGAGGCCCCCATGAAATCGTGGTTTTGTGTCCTAGCCGTCGCCGCCTTGGCCTTCGCCTCGGCGTGCGACGACGACGCCGAACGCACCGAGCCCGCTACCTGCGGCCCCAACACCTGCAACGAGCTGCAGGGCGGCGGCAGCTGTGACGACCGCTCTGGGGCCGCCACCTGCGCCTGCGCGACCGGATACACCGGGGCGTCCTGCCAAGACTGCGCGCCGACCTTCGCCCAGGTCGGCGGCGCTTGTCTCCCCGCTACTTGCGGCGCAGACACCTGCAACGAAGCCCAACTTGGCGGCACCTGCGACGCGTCTTCCGGACAGGCGATCTGCACCTGCGCCGGACCATACGTCGGACCTCGTTGCCGACAATGCGCCGCCGGCAGCCACACAGACCCCGCCACACCGGCCGCCTGCGTCCCCGATACGACCTCGCTCTGCGAGCCCAACGGCGGCTCCGCCGACGTCGCCTCGCCCGTCTTAAGGCAGACGCTGCCCGCCAGCTGGGACGAAAACTGGTTCGCCTCACCGGCCGTGGTCGACCTCGACGGCGACGGCGACCTCGAGCTCGTCGCCGCGCGCCACTCCGTCCTCTACGCCTGGGACGCCACCGGCGCGCTCCTCTGGCGCGCGGCCTGGGCGCACAGCGCCTCCGAGCCCGACGACCACGGTACTAGCCGCATGTGGGCCTCGCCCGCCATTGCCGACTTCGACAACGACGGCGCTCTAGAGATCGCCGTCGGCTCCGATGCCGACTCGGCCAGCGGCGTCAACGTCGCGGTCTACGACCACCTCGGAGAGCTGCGGCCGAACTGGCCGCAGCACTTCGGCGGCGCCGATGAGGTGCGCTCCATCACCGCCGGCGATCTGGACGGCGACGGTCTTTACGAGATCGTCGTCAACAAGACCTCAGCGGGGCCCACCACCATGGTCTACAGCCTCGACGGGCGCCCGCGCGCCGGCTGGCCCCAGGTCGACCACACCACCTGCGACCCCGAGCCGCCGGCCGAGGAGTGCTGGGATTTTGGCGGCTACAACCAGAACATCGGCCTGGCCGACATGGACGGCGACGGTTTCCTCGACGTCATCAGCGCCTACGACGCCATTGGCTTCGGCATCTTCGACCGTGACGGCACACCCTTCACCACCGACGCCTCCTTCAGTGACCGTGTCGTCACCGCCGTCGAAGCCTACCACGACCTCGCCCTCTCCCGACAAGGCTGGGGAACCGGCGACCGCTCCGAGTTCACCTACAGCCCTCCAGTCCTGGCCGACATCGACGGAGACGGCGTCAACAACGTCATCCTGGCTGGCGACCACGAGCACAGCCAGAGCACCACCAACCAAGGCAACACCCTCTGGGTCCTCAACCCCGACATGACGCGGCCGGCGGGCTGGGAGACCCCCAAGGACACTGGCGGCCCTCTCGACCAAGGAAACCTCGGCCAGAACATAGTCCCCACTCGCCCGTCCCCTTCGGTGGGCAATCTGAGCGAGCAGGCCGGGCTCGAGATTGTCTACCCCGCCTACGACGGCAAGCTCTACGCCTACGCCGCCGACGGAAGCACGCTTTGGACCTACGTCTTCGGCACCGGCAGCGCCCCCTACACCGGCGCCTCCGAGGCCCTCATCGCCGACCT
Organism: Deltaproteobacteria bacterium CG_4_9_14_3_um_filter_63_12; assembly: GCA_002789955.1. Classification (GTDB taxonomy): domain Bacteria; phylum Myxococcota_A; class Bradymonadia; order UBA4248; family UM-FILTER-63-12; genus UM-FILTER-63-12. Next base: position 243 of record PFUG01000591.1, on the reverse strand, counting down.
CTCGGGCGACGGCGTGCCCGAGGTCCTCTTCACCACCTTCACCTCGGGAGCGCCCCGCGAACCCGAGGTCCCGGCCCACCTCATCATCCTCAACAACAACGGCGCCGAGCTGCAGAAGGTCGAGCTCTTCGGCCGCGGCTCCATGGCCGCCCCGACCCTCGCCGACCTCGACGCCGACGGCGACCTCGAGCTCATCATCTCCCTCAAGGACACCCTCGGCGGCGCCGACGGCGGCGTGCAAAT
>PFUG01000309.1 GCA_002789955.1 Deltaproteobacteria bacterium CG_4_9_14_3_um_filter_63_12 | reverse complement strand
GCCCACGCCTCGCCGGGCGAAGTCCTCGACGCGGGCGAGCAGGGAGTCGAAGAGCGCCTCGTCCGAGGCCTCGCGGCTGGTGGCGACCGTCGAGAGGATGCCGCCGCCGGCCTCCAGAATCTCGGCGTAGTCGACGCCGGTGTTGCGAATGGCGAACTCGCGCGAGCGCTCCCCCGCGAAGAGGCTGTGGGTGTGGCACTCGAGCCAGGCCGGCATGGCGAGCGGAGTGTGCAGGACGACGGGGAGACTAGGGTCGGGCCGGGTTGCGAAAGGCGCCACGTTCTCGACGCGCGGGCCGCGGATCGTGAGCGCCATGTCTTCGCAGAGGCCCGTAATCGCTGCGTCTCGGCCTTCGATGGCGGCGAGGGTGGCTTGCAGCGGGGGTTTGCCGTCCCAGCCGGTCATGGTGAGGAGTTGCTGGGCGCGAATGACGTAGCGTTCGGGCCAGTCGGCAGCGGAAGCGGGCCGCATAGAGGGCTCCTACGCACGAGGTCGCCCCTTCAGGGGCGACCTTGTGAATGGGCAGAGGTCAGAGCTCGACGGCGTAGACGAAGCTGGCTTTGGGGTCGCGGGTGAGGCGCTCGGCGATGAAGGCCATGGGGACGCGGTCGCTTTCGACGTAGGCTTTGACGAGGGCCTCGGCGTCGGCCTTGTCGCCGGTGGCTTTGATCTTGGCCACCCTCTGCATGAGCTTCTCGAAGGCGGCGGTGGTCTTGTCGAGGTGGAGGATGAAGGCGCCCTTGTCGATGCCGTTGGCGGCCATGGCATCGGGGACGAACTCCAGCGCGCCCTCGTCGAGGAGGAAGCCGAGCTGGATGGCGGCGAGCTGGCCGTAGGGCTTAGCGCGGCCGTCGGTGTCATACATGCCGCGGGAGACGTGGCCGAAGGCCCAGAAGATGGAGTCGCTGACGGTCTCGTCGGAGAGTTTTTGGTCGATGACGCCGTCGTCGACGAGGAGTTTGGTGTACCAGAGCGCGGCGGTCTGGGCTTTGAGCTCCTCGAGGACGGCGGCGAGCTGGCCGCCGAAGACCTCGTTGTCGGTCTTTCCGTCGACAGTGTACTCGTGGGCTGGTCCGAGGTTATGGGCGGCCTCGTGCAGGATGGTGGCGAGGAGGCCTGGGTCGGCGGAGTCGGTGTAGGCGCCGAGCGAGGTGGCGTCGAAGAGGGTTTCGGCCTGTCGGCGGCGGGTCTTGAGGCTGTCGACGTCGGTGTAGAGGTTGCTCATGGCGACGGTGCGCCCACGGCCCTCGTTGGCGACCGGGCCCCAATTGGGCAAGCTCTGTCCGATGGTGGCGCCGTGCGGGCTGCGGTCGTCGCCGGCGTTGGCCACGATGTCGATGAAGTCGGGCAGATGGAAGCCGACGGGGTGGGCCACGTAGGGCGCACCGGCGAGGGCGGCGAGGGTGTCCTCCATCTTCTGCTTGATGGGGTCGATCTTCTGCTGCCATCGGATGGAGTCGCGGTTGATGAGGGCCAAGGTCATGTGGAAGCCGGCCTTCTGGCTGCAGGGCTCCCAGTAGGTCTCGTCCGGCGCCAGGCGCAGGTACCACTTGGAGTTCTCGGCGTTCATCTTGGCCCAGGCCTCATCGGCGGGCTGCCAGTTGTTGTCGAGGAAGGCCTGCGCGTCGGCCTCGAGGTAGGCCTTGAGGGCGGCCTCGCTGGGGTCGCTCATGACGGCGGCGGCCTCCTTGAGCAACGAAGCGACCTCGGCCATCTGAGGGTAGACCTGCGGGTAGGGCACGGCCTTGAGGGCGGCCCCGTCTCTGACGACGGCGGTGAACGGCGAGAGCAGCTCTTTGGCGTTAGGGTCCGCCTCGAGCTTGGCGCAGAACTCTGGGTCGGACTGGAGCTCGGCGGGATAGACATTGACCGGGGGCTTCTTGGCCCCGAGGAAGGCGAGGCACGCGGGGTTCTTCTCGGTCTTCGGCGCAGCGCACTGAGGGCCCCAGTTGCGCTGGAAGAGCGCGCGGCTGGCGGGGTCGCTGGCGGGAATCCTCTTGACGGCGTCGTTCAAACCGAGCTGCTCCGCGTGGAGCTCCTCGATCTCCTCGCTGGCCTCCAACATCAGCGCCGCGAACTTGCGGTCGGCGTCGCTCAGCTTGGTGAGGTCGTTGTAGACGAGGATCGGGATGCCCTGATTGAGGTCTTCGCGCACGAGCTTGCGGCGCTCCTGCTCCTCTTGGGAGAGCGTGCTCTCGTCGGCCGGTGGCGCGGAGAGGGCGGCAAACGCGGCGCGGTAGGCGTCGGTGAGCTTGCCGTCGGCGGTCCAGGTGGCGGTCGACGAGTAGAAGAGCAAGGTGGCGAGCTCATCGGGGTCGGCGACGCCATCGCCGTTGCTGTCGTCTCGCCAGTAGAGGGGCAGGTTTTGGAGGACGGCCAAGCGATTGAACTCCGCGCGGGTGAGCTTGGGGGCTTGGGCCTCTATGGGCGAGTCGGCGGGGTTCGGCGTCGCGACGTCCGGTGTTTTCGTCGGCTCGGCCGCAGTCTGAGCGTCTGGGGTCTCAGCTCCTGTCGCCTGGGTCCTCTTGGCGAGGGCCCCGTGCTCGACGGGCTCTTTGCCCTGTTGCTGGGGCTGGCAGCCGCCGAGCAGGGCGACACAGAAGAGGGAGAGGAGGACGATGTTGATCGACTTCATGAGCTGGCCTCGAGTACGTGACAAACGGCTCGCCACAATGTTGGCGTCTTTACGCCGCGACTAACGAGTGCCCGTCCGGAAATACCCCATCGGCGTCGCCTTCCTCCCTCGCTCCTCGGCGTACCGGTCATGCGCCTGCGTCGCTCGGTCGTCGGCTCCTTGCACCTGGGGCATTTCCGAACGGGCACTCAAACGATGTCCTTTGGGATGGATTGCGTGTTTCGCTGAGGTCGGTGAAAAATGCGACCGAACTTCGAATTTCAAGACGGACTCTAACTAATTAAGAGCTTCCCTACAAAATCATTTGGGTGCTTTTTTGCGGAGGCAGGGCTGAAGCCCTGACCCGCCGGGGGACTTTGTCCCCCGGGCCCCCTTTTGCTTTTTTCTTTGGTGCAGTCTGGCCAGCAACCGGAGGCTTCCCGCCTCAACGGGAGTTCCATTATTGCACTTCAGGGGCTCAGCCGGTTCGTTTGACGAGCGATTCGCTGGCCAAGGCGCATCCGACCCGCCAGGAAAGGCGACTCGTCCCTGAAGCGGAGCTTGAGGACCTCGACCTGGGCCAGGGTGTCGAGACGAGGTCTTGCACGTCGTCGACGAAGAGCGCGACGGTCACGGGGGTCGGCCGCAGCTTAGCCGCCTCGAGGTCGATGTAGAGTTGGGGCGTCCTCTCTTGTGAGCCATGCGCGGGCAAGACCGCACGGCTGTGAGTCGGGCGGGGCCCATGAAAGGGTGGTGAAGCGGGATTGCCTCTCGTCGCTCCGAGTGCGGTCGGGGTGACTTCGGCTTTGTCGCGGTCTGTGCTACAAGAACCCCTCGCATGGATCGCTCATGGTGCCATGGAGGGCGCTTCGCCCCGCCGGAGAGTCCGACGCACGAGCAGGTCTCGGGTGAGTCCGCATGGAATGCCCCAAGTGTAAAGCAGAGACCGTTGAGAGCTTTGAAGGGCATTGCCCTGTTTGCTCACAAGTGCAGAGCCGGCACCCCCTGCAATCTGGCGACTCGTTGGGCAGCGAGCATTTGGTCGAGGAGCTGCGGAGCGACTCGGGTGGCTCGTACAGCTACCTAGTGCGCAACCAGCGCTTGGGCTATTTGTGCTCCGCGCGGGTCTTCACCGCGGCGTGGTGCGCGAAGGCCGAGGTGTCCTCGGCGATCAAGAGCTGCGCCATCGCCCAGAGCCGCGTGGCGCACGGCAGCGTGCTGGGCGTGCGGGACGTCTTCGAGACCGAGCACGGCGAGCTCACCATCGTCACGGACTATGTCGACGGGCCGACGGCGTCGGTCTACCTCGACAGCCGTGGCGCCCTCCCCGAAGCCGAGGCCACCGAGATCCTCAAGCAGGTCCTCTCGGCCCTCTCGGCCTGTCATCGCCGCGGCCTGCACCACCTCGGGCTGCGCCCCGAGTGCGTCTGGCTGCAACAGGACGAACAAGACCGCATGCAGGTCTACGTCGACGCCTTCGGTTTCTCGCGCCACCTGCCCATCGACGAGACCCATTGGGCCCCTGAACAGCACGAAGGCGCGGTCACCGACGAGCGGACCGACGTCTACTCTTGCGGCCTCTTGCTTTACGAGTTGCTGACCGGCGAGCTCCCGCAGGAGGGCGCGCTGAACCTGCGAGCCGTTCTCCCGACGCTGAGCCTGACGATCGAGCGCGTCATCCTGCGTGCGCTCTCGCCCTCGCCCGACGACCGCTTCCAGAGCGCCGAGGAGATGCGCAACGCCCTGGGGAGCGACGAGGGGATCCTGACCTCGATGCAGGGGCTCCCCATCGGCACGCCACAAGCGCAGAGCAAGAGCCGCCGTCGAAGCGTCACCTCCATCGTGGCCATCGCGCTGGCCATGGTGCTCATCGGCTACCTCTCGCACCTGCTCTCCAACGACGAAGGGGACGCCGCCGTCGAAGGCCTCTTCGACGACGTCAGCCGTCGCCTTCCTGCTGCCGATGCCCCCCGGGTAGCGAGCCAGCGTCCTGCGATCCCGGCGTTCTCCGCTCTCTCGCCGCTGCCTCTGGAGCTGCTTCCCAAACTCGGCAGCACCCCGGCGCTGGCCGATCTCGTCTTTGTCGTCGACCTCGACCGCGCGCTGACCTCGCTGCTGGCGCTCACCCTCTCGGAGCCGCTCTCTGTGCGCTACGGCGACAACCTGCGCATCGCTTTCCTGGTGGTCGCGGGTCGCGACGAGGCCGCGCAGCGACGAGCACGCGCCGCCTTGGCCGCTGAAATGCAGGGCGCGTTCAGGGAGTTTGCGCGCTTGCTCTTGCTCGCCCCTGACCTCGACGGCGCCGATGCGCTCGTCGTCAGTGCCGGCACTTTGGGGATGAACGTCGCGCAGTTTCGCGACGACATGGAGAGCGACTACTGCTCCGAGGTCCTGCAACACCACGCGAGCATGGCCCACTTTCTCGAGGTCGTGGGCAACGGCGAGGTCGTGCTCAATGGCCGCGGAGTCGAGTTCACCGCTGGTGAGAGCGCGCTGCCGACGGCCGCGCTCCTGGCGCGCGTCATCGACGCAGAGCTCGATGAGGTGCAGCGCTTGCTCCTCGCCGCAGTCGCTCCCGAAGACGTCGCACTGCTGCGAACGGCGACAGGGCTTGCAGCCAAGCGTTGGCTCGGGTTGCCCTCTCGCATCGACGGCAGCCCGCCCCTCATGGCCAGACGCATCCGACCGAGCGCCGAGGGGCTGCCGAGCCTTGGCGCGTTCGACGCCCCCCTGCACCTGCTGCTCTACACCGACCCCTCGCGCTCCGAAGGGGTCACGCTCCTCGAGTCCATGAAGGCGTTCTACCAAAAGAACCCGGAGCTCGTTCATCTGCAGGTGAAGTTGGCCCCGGCGCTGGTCGACCAAATCGGCTTCGACCTCGCTGTCGCCTTGCTCTCGGAGCATGCCGCGGGCCAGTTCTGGAACGTCCTGGAGACCCTGCACCGCAAGCCCTGGCCCAAGGCCTCGAGGACCGCCGCGGCCGAGCTCTTTCGCAGCCGTATCGTGACCCAAAGCCAAGAGGGAAAGTTGCTCGGCGACAGCAAAGACGTCCTGCTGGCCAACGGCCGCCTGATTCGAGGCGACGACGCCACTTTCGCCCTCGGAATGAGCGAGGAGCTCGAACTCGTGCAGCTCTTGGAAGACGCGGGACTCTCGAAAGACGAACTGGTCCGCGTCTACGACGGCATGTCGAAGCCCTGGAGCCTGCCCGAGCCCGAGGCGCGCCGCTTCCTCATCGCCAACTGGCGCTCTCTGCCACGGCTCGGTCCCATCGACGCCAAGGTCAAGATCTTCTGGAAATTGAGCCTGCGGGACGCCTCCTGGAGACCGACCCTGAAGGCGTTGCGCAACCTGCGCGCCGAATACCAGAACGACCTCGCCATCATGCTGGTGCCTTTGCCGCTGCTCGACGACCCGGATTTGACCTTGGCCCTCTTCAGCCGGTGGTGGGGTCGCGAGGGCGAAGCGATCGACGACGACCTCTCTCTGCTGGACCGTATCGCAGAGACGCTGCCGCCAGTGCCCAGCGGTGAGGTCTCGCTCGAGGTGCTGCGCAGCCGCTTCGAGGCCGAGTCCACCAGCCCGCCGAACCGACAGTTCGCCAGCGTGCTGCACTCCGTCGAGGCCCTCTCGTCCATGTGGAACGACCGACCGAACCCCGGCTCGACCATCGTCGTGGCCTGGCGCAGCGGTCTCTGGTTCGAGGGTTGGGACATCGATGGTGGGCTCGCCTACGAGCCGTATTGGGAATGGGTGCACAGGGCGCTGCGTCGGTCTCCATGACCCACAGGATGGGTAATCTCCGCGGTGCCGGACTAGCGACCTGCAAGAGCAATGGGAGAGAAGGTTTGAGCGTTCGCAGACTAGACACCCTCGACGACGCAGCCGCCCGCGCCGAAGCCAGGCGGCTCGCCCTCGTGGCTGCGGCGCGCTGGGAGAAGGAACAGGGCTGGTTCAACATCCCGACCCAACGCACCCAAGCGGCCGACGACGGCGCCAGCCCCTTCGAGATGGGCATGCTCGCGCTGTTTCGGTGCGCCAGAGGAGAAGACGTCCCAGGCTTCATCGTGCGTTCCTTCATTGAGGACTTGCTCACCTTGATGTTCGCGGGCCTGGGCAGCGGCGTGCTGGCCATCCCCGCATGGAACAAGATGGCCGACCGCCCGTGGGCGCTGGCCTGGAGGCTCGCTGAGACCCGCCTCGACCTCGCCGATGGGCAGAGCGTCAAAGTCGACGACCTCGCGGTCCTCTGCGGCCTCGACGGCGATGACCTCGAGAGCGCGCTGCGAGCGCTGAGCGCGCCGACCTCGGGCCTGGTCGCGGCCGCCCACGCGCGAAGAATTCTCGATTCGCTTTGTGTTCCTGCTTCGGCGCTCCCGCCAGACCCAAAGAGTCCAACCTCCTAGCTCCTCACTGCGTCGTTCCAAGGGTGAAACTCGGTTCTTGGATCTCTCTTCTGTGCTGTTCTAGGCTGCGAAGGTGTGTGCAGCTCGGAGAATTCCCCTCTCGCGCGAGGCTGCACGTGACTATAGAAAGTAAGCCCACGGCGGAGTCGCGTCGACTCGCGTTAGGGCGAAAGGCCTGTCCCCTTGTTGAGTGAACCGCTGCCGCCAATTCAGATTGGTCAATTCGAGCTCTTCGAGCCCATCGGTCGCGGCGGCATGGGGATCGTCTGGTTTGGCCACCACGTCGAACAGATGATGCCGGTGGCCATCAAGGTCATCGGCGCCGACTACGCCAACAACCCACTCTTCGTCGAAGCCTTCGAGGCCGAGGTCCAAGCCGTCGCGCGGCTCCACCATCCCGGCATCGTGATGGTGATGGACTACGGGACGATCCCCGAGTCGGCCAGCGAGCAGTCTGGTGGTGTGTTGAAGGCGGGGAATCCCTACCTGGTCATGGAGATGGCCAGCGAGGGCACGCTGGAGGATCTCTACGCGCCGCGCCAGTGGGCGGATTTACGGGCGCTCCTTTTGGAGATCCTCGACGCGTTGGGCCACGCCCACGCCCGTGGCGTGATCCACCGCGACGTCAAGCCCGCGAATATTCTCATGTGCGGCAAGAACGACCAGCGCCCAGGGCTCAAGCTGTCGGACTTCGGCCTAGCGGCTGCCGGTGAGCGCATGCACTCGGAGAAGATGACGGGCACACCGGCCTTCATGCCGCCAGAGCTCTGCGACGGGCAGTGGCGAGACCACGGGCCCTGGACCGACCTCTACAGCCTCGGTTGCGTGGCGTTCGCCATGGCGACGGGGAACCTGCCCTTCGACGATTCGAACCCCATGCAGGTCGTGCTCAAGCAGTTTACCGCGGACCCACCCAAGCTCGAGCCGCGGCTGGCAGTGCCGGCCGGGTTCGAAGGCTGGTTGCAACGCTTGTTGGCCAAGGCGCCCAAGGATCGTTTCCGGTGGGCGGCCGACGCGGCGTTCGAGCTTCAGAGGCTGGGCGAGCCCGCGTCCAAGACGATTTCGCTTCCTACTGGCCTGCGCTTCAAAGGCCCTCCCCTGCCGACGACGTGGAAGCGCAGCGAGACGCCCAAGTCGCCGCCGCAGATGATCGGCGTTGGCCTGGGGCTCTACGGGCTGCGCAGCATCCCCTTGGTCGGCCGCGAGCAAGAGCGCGAGCGCATCTGGACCGAGCTCAAAGCAGTCTACGCCTCAGGCCGCGCGAGAGCTGTCCTCTTGCGCGGCGAGCCCGGCACAGGAAAGAGCAGAGTCGCCGAGTGGATGGCCGACCGCGCCCACGAGCTCGGCGCGGCCAGCACGCTGCGGGCGTCCCACAGCGCTGCGGTCGCGGGTCGCGGTGAGGGCGTCCCGCGCATGATCTCCGTCGCCATTCGCACGTTGGGGCTGAACCGTGTCGAGACCCGCGTCCGCGTCGCCCATACCCTTCGCAACTATGGCATCACCGAAGAATACGACTACGACGCGCTGACCGAGCTCTTGGTGCCAGCGACTCCGGACGACATCGCGGCTGGAGCGCGGGTCGTGCGCTTTGCGTCGCCCGAGGAGCGACACACCGTGGCGCGGCGCTTCTTGGAGCTGCTGGCCAAAGAGCGTCCCGTCCTTGTGCTCCTCGACGACGTGCAGTGGGGCCTCGACTCTCTGGCTTTCGCCAAACACCTCCTCGACGCCCAGACGCGCATCGAGTCGCCGGTGCTGGTGTTGGCGACCGTGCGCGACAACGCGCTGCAACATCGGCCCCTAGAGCAGGCCTTGGTGCAGGAGCTGCTCGAGAGAGACGACGTCGCCGTCATCGATGTCGGTCCGATGAGCTCCGAGGACCACCAGGCCCTCATCCACGAGTTGCTCATGCTCGAAGGCGACGTGGCCAATCAGGTGCGCGAGCGCACCGCCGGCAACCCACTCTTCGCGGTGCAGCTCGTCGGCGACTGGGTCCAGCGTGGCGTGTTGGAGGTCGGCGCCAACGGTTTCAAGCTTCGAGAAGGCACCAAACTCCACATCCCCGACGACATCCATGACCTGTGGTCCAAGCGCATCGAGCAGCTCATCGAAGACGTCGGCGGAGGTGGGCGCATGGCCTTGGAAATCGCCGCCGCCTTGGGCCGTGAGGTGCATACTGACGAGTGGTTGCTGACTTGTGAGCACGCGGGCGCGACGAGGCCCGACGACCTCGTCCACAAGCTGATCGCCACGGGTATGGGCGTCCCGACGCCCGACGGCTGGGCGTTCAAGCACGGGATGCTCCGGGAGAGTGTGCAGCGGCTGTCCGTTGAGAACGACCGCTGGCGTCGCCTGAACCGCGACTGCGCGAAGATGGTCTCGAGCCTCCACGCCGAAGGACAACCTGGGAGGGAAGAGCGCATCGGTCGGCACCTCATCGAGGCCGGCGAGCTGCGTACGTCGCTCAAGCCGCTGTTGACAGGCGCCGCTGAGCGCAACGCCCACAGTGAGTACAAGCAGGCGCTCGAGCTGCTCGCCATTCGTCGCGAGGCCTTGGGCGGCCTGAGGGTGCCTCGGCAGCACCTCGTCTGGAGCGCTGGCCTGATCGTCGAGGGCGTCGCCCATCGACTCGTCGGCGAGCTCGACCGCGCCGTTGAGCTCACCGAGGAAGCCGCGGCCATCGCCCGCGCCTGCGGCGACGCACAGACCCTCGGCGAGGCCCTGGTGTCCTTAGGACACCTCGCCAAAGAGAGCGGCGAGTTGGCCAAGGCGACCGACTACTACCGCAAGGCCTTGGAGGACTTCGAGGGCTCTGGCGAGAACAAGTGTCAGGTCGATTGTTACTGGGGCTTGGGGGTCATCGCGCTCTCGAAGGGGGAGATCGCCGAAGCGCGAAGCCTCCTCGAGAAGGCGCGCAGCTCCAGCGAGAAGATGGGCTACGCGCTCCTCATCGCGGACTCCTATCACCAGCTGGGCGGCATCGCCCGAATGATGGGTGAGCTCGACGAGGCCGAGTACTTGGTCGAACAAGGGCGCCTTGCGTACGAAAGGGTCGGAAACCGAACGGGCGTCGCGAACTGCATCAACGGACTGGCGGAGGTCAAGCGTTTTCGGGGGGAATTGACCCAGGCGGAGCGCGGCTACCGGGAAGCCTTGGCGATCCACGAGACGCTAGGCGGACTCTATGTGAGCATCTGTGAGGCCAACCTCGCCCTGGTGTTGCTGGAGCGCGGGGAGTTCGAAGAAGCGAACGTGTTGCTCGACCGGGTTCGCATCGAGCTCGAGCGACAGCGCTCCAAAGCCCTCCTTGGAATGGTCTACCTCATGCTGCTTCCGTGCTGCGCCAACCGCGGGGATGCCGCTCGGTACGACAAGTACTTTGTGTTGGGCTCCAAGCTGCTCTTGGAGTCCAAGATGGTCGACCCAGACATCGCGTTCCCAGCCCTGTTGGCGACAAAGCAGGCGCTGGAGAGGGGCTGGTTCGAGCGGGCGAAGCAGGCGCTGTCGATCTCTGAGCAACAGTTTCGAGCCATCGGCACGGTAGAGCGCTTGAAGGAAGTCGCGGCACTGTTCGAGCTCATCGAGCAGCGGCAACGGCCTACAGAGTAATTCGGCGGGCGTGAGGCGCAGTGCACGCGAAGCGCCAAAAGCAGACCGCCCGCCTGGCTTAGGCCAGGCGGGCGGTCGGTGTTGTCGTGTGGGTCGACTAGGGAACCACTGGACCGTAGTGGAGGATGGTTCCTTGGTCGCCGACCACGAAGATGTTGGTGGGACTGGTTCCCCAGACACCCATGAGGGTCTCGGTGGTGAGCGACTGCTGCGAGATGGTCCAGCCTCCGCCGTTGTTCATCAGGATCGTCCCGGCCTCACCGACGGCGATGGTCGTGCCGCCAGTACCCCAAATCGCCTGCAGATTGACGTTGCTCAGGGTGGGAACGGTCTCGAAGGTGCCGTTGACCAAGTTGAGCACGGTGCCGTTGTCGCCGACGGTGATGGTGGTGCCGCCGGTGCCCCAGATGGTCGTGCCGCCGGTGCCCCAAATTCCGTTGAGGGTGGTGTTGGTCGGGCTCGGGATGGCGGTGAACACACCACCCACTCCCATGAGAATCGTGCCATTCTCGCCGACGGCGATGGTCGTGCCGCCAGTGCCCCAAATGGTCGTGCCACCAGTCCCCCAAATGCCGTTGAGGTTGGCGTTCGTCGGGCTGGTCACTGGAGACCAAATCGACCCCATGAGCTCGAGGATGGTTCCGTTGTCGCCGACCGCGACCGACCCGGTGCCTGGTGCGGCCCAGATGTCGCGCAGGGTCTCGAGGGTGGGCGTCGACATGACCTCCCAGACGCCCGCAGTAGTGCGGCGTGCGACCGCTCCATTGGAGCCAACCACGAGGAGCTCTAGGCCATTGCCCGTGATCGCTTCGAGGGTAGCCGCGGGCCCGCCGCTCTCGACGCTCCAGTTGAAAGCGTCGTAGTTGAGGATGACGGCTTCGTAGGGGCGCAGAGGCGACTGCCAACCCACCACGCCGACATCGCCCTCGCTGAGGCCCCAGACGTCGTTGAGCGGGTGGCCGCTGGCGATCTGGTAGATAATCGTCCAAGTGGAATTGCAAGCCGCCGATTCGGGGTGCTCCATGCAATCGTCAAACGGGCCGTCGTCGTCGCTTTCGTCGCCGTCGTCGTCGCCATCGTCACCGTCGTCACCGTCGTCACCGTCGTCGCCGTCGTCGTCGTCATCACCGTCGTGATGGTCGTCGCCATCGTCACCGTCGTGATGGTCGTCGGCTTGGTCGTCGTCGCCGCTGTGGCGGCGGGCCACGTTGTCGGAGTCCCCAAGGTTGACCCGAGGGGGCTCGACCTGGGCACCGTCGCGATGGAACGGTGTCTCATTTTGGTCGTGACGCCCCACGAGGGTCCGAGCCGCGTGGGCGGTGTCAGTGCGGTGATGGCGCTCGAGGGATTGCTCGGCGACTTGGGTCTTGGACCCGTTATCAGGTGCGTCGTTGCAGCCAGCAAAGAGCCAGACTGAGCAAGCGAGCCAGAGAACGAGGTGTGATAGGGCCAGGCGACTTTTCATGTCATCCCCTTGACGACATGGAATGGTGATTCGGCGACGGAGGTCTTCAGTTTTCTGAAGACCTCCCTTCGTCGTGCATAGGTCTCCTATTGTTGGAGTTCAGCAGGAGAACGTCAAGTATTTGTTATTTCAAAGAAACTCACATGTATGCAAACCTCCTCCATGGTGCGACAATGGGGACTGGGTGTGTTCGCCGCCGCAAGGCATCCGGTGAGAGTTCTCGTTCCTGTGTCTGAAGCGCACACCGCTGGGGTCGCTCAACCTGAAATCCGTTGGCAGCAGGCCGAATTCGGGAGGGTACGTGCCGACGCCGGCAGGAGCGTGCTGTCCTTTCGAGAGCGCATTGTGAGGCTGGAGGTTTGCTCGGCGATGTCGAGAGGACCAAGTTCGTACTGCCCTTGGCGTTGTCTCTGAGCTGGGCATGCCGATTGCTACCGGGAGGCGGATGTCCTGCACCGCGCTTGCGAGTCCCAGTGCGTCGGTCCTATACTTCACTCGAAGTGAGGTTGCCTGCGAATGAACCCAGGCGCTGAAGGAGTGTCGAGATGCCGTCCCTAACCATGATCAAGCCCCTCGGGTGGGCAGTCTTCATGTCCAAAATGCTCAAGCTTCCGTCGAAAGCCGACTTCAAGGACCCGCAAGACAAGCCGCAATACATCAAGGGCACGCAAAACGACTGGGGATTCACCCCGACTTTCATGCCCTTCTTTACGCCGCAACACCCTGGGTTGAAACACCACCAGGACTCATGCGACACGATTGGCAAAGAGTTCAAAGACCTCCACGACAAGTGCTGCGACGCCATCTCGTTTGCCGTGGACATGTGGCGGCTTCAGGCCAAGTTCAAGGACTTGAAGGTCATGGCCGTCTGCGCCATCGGGAGTCCCGGTTGTCTCGACGGTCCGAAGCTGGAGAGCAACATCAAAAACGCCCCTTCCGTGGCTGCCTTGTCGGGAAACTACGCCAAATATCGGGATGCCGTCGCCAAAGGCGTGAGCAAATGTTTCGCCGATTGGCAGGGCCAGGTGATGGTGCCTGGCCTTCCCTGGTATCCTGCCTTTGCTGCCTTCCCAGGACCGCAGGGCCCGCCGATGCCCAACGTCCCGATGCCTCTGATCACCTGTGTCTCTTCGAAAATGACCTCCATCATCATGCCCAATGACATGAAGGCGGCCATGATCGATGCCTTGCCTCAATCCATGAAGAAGGAAGACAAGGACAAACAGCACGAGGCGCTCTTCGAGTCGATCGCGACGGTCGCATCGTTGGCTTTCACGATTTGGCTGGCCGCCCAGCAGGTCATGCTGGTGATGGGCAAAGGTCCCATCCCGACGTTTGCGCCCCCCTATGTCCCTGTGGGTCCCGTCCTCGGTGGCGACAACATCGCCGCTCCCGGCCACCTGATCGCCTAGCCCACGCAAGAAACGGAAAAACGCCCGACCGCTCACGCGGCCGGGCGTTTTTCGTTCCGACGACGAGTGTCGATTAGGGCAGAGCGGCGATCAGCGCGTCGAGGAGGGCGTTGACCTGTGGCTCGATGGTGGGACCGATGCCGTTCGTCTCTTCGTAGTGGTCGCCCGGGGCCTCGTTGATGTAGGGGGCGACGCTGTCCAGCACGTAGTTGTAGCTGGGCACGAGGTAGCCGAGCTCGTCGTGGCCAAGACCCAGAACGAAAGCGTAGCGCCCGGGCACGCGTTCGTTCATGAATGGTCCCGGCGGAGCCAGGCTGAGGTCGGGGGCAAAGGGAGCTTCGGGGTTCTCGACGATGGCGTTGCCAAACGAGTAGCTCCCATCATACCCACCTACAACAGTCTCGCTGAACCCCTCGCCGGGCAGCGTGTAGAAGGTGATGTCGCCCAACGTGACGATGCTCATTCGACTCAAGACGTAGGGGACGTTGTTTTGGTCGACGGATTGAGCCCCATCGAAGTTGTAGATGGGCCGACCGAAGAGCTGCAGGCCGAACATCGCGGTGTGGAACTGCACGTTGTCCGTGCGACCGAGGAACTCGGTCGACGCAAAGGTCAACGCTGGGTCGGTCAGCACCTCTGCGCTATCGAGGGCTTGAAACGCATGCTCCGCCAGGACCTCTCCCATGGCGCGCGTACGAGCATAATCGCCGCGAACCGAATAGTCCGTGCCGTCCCGATCGTGTGCAACGAGGTTTCCTGGCCCGAGGAGACCACCGACCGTGCCCGAAAAGTAGATCGCGACGCCGCCCAGTCCCGTCCGTGCGGGGTAGGTCACCGCCGGAGCCAAAGTGTTGTCGGTCGCTTCTGCCAAGCCCTGTTCGAGGCCTTCGCGGACGAAGTGCGGGAAGTCACTGCTCACGTACTGGTTCTCGCTCCACAAGCTCTCGGGGTGCGAGTGCCAATTCACCAACGTCGCGATCGTGCTGTCGTCGGCAACCGAGGTGAGGTGCACGACGACCATCTCGTCGTTGATGATGACGGGATCGCGGCTGTCATGGACTAGGCCCTCGATCCCAGTTCGCGTTTGGCCGACGGAGACCTTCGCCTCTTTGAGGTTTGCCACTGCTTCGGCTGCGACTTCGAAGAGCTGCTCTTGGATGAAGGCGAGGTGCTCTGGATCGCGGCCAGTCGCCGCGGGCAGATCGCCGTCGATGTCGCCTGGGCCCCATTGGCCGACGACGTCGGCTCCTTCGTGGGTGTGGGTCGCGGAGGTGATCACCAAGTCGACGTCTAGCTCAGCGGTGATGCGGTCCATGGCGACCTTGGCGTCGTGATAGTGCTGGCCGACCAGATCTTCGCCGATGATGACGAGGGTGGTGTCTCCCTTGCGCAACGCGACGGCTCTCGCCCACAACTCGTCACGGACGCCGAGGGCGGGGCGGCTGTGGTCAAAGCCTGCGATCCAGTAACCCTGGAACTGTCCGTCATCCTCACCGCTGTCGGGCCCTGGGTAGTTGGCGTCGCCAGGACAGAGCTGATCGCGACCACAGTCGAGGTAGGTGGCTGGATCCCATAGGCTGCCTATCCAGATGGAGTCGGTCAGGTAATCGGTGTTCGGCAGCTCGAAGCCAACCCCACAATCCCCACAAGCGGTGGTGATGGCGCGTTTGGCGGCACCGGCCATGAGCGCAGTGGTGGCGGACGCGCAGCCGTCGCCGCCTGGGCAAACCGAGGTCGGCGCAGGGGTGTAGGTGCAGGCTCCTGGCGTCGCCGTCTTAGGATCGGCTCCAATGCAGGTCTCGCCTACGGTCGTGCAATGGCTGTCGAGATAGCACGGGCGTGAGGCGAGGCGTACGCACTCCCCCGCGACGCACTTCTCGATGTCTCCCCGACAAGCCGGCACACACACATCGACCACGGCGGGATCGTAGACACAAACACCAGCGACGCAGGCTGTGACACCCCCGCAGCCGCCGCACTCATCGACGACCTCTTCGACGGTGTCCGTGGCCTCGCCGTCTGAGGTGTCGGGGACGGTGAAGTCCGACTGCGTGTCGGTTGTGGACACACCCGGCTCGACGTCGCAGGCCGAAATGCTCAGCGAGAGAAGGCAGACCGGCAGCAGAAAACTGAGCTGGAGTGCGGGGGTCTTGAAGGTTCTCATGGTCTACACCTCTGCTTCGAACTCGGTCGACGAACGACACAGCCGTAAGGCTTCTTCGAATTCGCCAAGGCCCACTAGACACATCCAGTCCGTGCGATGAGCCCCTGAGCGAAGCACTGGTCACCTAGGGTTGCCCGAGGTCCTTCGCTGGCGAACCGCTGGCCAACCACGGGATTGACTCCACTTGTGGCTCTGTGGCGAATCCATCAGCCGCGGTGGAGTTTATGTGCAACGGCTCCCCCAGACAAGCCCTGTCTTCGTTGGGGAATAAAGTCCAACTTTCTGCTTGTGCTACGGGATCTCGGTTGATACAGTCATGACACCTGAGCTTATGGTGGTGAGGCAGGGGGGCTTCGATGGGTGAAGAAACACCCAGCTGAGCTTCGGTGGGTCGGCTCGCCTTTTGCCGACCGTTCGCCGGACGGTGCCTTCACCCAGCCTGAGTCGACCCTATCCGTCGTCTCGCAGGCCGAACTCCTTCATCTTGTTCTGCAGGCTCTTGCGACTGATTTGAAGCCGTTTGGCTGCCTGCGTCACGTTCCCGCCCGTCTCCTCGAGCGCGCGAGAGATGTACTGTTTCTCCAGGATGAGGGTCGTCTCCTTCACGGCCTCTTTGAGCCCGCCGACGCTCTCCGGTGCCGGAAGATGGATCGGCGCCACTGGTAACGAGCCGCTGTGCTGGCTCCATTCGAGGATCTCGTCGGGCAGATCGTCTTCCTCGAGAATATCTCCGTCCATGAACAGCATCGTGCGCTCGACGAGGTTCTCGAGCTCGCGGATGTTACCTGGCCAAGGGTAGCGCTTGAGAGCCCGCAAGGCCCCCTCTGAGACGCTCTTCACGCTGCGATTGAGGCGGCGGTTGTTCTTCGCCACGAAATGGGCAGTCAAGGCGCCCAGATCCTCGGCTCGGTCTCGCAGCGCGGGCAGCATGATGGGGACCACGTTGAGACGGTAGTAAAGGTCCTCTCTGAAGCGACCGGCTTCGATCTCCTTTTGAAGGTCGCGGTTTGTTGCAGCGATGAGCCGGACGTCGACCTGAATGGTGCTCAGCCCGCCGACGCGCTCGAACTCCGACTCCTGCAGCGCGCGCAGCAGTTTGACCTGCATCTCCAGTGGGATCTCGCCGATCTCGTCGAGGAAAAGGGTCCCGCCGTTGGCCAACTCCAATCGTCCTGGCTTGGACGTAACCGCACCAGTGAAGGCCCCCTTCTCATGGCCGAACAGCTCGCTCTCGACTAGGTTCTCGGGGATCGCGGCGCAGTTGATCTTGATGAAGGGCTTGCCCACCCGCGAAGAGTTTTCGTGCAGTGCCTTGGCGATGAGCTCTTTGCCTGTTCCAGATTCTCCAGAAATCAAGACGGTCGAAGGCGTATCCGCGATCCGTTCGACGATCTTGAAGATCGACTGGATGGCAGCCGACGCCCCGACAATGCCGAAACGCCCTTCCTTCTGGGGCCCCTCTTCTGGCGAGACGTCGCGCTGATTGGCGTCGAACTGCATGACCGCCTTCTCCACCGTCTCTTTCATGTTCTGGGCTTCGAACGGCTTAGTCAGGAAGTCGAACGCGCCGATCTTGAGCGCTTCTACGGCTCCATCCACAGTCCCATGCGCGGTCAGCATGATCACGGGGATATCCGGATAATGACTGACGATGTGGCGCAGCAGCGCCATGCCGTCGACGTGGGGCATCGCCAGGTCGGTAATCACCGCTGCGATCTCGTGCAGCTTGAGCTGCGCCATCGCGTCCGCTCCGTCGACCGCTTGCACCACCCGGTAGTTCTGACGTTTCAACATTGCCGTCAGGACCTTGCGGATGTTGGCTTCGTCATCCGTCACCAAGATCGTTCTGCTGCTCATCTTGTCACCTGCTCGAGGTTGGCGACCGTAAGTCTTTGCTCCACCTCTTCATGAGGGGGCAACCACGCATAGAATGCCGGGGCCGTCTGGCCGTTGTACTCTATGCTTTGGCGATCCCCAAGCCCGCAGATCGCGAGCGCAGGGACACTTGCTCGCGTCGAGCGCCCTAAGTGCCGTCGCCTCAGCGGCGCTCGAAGTAGTGCAGCGCCAGGACAACGAGAAACGACGCTGCGTTCGCACATCCGGCGAAGATCGTCGCCTTGCGCCAACCCAGCCGGCCGAGGAAGCGGTACAGCGGCAGTTCGATCGCGAGCACGAGGCCGAGTCCGGCGAACGAAGCGGCCCAGTAGCCCGCGGCTGGCGTGAGGTCCTTCGTCAACATCAGCGCGAGGGGCTGCGTAAGAAGCGTGCCGAGTCCGCAGACATAGAGCAGACGCTCGAGCTTGGTGCGACGCAAGAGATGGGTCCGCTCACGCAGCACCCAAATCACCGCGAGCTCCACCGCAACACAGAAGAACACTACTTCGAATAGGGACACGAGACCTTACCTCACAGATTGGGCAGCGCGCAGCGAGGTCGCTTCGTCTCAGCCGAAGCCACGCGGAGCGTTCGCGAGCGCTACATCGTGGGGCAAAACCAAGCGAGCGTGCTACTCGAGCGGTTCTTGGGCACTGCCTGCGCGGTCGGCGAGGGGGTCACCTCAAAATGAGAGGGCCCCTGCCGGGTGAGTGGTCTGGTGCTCAGTGAACCTTGGCGCAGGCCTTGGCCTCGCCTCCATTACACGCCCTAACCAAGTACTCGTGGGCCTTCCCGGATCCTTCGCCGACCCCCGCGTTAAGAAACACGGCAGCTCGATAGCAGCCCTTGGCGTCGCCCAGCTCACAGGCCGCTTCACAGATGGGTAGGGCGGTCTCTCGATTCGTCCCAGGCAAGCCACTGGATTGGTGAAGGTAGCAGAGCTTCGTGCAAGCCTCTGCGAAGTCGCCGTCGCACCCTCGCTCCCAGAACTCGCCTGATTTCTCGGTATTTCCGTCACTCCGGAACTGCTCCGCAAGCTCATAGCAGCTCTCGCCGTCGCGCTTGTCGCAACCGAGCTGCAGGAGCTCTAGCCGCTTCTCGGCGTCCTTCGGGACGCCGCGGCCTTTGCGATGTTTCTCGCCGAGCTGTCCACACCCCATGCCATCGCCTGCGTCACAGGCGGTTTGCTGCAGCTGTGCAGACTTCTTGAGATCTCGCTTGACCCCTTTGCCGCGATCGGTGGCGATGCCCAGCCACACGCACGCTCGGCTACTCCCAGCGTCGCAGGTCGTCGCGAAGAGCTTGGCACCGTCCTTCAGAGAGCGCGCGACGCCGATGCCAGCGTACAGCAGTTGCGCTTGATAGAGACAACCCAGCTGCGAGCCGGCTCCGCACGCAGCAGACACCAACGGGTAGGCCCGCTCTGGGCTCGCGGTTGCTTGTCCTCTGCCACTGCTGAGACGCATCCCCACTTCGGCGCAAGCGTCCTGCAGGCCCGCCTCGCAGGCCGCGGCAAACATCAACGTCGCCTTGGCCTCATCCCGGCCGCTCCAAACCCCAGAGGAGGCCTTCCGAGCCTTCGCAATACACGCCTCCGCGCTGGCTCCAGCGCAGGGTCCGGTCGTTGACGGTGGGGTCAGCCCCGCGTCGGCCACCGGCTTGGACACGTCTTCCTCTGGCTGTGTCGGATTGGTGTCGGCCATGGCAACCGTGGTCGTGGTGTCTGCGACGTCTTCCTCTTGGGCGCTCCCACCATCTGGCGCTGCGGCAACCGCGACCTCTTCCTGCACGTCCCCCACGAGCGCCTGCTCTTCCTTGATGTCGAGCTCCTCGGCAACGTCATGTTTTGTCGACGAGGACGTTGCCGCCTGAGTGGCTGGAGGTTTCTCGGTCTTGTCGTCCTTCTTTGTGACCGTGATGAAAACCACGACCGCGAGGATCAGCACGATCACGGCGACGATGCCCCAAATGGCGTAGTTGCGGGGTGGAGGTTTGAACTCGGAACCGGAGTCATCATCGTCGTCGGAGCGCTCCGCGGCTGAGCTGGGAAGCGCATCGAGGTCGATCTGCTTGCTCTGTGCGGCAACCGGCGCTGGTGGGGTCGGGGACCTGAGGAACTCGGCAGATTCGAACTTCGCCTTAACGGTCGCCTTGGTCGACGAGACCGGTGGGCTCTTCTCAGGCACGGCCGCCGGGGCGCTCGGACTCGATGGCTTGGACGTCCGGACGCCCTCTGCCGCCAGCGGCGTGGGAGTGGACGACTTGTCTTTGGCAACGCTCGCCGGCTTGGCAGGTTGGGCGGGCTCCTCTTGCTCCACAACCTCTTCGGCTCGGTTTGGCTCCGCTGGCTCGCCGTCTTGGGCTGGAACCGCTCGCTTCTCGCCGTCTTGGGCTGGAACCGCTCGCTTCACAGCCTCTTCGTCTCGGGCGGGCCCCTCTTGCTCCACAACCTCACCGGCACGGGTCACCTCCTCGCCCTGCTCGTCGTCAACGATGACGTCGACACCCTCGAGGGCAACCTGGGCCGAGACCACAGGTTCCACCACGGTGACAATGCCCGAGATGGAGCTCGGCGGGGGGGGGGGCTTCTTCGGGATGGCGATGTCGACGAGCTTGTCGAGATCGTCCGCCGAGAGCTCGAGCGTCGCAGGTTTCGCCATGAGGGCGTCGGGCTCTTGGAGCTTCGATTTGCTGGGACTCGGCGGGGGCCTCTTGGGAACCTTGACCTCAGCCAGTTTCTCGAGCTCCTCAGGAGTGATCTCGATCGTCGAGGGCTTTGGCGGAGCCTTATCGATCGCGTCCAGGTCAAGGTGTGGATCCACCTCATCGTCTCCTGGGCTCGTCCAGGGGTCGTCCTTGCCACCCGCAAAATCCAGGAGTGCTGCCGCAGGCGGAGGGAGCAGTTCGTCGTCGTCCATCTCGGAACCGAGGGCGTCGAGCCACTCTGTTTCTGAATCTCCGAACGATTTGGCGCCCTCGGCCGACTCTGTTTCTGAATCTCCGAACGATTTGGCGCCCTCGGCCGACGTGAACTCGGCGAGTGGCCTGACCATCTCGGCGGCGATCGCCGGCCGCGTGGTCTCGCGGGTGAACGCTGGGGTGGGCCTCTCTGCGTTCGAGAACTCTTCGCCCTTGTTCTCCAAAGCGGCGAGCAGCGCTTTGGCGTTGGCAATCCGATTGGCCGGATTTGTGGCGAGGGCGTTCAGGAGAACGCCGCAGATGTCCTTGCCCACTAGGCTTGGGACGACCTTGACGAGGTTGAACGATTCCTGGGAATCCCGAATCTCGTCGAGTGAGCCGCCGTACAAGGCGGGCTCACCCAGCAGGCATTCGACGAACACCAGAGCCCATTGGTAGATGTCGCTCTGTGGGCTCGTCGGCTGCCCCTTGAGGACCTCTGGCGCGAGGTAACGCGACGGCGGCATGGGGGGATCGTCCTTGAATTCGTTCACGAAGTTCAAGGTGTGGGTTCGGGAATCGTAGCAATGTCGGCTGACGCCAAACTCCCAGAGCTTGGCTGTGCGGTGGAGCCCTTGAGACGCCAAGATGAGATTGTGTGGCGTGAGCCCGCCATGGTGCAGCTGTTTGCGATGGGCCTCCCAGAGCCCTTCGGCAACCCGTGTCATGAGCCGAGTCGTCTCAGCCAGAGTGAGTGGCCCCTCTTTGAGCACGTCAGCGAGAAGCTCCCCTTCGGGCTGCTCATAGACCAGGTAGCGAATGCCTCTATCGATGACACCAGCTTCGACGATTGGGATGATTGCCGGGCTCTCGAGCTGACGCAGCTCCTTGGTGTCCGCAATGAAGCTCGCGATGGCCTGGGTTCCTGGGTCGGGGTCATGAAGGACGCGGATCGAGACCCACTTTTGCGTCGTCATGTCCCGGGACTCGTAGGTCGCTCCGTTCGGACCGGCACCACCGACGGTGAAGACCACGTATCGCCCAGCGATCATATCGCCGATGTCATACTCTCGCTTCTTGTCGACACTCACTTGATCGTCCTTGGGTCCGTCCTGTGGGCGTAAATAGGACCGAGTCTACCACCCAAGCTTTGGCGAGGCGACAAATCGACCTATATGACGACAAGCTTTGCGTGCAAATTTCGAACGGTTGTCGCTACGGCCCGACGTACTGAACTTCTACGGCGTCGAAGTTGAGGTAGAACCACCAACCTACGGTCGTCCCATCAGAGCCGACATCTCGGTCATCGCCAGTGGCACAGCTCGTCGCTCCACCGGCGAGCAACATGCTCAAGGGCTGACCACCGACAATCGGAACGTTCGAGGGGAGAATAGTCGCGTCGGCGGAGGCCTCTGAGATGAAGCCTCTCAACAGGCCATTGGTGATCGAGGTCGCAGGCTGGCCCATGTACGTGCCGGAGACCTGTGCGTCCTCGAGTGGCACATCGATCCCACCGAGCGAGAGCTTCAAGGACACCGTGTCTGACGAGAAACAGGGAGCGGTCGCCTCGGTGACCGAAGGGGAGTAGTTCGACGTCGTCCCTGCCAGGGCGCCGAGACACGCGGTTTGGCCCGAGGCCGGCCCGTTCAGGTAGGTCGTGGTCTGCAGAGGCAGAGTCGGGTTCACGTCGCAAACCGTCGTCGCCATCGGCGCGGTACAGGTCCCGCCCCCAAAATCGAAGCGCAGGGGGGTCGTCGCCGCCTGGTTCAACGGCCGGAAGAGCAAGAGCAGGCTCAGGTCGAGAACCCCACCACCATTGCTGTCGGCCTGGATCGAATCGTTGAGGAGCGAGTTCAGCGAGCCGGAGACCCCCAACGGGTCACCTTGGTCCGTCATGTCCAGACAGCCGAAGATCAAGACGTCCAAGTAGAGGTGCGGATCTCTGATGTACATCTCGCTCGGCCTGAAGACGATGGTCTCGGCTTGACAGTCGTTATCGTTGACGCTGTTGCACAGGCTCGGGCAGCAGCCGTCGTTCGAGACGCAAGTGACAATCGGCTGGTGAGAACAGTTGACGTTGCAATTGGCCAAGCTGCCGGTCGTCCGATCGGTGGTGCAGGCGTCGGCGTCGGCGCACGTGGTCGGGCAGCTGCCTGGCGGGTCACAGGTCTCCAGGCCATCGATGATGTTGTTGCCGCAGGTCGCCGAGCAGTCGCTGTCCGTGCCGCTGGTGCAGGCGGAGGGGCAGCAGCCGTCAGCGGACACACAGGTCGTGACCGTGTCGTAGCTGCACTCCGACGTGCACTGTGCCGCTGCACCGCTCAGCGTGCCGGGTGTGCAAACGTCGAGGTCTGGGCATGCCGTCGGGCAGCTTCCAGCAGGATCACAGGTCTCGCCGACCTCGACGACGTTGTTGCCACACACCGCGGTGCAGTCCGAGTCGTTGCTGGCATCGCACGAGCCTGGACAACAGCTGTCGCCGCCGATGCAACCGACTATGGCGCTGGAAACGCAACGCGTCAGGCAGCCCGTCCCGCTCAAAGTCACTGGAGAGCACGCGTCGATCGGGGTGCAAGTGGCCGGACAGGCGCCGGTTTGGCCTGCAGGAATCCCCGTGTCGCATTTCTCGGCGCTCTGTAGTTGCCCGTCACCACACGCGAAGGTGCAGTCGGTCAGGCACAGGTCGTCATTCGAGTTGTTGCCGTCGTCGCAGTCTTCGCCGCTGTCAACCACACCGTTGCCGCATGGGTCAACGATGTCAGCGCTGTCGTCGACGAGATCGACCTCCATGGCTAGATCCTCTTGGGTCTCCACGGTGTCCGCTGGCTCGACCTCGGGCTGGGAGCTGGTGTCGCTGGCGTCGGTGTCGACGAGGGTCGAGTCGGGGTCGTCCTGCTTGCCGGCGTCGTCGCCGCAGGCGCTCCACAGCCAAAGAAGACCGAACATGACACTGAGAAGGAGAAGGCGAGCACGGCTCGTGGCGTCGAGAATTGGCGTGTTCATCGGTCGCTCTCTTGCTTCGCTATTCTGGCGGTGCAGGCCCCCACGGGCCGAACACCTGGTGACTCTAGAAATGTAGCGCTCATCCTAAGGCCGAGCGTCGCTCGAGCGCAACTGATCGCCAATTCTTCGAAGGCACGGGCAGTCGCGAGCTCAGGGCCGCGTGCCCCGAGCGAACTCCGTCCTTGGGAGCGAGCGAAATCCAAACTGACTCCCGAGGCCGAAACGCTCGAGCTTCAGCAGTGGCGCCCGCTCAGGTCACTCCGAGGTCGTTGAGGTACGCGGAGTACGCTCGGTCCTGAACCATGATGTGGTTCTTGACCCAGCGAAGAAGATATCGCATGAGCTCAACACCCAACTCTTGGTCCTCTTCTCCCTCGAAATACCGGACGCGAAACCCCCCAGTCTGGCGGAGGAACTCCTTGTGTCCCTGCTTGTGCTCGTCGAACTCCGGGTAGTTGTATTGCTTGAGCAGCCGCTCCTCGTCTCTGAAGTGTTCTTGGACGTAGAGCACCATGGCATCGAGCACATCGATGAGGTCATGACCTTTCTTCTCGCGGCGTACGATCTGATTGATCGCGTCCAACATCATGAAGATGCGCTTGTGCTGCTCATCCAGCGCCCGCACATTCACGCTGAACTGAGGGGTCCACTCTATTCGTTTGGGTGTAGGCATTGGAGATTCCTGTTCATCCTGTCCTTTGGCGCAGGGCTCCGCCAAAGCTAGGTCGAACCAGCGACAACCGCAATCCCGTCAAACCTCAGAAGCGGACCGACACCCTGGCGCCGTTGGGCGCAAGTGAGACTTTGGCGTCCCCTTCGCTATCTCCCATGAGGTCGTACACCAAGAGCCCCGTTCCCACAGCCAGGAAGGTCGCCCCCGTAATGAACACCGCGGTGTTGATGGACTGCTGGGTGTCAATGGAGTCCTTGAGGGCCGACGCCCGCACGGAATCGAAGCTCTTCTTGGCGCTGTCGAATTCCTCGACGAGCGGGCTGATGACGGCCAAATCGGTCACCAATCCAGCGATCAGTAGGCCTCCGCCCAGCCCCAACGCCCCCCACCCCAGAGTCGGCAAGGCAGAACTCTCTTGGGGCTTTTGCACCTCCTGCGGGGCGACCACCTGCTGGATTGGGCGGTCGAGCACGAGGTCGACGTAGATCGTCGTCATGCCGATCACGGTCTCGGTGCGCTCGACGCTCCCTACGCCTTCGACCTCGCCGTAGAAGATGTGCTCCCCGGGCTCGAGGTCGAAGACCTGGTCGGGACACGTCTCGAGATTGCCCCCGTCGACACCGACGAGAATCTCGGTGGGCCGGCAGCGAATCACGACCTTGCCGGGGCAATCCAACTTGAGGTCGTCACGATAGGTGACCAGGACCTTGTAGAGTTCGTCGGGCGAGGGCGACTTCACCCGCGGCGCCACCGCCATGCGATCGTAGGCGACCAGCGCCTCCTGACATCGTCCGGCTTTCGCGTACGCGCGGCCGAGGTTGAGGTAGGTGATGTTGAGCTCGCCGATGGCCAGCGATTGCTCGAGCAAGCTGACGGCATCGTCGTAGTTGCCGTTCATCATCTGCTCGACGGCTTTCTCGTTGAGTTTCTTCTGTTTCTTGGAGATGTCGGCCCGAAGCGGGCTACAAAAGAGCGTCACTCCCATGAGCGCGACGAGAGCCAGGGGGAGAGTTTGGCGATTGTGTCCCATTACCATTGCGACTCGAGGCGAAGGAGTGGAGCAATCCCGAACGATGTTTGGCTAGGGCGCGACAGAGAAACCGCCTGACTTCTTGATCGTCTTTTCGACCTTCTTCTTCCCGGTGTTCCCAGTGCCATTCGTCGTGGGCGGCGCCTTGATGACCGGTGGAGTCTTCTTCTCGGTCTCGAGAACGACTGGCTCCTCGGGCTTCGGTTCTGGTGGCGGAAGCGGCTCGAGTTTCGTGAAGAGCCGCTCGTCTCCCCTCGCGAGGTCTAGGACCGCCGAGGCGTCGGTGTACCCGTCCAGGACCAAGAGGACATCGTAGGCTCTGCCGGAATTCAGGGTGACGTTCTGTGGGGTGATTCCACGCTCCGCTCCGTCGACGAAGATCGAAGCCCCTTTGGGGTCGCTGCCAACAAAGACCTTGACCTGCTGCGAGCCGGGCGAGCTCTTGGCCTCGGGGTCGGGGTCCGCGGGCGCGGGGACCTGGTCTGCACCGTCGGCGGTGGCCTCGTCGGAGTTGCCAGTGAGCGCAACCAGGAGCAGACCACCAGCGGCGAGCAACGCCAGCGCGAAGACCGCGGCGAGGATGGGGAGCTTGGAGCGACCACCAACGGTGGCTTGGAGATTCGAGTTGGAAGGGATGGGAATGGGGGAAGAGGTGGTCTCAGCCCGGTAGTTGCCGGAGTTCGGCCCAGTGATGGAGGACCCCGCTCGCCCCGAGCGGTTGTGGAGCAGACCGACCGGCGCCGAATCTGGGGAGCCGATGCTGGCCGACTTGATGGTCTGGTCAACCTCGCGATCGTAGGGGCCATCCCACTCGACGATGGGCATGTTGCCTGTGAATTCGTGAGCGATCTGGTCGAAGGCGACGAGGAACTCTGCGCCGTTGGTGTAGCGTTCGAGGTAGTCGACCTCCAGCGCCTTCTTGAAGACTCGGCCAACCTCGCCGATCTTTAGCGCCTCTGGGATGTCGAGGTCGCCGTTGCAGTGCCTCATCATGACGGTGTACGGGTTGCCGTCGACGACAGGCACGCCACTGATGCACTCGGCCATGATCAGCGCCAATTGGTAGACGTCGATGGCTGGCGTCACGAGCTGGTGGGTCACGTACTCTGGCGCAATGTAGCGCGGGGTCCCGAGCAGCTGTCCAGTATCGGTGAGGCTCGCCAGCTCTCCGGCGTCGATGCGTGCGACCCCAAAGTCCAGGATCTTGAGCGACTCGTTGGGGGTATGGGGGTCGCAAAGGAAGAGATTCGCCGGCTTGAGATCCTTGTGGATGACGCCGACGACGTGCCCAGCGCTGATGGCCGACAAGACCGGACGGAAGAGCCGATGCAGTCGCTGTGGCGCCATGGGGCCAAACTCAGAGAGCTCTTCGGCGAGGTCGTGTCCGGTGAGGAGCTCCATGGCGATGTAAGGTTGCTTATTGAAGCCCACGAAACCGAAGTCGTAGATGTCCACGACGTTCGGGTGTTTGATCTTCGCGGCGACCTGGGCCTCTCGCAGGAAACGCTCCGAGAAGGTCTCGTCCTTCTTGTTGGACTTGGAGTCCAGGACCTTCAGGGCGACTTCCCGGTGGATGTGCATCTGCTGAGCCCGGTACACCGTCGCAAACCCACCGGAGCCGACCACACCCGTGATCTCATAGCGCCCATCGACGATGAGTCCGACAGCGAGTTCACTGGTATTTGTTTTTTGTTGGGAGGCTGGCATGCGAAGAAGCCCGAAGTTAGTCTGGTGAACTCAGGGTAACCAACTGCAGCGGCACTGGTCAAGTTGATGCCCGCTGCAGAGCCAGATAGGAAGCGATGAAAATTCGTCTTCTGCTCGCTGCCACCGCTCTCTGCTCGTGGGGTGCAACACTGTCGACTCGCAGACCGTGCTCTTGCGGTGCGATAAGTCCAAACCGTGTCATCTCCCGGTCGTTTTTGCGCCGTAAAGTGGGACTCAAGATGACGAAAGCTCTCCGACTCTGGCTCTGCCTGGCGTTCTGCCATGGCTTGCTCCCCGCGTGCAGTCCACCTGCACACAATGACCCGCCGCCGCAGCTTGGTGGCGTCGGACCCGAGGTCTACAAGCTTGCCGCCCAGAGCGTCGTCCTCATCGAGGCCGGCTTACACCAAGGCAGCGGCTTCTTCATCGGCGACACTGGAGCCATCCTCACCGCCGCCCACGTCATCCGAGACGCGGCGTTGATCGACGTCACCCTCGTCGACGAGAGCAGCCCGCGACACGCCTCGCTCGTCGGCTTCGATGAGCGGCAAGACCTCGCGCTCCTGCAGCTCGACGTGGCCCCAGGCGAGACCTTCAATGGGCTCCAGTGGCCGACTTCGCCGCAGCCGCCGCGCAAAGGAGAGGAGCTCTGGTCCATCGGGCACCCAGGCGGTCAGCGCTGGGGGATCGCCTCGGGCATCGTCGCCTTCACTGACGGGGACGTGCTCCAGAGCAGCCTCGCCGCCGGACGGGGCAGCAGCGGCGGCCCGGTCCTCGCCTACCGCGGCCCAGGACAAGTGGAGCTGCTCGGGCTCATCTCGCGGGCCTCGAAAGAGCCCGGCGGGCCCTCTCTGATCGTCCCGACTCCCACGATTATGGCCGCGCTGCCCACGCTGCAGGCGGGAAAGCGTCAGGGCTGGAGCG
>PFUG01000634.1 GCA_002789955.1 Deltaproteobacteria bacterium CG_4_9_14_3_um_filter_63_12 | reverse complement strand
ACACTTTCGCGCGAAACAAGAAGCGAGCCTGGGGTGCTCAATGTCGACGACCTCGGCACGCTTCACCCAGACCTTTCGAGAGCCAACGCCTTGAATTCGCACTCGGTGGACTTCGCCGAGGCTGGACCTTGGCTCTCCTTCGAGGCGGTCCGCGTCGGCCACGCTCCAAACGCAGGCGTGGTCACCTGTGATGCCCGAGCTACGCACCTCAGCAGCTTCCGCCTCGGCCATCGCCAGCGGACACCACACCTCTTCCGCGGCGACGGTGATCGTCGTCGCGTCACTTCCCAAGATCTCGCCTTCAATCTCACGACCGTCGGCCATGACGAAGGAGGCAGTCGTGCTGCAGCCACAGCCAAGGAGCGATAGGACGATGCAGACAACTCGGACCATTACGCGCATTGCTGTTCTCTCGCTTTCGGACCCCTTGAGGGCTCACTCCTCGGCAAGGCACCGCTTGGACCCAAGCGGAGTACCTTCGACCGACGTCCTGGATGGAGCGTCGATTGTGTCAGAACGTGCAGCCGAGGCTTCCAGAGACACCGTCGGACAGGGGGATTAAGCCCAAAGCAAAGCCAGAACAACCCGCCGCAGAAGCCCTCTTGGTGGTGGGCTCGCGACCAGACCATAGATGGTGATTGCCGCTGCGCCACCCGCCAGTGCCGACCAGGGGAAGAGCACGTTTGTGAGCGCTATCGTTCCCCGTTCGTCTACAGGGTCGACGCTCACGAACGCGGCGACACCGCTCCAGTACGAGAGATCGTCGTCAGCCCAGATGGCGAGCCCGGGGGCGACGAAGATCTCAGCAGTACCCAGCCAAAACGTTGTCGCAAAGCCATCCAGGTTCGGAGAGCCAACGCCCCTGAGGCCCGACACGTTCGGCATAGCCTGGGCCTGTGCCTGGGCAATTGAAGCCCACGCCAAGACGACGAACGTCAACAAGGTCACCGTTCGACCGACAACGAGGCGGTATGATGCGGTGTGCATGAGTCTGACTTCGTTCGTGTGATTTGGCCTGAGAGAAAACCACCGGGGCAGTTGAACCACTGAACCACCGCAGAATTGCGAAGCCGAGCTGACGGGACCTGTCATCTCCCTTCCTCTCTCACTCCCTTGTCTCAGCACATGTCGATGAGACTATTCCCCTCACAATAGTGGGTCAACGCCGGGTCGATGTCTGGACAGCGGCCGTCCAAATCGGACAAGGTCTGAATCAATCGATCTCTGACTCATGGAACGCGAGGTTCCATTGAGCGCAGACTCCTGGGCGCAGACTCCAAATCTGTCACGTGGCCTACGGCCGTGACCTGGCGAGCCGGAATCCGTATCGGCCTTAGTGGCGTTGGGGGTTGCGACTCTCACTAACCGCCGACGCTCTATTCACTCCTGGTCGTGGTTGGTCTATCTTTGACCTTTCACAGGAAGAAAGCCTGATTTGGGGAGACGAAATGAACACGAGGAATCGTCCCCGAGCGTCCCAGTCAGTTGTAGTCGCCAGGTGTAGTAGTCACGGCAGAAAGGTGTAGTCGTTCATGGCAATCCCGACCCAAGAAACGAAAAAAGCCCAGTCAATGACAGGGCTTGTTTCGCAAGCGGGAGACGAGATTTGAACTCGCGACGTCAACCTTGGCAAGGCTTCAACTCGGCTTTCGTGCTCCACGTGATATCTACAAATTCAAATAGTTAAGAGACACTACCCGTCTCAGAGAGTCCCTGGAAGTCCCAGTCCGACGCACTTCTACTTGGGACTTTACCTGGGACCAAGGTTGAGTCCCTCGTAAAAACCCCAAACCCCCGCTTTTTTCGACTCCAAACCATCATCGAGAATGATGCAATTCTTTGAATGCTGACGATTCTCAAAATCAAGTCAGAGAATGGTGAAACCACGACCGCATCATGATTTCATATCAGGGCATTGTCGTCGATCCTATGATTACATAATGATGGATTTTGTAACGAAGGCGGGCAGGCCTTGAGGTTTTTACGAGGGACTCAAGGTTGGGACTTGGGACCAAGGAGTTGTGGTCGCCACTCGCGCAGGTGTTGGAGGAGAATCTTCAGTCTCTTGGTGACATCGATGGATCACCGGGAGAGCCAGGTCGCGCTCGCGCACGGCGCGCAGAAGCTCCAGTATCCCTCCGCATCCGCGTCACGTCTTCCATCCGATGCACCTCTCCATGGGCGGTTGTTTACTTACCGGCAGCCTTTCTCTCGTCGAGCACCTCCCTCACCTTGCGCGTAAGCTCGGCCGCTGCGAACGGCTTGCCGATGAAGCGCGTGCCCGGGTCGAGCACGCCGTGGTGGACGATGGCGTTGTCCGTGTAGCCGGACATGTAGAGCACCTTGAGCCTCGGGTTCATCTTGGCGAGCCGTTCGGCGAGCTCTCGACCGCTCATTTGCGGCATCACCACGTCAGTGAGGAGAAGGTCGATGGTCCCGCTGTGCTTCTCGCAATGAAGCATGGCCTCGCCCCCGCCCGCCGCGGTCAGAACCTTATAGCCGGCGCCGCGCAGGATGCGCTCGGCGATGCGGCGAACGGCCTCTTCGTCCTCGACGACCAGCACCGTCTCACTCCCGGTCGCCATCACCGACGCGGGGCGGCGCTGAAGCTCCGCTGCTGGGGCATCCACCCGCGGCAGGTAGACCTTGAAGGTCGTTTCCCTGCCGCCCTCGCTGTAGACCCAGATGTTGCCGCCACTCTGTTTGACGATGCCATACACGGTGGACAGCCCGAGGCCGGTGCCCTTTCCCCTCTCCTTGGTAGTGAAAAACGGGTCGAAGATGTGCGCCTTGGTCTGCGCGTCCATGCCGGAGCCCGTGTCGGTCACAGAGAGCATCACGAACCGTCCCGGCTTGACCGCGACGTGCTGCTCCGCGTAGTTGGCATCCAGCTCGACATTGGCCGTCTCGATGGTCAACTTGCCGCCCCGCGGCATCGCGTCGCGGGCGTTGACCGCCAGGTTCATGATCACCTGCTCAAGCTGCCCCGGGTCGGCCAGGGCGCTGCCGAGACCCTCGGCGAGGTGGACCTCGATGTCGACGTCCTCACCGAGAAGGCGACCAAGCATCTTCTCGATGTCGGTGATGACCTTGTTGATGCTGAGGGACACGGGTTCGAGGATCTGCTTGCGGCTAAAAGCCAGGAGCTGGCGGGTCAGACCGGCCCCGCGCCTGGCCGCGCTTTGGACCTCCGCGACGTCCGCTCGCACGGGGTCGGATTCATGCAAGGCGTCTACCGCAAAGTCAGCATAGCTCATGATCACCGAGAGCAGGTTGTTGAAGTCGTGAGCTACGCCGCCGGCAAGGCGCCCGACCGCCTCGAGACGTTGGGCGAGCTTGAGCTGCTCCTCGATCTGGCGCTGCTCGGTCACGTCCTCGGTGTGCAGGATCACCATGTCCGATGGGATGAACCCGTAGGTCAGCACGAGCCGCCGCGGATCCTTGGCGCCCGGCATGGCGCACTCCACCTCGCGTCGGACGGCCTCGCGGCGTTCGAAGCAACCCGCCAGATCCTCCTCCAAGCTCGGGAAAGCGTGCGGTAGCTCGCCAGGCGGCTTGCCGAGGAGGCCTGCCACGACGCCCTTGGTCACGGTCCTGGCCGCCTTGTTGAAGTCGGCCAGCACGAAGTCCTCACCCTGGCGCTTCCACACGAAGGTTGCGTTCGGGAGGTGGTCGTAGATGGCGCGCGTCCGGGCCTTGCCTTCCTCGAGTTCATCCAGGACGCGTACGTTCTCCATGGCCACCGAGGTCGAGTCGGCCAGAGCCTGGAGTATGCGGATCTCATCGGACGTCGTGTGGTGCTGCGCCGCCCAGTAGGTGCCGGTTGCGCCGATCGGGCTCTGGCTGCGGATGGGCACCATCACCAGGCTCTTCACGAACGTCGGCCGATAGGCATCGTGCGGGATGCGCTCGTCCGCGTAGATGTCCTCGATGGCGACAGGCTGCTTGTTGAGCATGGCCCAGCCGCTGATGCACGTGGACATTGGGAACTTCTTCCCTTTCCACAGCGGCGCGACGGCGTCCTCATCCACGTAATGGCACAGGTCTCCGTCGCGCCGAACAAAGGTCGCGCCGTCCGCCCCAATCAGATCCCTGGCCGCGTGGCGGACCACATCGACGATGCCCTCGTAGGTGCGCGCCTGGGAGAGATCCTGGACGACGCGGGTCAGTCTCTCCAAGCGTTGGCTGAACGTGACGAGACCCTCTTGCGCCTGTCTGAGCTCGGTGACGTCGATGATGATGCCATCCGCTCCAACCGGACTGCGTCCTCCAGGCGCAGCCGACTCGTCGACCGCAAGTACCTCAAACGCCCATTCTTGTCGTAGCCGCGAAATTCGTGCGGCTCGACTGCGCCGTGGAGGGTTCGACCGAAGCTCGCCGCAAGCCCGGGGTGGTCCTCCTCGTGTACAAACTCGGAGAAGTGTTTGCAAAGAACCTCGTCGGGCTTGAAGCCATACACCCGCTCGACCGCCGTGCTCATGAACTGCACTCGACCCCCGGCGTCCACTGAGAAAACCACGTCCTCGAGGTTCGCGACGAGCTCACGATACCGGTCCTGCTCCCCGACCAGCGCCCGCTCCGCGTCGTCGCGTCCGATTTCGAGCTCGATGCTTCGCAGAGCGAAGGACACGTCCCCCGCGATCTCTTGCAGCAGGTCGATCTCCCCCGGATCGGCCCCCGGGCCGGGATGGAGTGAGACGAGAAGCGCGCCGAAGACCTTCCCCTCGCTCTCCAAACGGACCGTGATCGCGTCGCTTCCACCGATGTGAGCTTGGTTGGCGGGACAATCGCGGCAGGTCGTGGCGGTATCCTGGCGAACATGGGCACCCGGCTGGAGCAGTGCCCGCTTGATACAGTCGGGCAGCGTTCCATTGGTGAGCATGCGCCGCAGGGAATGGAGGCCGAGCTCAACGCCGGCGTCGGCCGAGTCCAAGATCCGCTCGCCGTCAGACAAGACGATGCAGCTCGTACTGAAACCGCGCGCGTCCACCAGGAGCTCGCAGGTCTGTCGGATGAGCGCCTGCGGATCTCGTTCCCGGGTGATGAGCTGGTTGACGTTGCGGATCCCTCGCAACACGGAGTTGAGATGCACGATGCGGTTCTCGGCCGCCTTGCGCTCGGTGATGTCCGTTGCGATGACCTGAATCGCCGGTCGGCCTTGGAACGTGAGTGGGACCGCCATCACCTCGACGTCGGTGACTGAGCCGTCCCGGCGCACGGCTTGATCCTCGATCGGGTGGAGCCAGGGCTCGCCGGCCAGGAGGCGACCAAACCGCTCCATGGCCGCCGCCCGCCCGTCAGGATGGATGATCTTCTCGGTGGGCGTGCCGACCAGCTCTTCCGGTGAGCCGAAGCCGAGGTTCCTCGCGGCAGCCGGGTTGGCGAAGACGACCTTTCCCTCGGAGTGAACTGCGATGCCGACGGGCGCATGCTCGAGCAGCAGCGCGTATCGATGCTCGCTCTGCCTGAGCATCTCCGCGGCTTCGACGCGCTCGGTCACATCGTGAATGACCATGCTCGTACGCGGCCCGCCGGCGGATTCGAAGATCGCGGAGGAGATCTCGACCTCGAACCTCGTCCCGTCTTGCCGAATCATGGAGATCTGGCCCGAGGTCTTCCCGGTTCGCGCGCGTTCCTCAAGCAACGCGGAGACTCTGGGATCGTCGGGATCCACAAGCCCGGCCCGCCCGACGCGGCAGATGTCGTCCTCGGTGCGTCCAAAAAGCCTGCAGGCCGCCGGGTTCGCACGGAGGATCCTGCCGTCTGGGGCAGACAGGAGTATCGCGTCGAGGCTGTTCTCGAAGAGGACGCGGTACTCGGCACTGAGCTCTTGCTGCGCGAGGCGGCCCCGCAGGGTGGTGATCCCGTAGCCAACGTCTAGGGAAAGCGCCTCAAGCACGGTTCGCTCGTTATCGTCGAAAGCATCCGGCTCGGAGGCGTAGATGTTCAGGGCGCCCGCGACCTCGCCGTCTACCTTGAAGGGCAAAGCGATCGACGACGCATAGCCCAGCTCGAGCGCGGCCTTCCTCCATGGCTCGTAGTCGGCCTCCGTGTCGAGGTGGCGAGCGATCACGGGCTCGCCAGTGCGGATGGCTCGACCCGTCGGGCCCCGACCGTGGGGTGAGTCGTCCCACGTGATGTGGAGCGACGTCGCATAGCCCTCGTCGGCGCCGGCGACCGCCACGGGGCGGACCGCCCGTGTTTCATCCTCGACTTTGACTCCAATCCAGGCCAACCGATAGCCGCCTCTGCTCACCGCGATGTCGCACACGTTTCGAAGCAGCTCTGGTTCATCTGCCGCATGAACGAGGGCGTGATTGGAGTCGCTCACCACAGCCAACGCGCGAGTCGACCGACGTAGCGCATCTTCAGCGAGCTTTCGCTGACTGATGTCGATGGAGAAAACTGCGACGCCATCCGATACCGGTTCGAAGCGAAGCTCGAACCAACCTTTCGTGCCACCGGGATAGACGAACTCGTTCTCCATCTGCAGCGGGGCGCGATCTTTCAAGCATTGGCACAGCATCGAGAACATCTTCGTTTCCTCGATGCCGGGGTACTCCTCCGACATTGTGTGACCGATCAGCTCCTCACTCGTCCTGAGTCCGTGACGAGCTGCGGCTTGATTCACGTACACGTACCTGAAGTCGGGGCTGATGACCTGGAAGCCTTCGCGGAGGTTGTCGAGCAAGATGCGCGGCTCGGCCTGCCCTGTCGCAACCAGATCATGTCGGCCCCCGTTGTCTGTCGAATCGCTCATGGTTTACTCCCCACCATCGCGCCTAGCGCCGGTGTCAGTCGGCATGCGAAGGCGGTCCCCGATGTCCTCGGCGGCTGGCCCGGCATCCTCCACGGTGAACAGTCCTCGAAGGAGCCCGTCGTCCAGCGCTCGCTCGACGAGCTCCGGTGAGACGTGCACGGCAGCACAGTCGCGCAGCGTCCTGGCGGGCGTGGTCACCGGGATGCTGCCGTGCCAGACGCGGTCGCGCTTGGGAACGTCGCCGAAATGCAGGACCAGGCCGGCCGGTACGTTCAGGCGCCGCTGCTCCCACGAGCCGGGCACCGTCATGTGCGCCATCGCAGGGAGGACATCCGACAGCTCGTGCAGGGCGAGCGCGGTTTCGTGGCTGAAGACCCCGGTGCTTCCACTCCAGAGCCACTGGACCGCGAGGTGCTCGTTCTCGCCGGCCGGGAAGTGCGCCAACCGTTAGATCCCTCGCTGGATCCGCACGACTCGACCGTTGTCGAGGTAGCGCGCGAGGAGCTGACGGGAGTATCCCGCCTCGGCTGCCTGTGACGCAGTGAAGTGACCGTCTTGCGCCTCGGCGATCTTGTACAACCGGTCCCAGTTCGGTCCTGTCCTTCTGCGCGCCATGCAAGGACATTAACCAACTGTTGATATTGTGCAACCTCGTTATCCGAGGCGAGTCTGTCCCCATCCCGCTCTCCGCAGGCTTTGCCCACCTAGGAGACCTGAACCCCAGGAGGAGCCAAGAAGACCATGTCGAACACCATCAACGGCCCGCTCGGGCCTCGTTGGCCGAGTCCGGGGCATGAAGGCTCGCGAGGAGCGCATCCTCGCCGACCACAAGCTCGCCCGCAGCGGCGCCCAGCTCGAGCAGCTCCAGAAAAACTTCCGCCTCATTCATGGAGGTCGGCGCAGGGATGATGTACGATGGACCAACTCGAACCGGCCAGGACGCATGCCCATCACAGAACAGAATCGGCTAGGGTTGCCCCCCGTTGGCACCATCATCGGTGAGTGTGAGCTCCTCAGCCTGATGGGGGCCGGCGGATTCGGCGCGGTGTTTCGCGCTCGCCAGGCTCGCCTCAATCGCGAGGTGGCCATCAAGATCGTGCTGCCGACTGCGGCCGACATGATCGAGAACATCGCCCAGCGCTTCCTGCGGGAGATCGACCTGGTGGCGCGCCTGGAGCACCCCAACATCATTCGTCTCTACGATTTCGGCGAGACCCCTCAGAAGCTCCTGTGGATGTCGATGGAGCTGGTTCGGGGTGGGGTCCTCGGTGAGCTCATGTCCGCCGGTCCGGTCCCATTCGCGCGAGCGCAGCACATCGTCTTGCAGCTCCTCAGTGGGCTCATCGTGGCGCACGAGCAGGGGGTGATCCATCGAGACCTGAAGCCGGCCAACATCATGCTCAGCCGCATGGGAGCGGACCCGGACCACGTCAAGATCCTCGACTTCGGCATCGGCAAGGCCTTCGGACCCGGTGTCGACGACCGTTTCAAGGATCTTTCCAACACGGGCTCGGTGAGCTACGGGACGCCTCGCTACATGGCGCCGGAGCAGATCTACAACCTCGAGGTGGCGCCTTACACCGACCTCTACGCGGTGGCCCTAATCCTCTACGAGATGTTGGTGGGCCGCCCGGCGGTCGGAGGCGAGACGCCCTTCGAGACCCTGGCGCATCAGGTGACCCAGCCCATCCACTTTCCCGCGGCCTTACTGGCGACCCCGCTCGGTCCGGTGCTCTTGAAGGGCGCCGAGAAAGAGTGGGCGAACCGCTACCAAACGGC
>PFUG01000286.1:9928-25855 GCA_002789955.1 Deltaproteobacteria bacterium CG_4_9_14_3_um_filter_63_12 | reverse complement strand
GAAACGGTGGAGCTGCGATCTTCTTTGGGCGGTGGGAAGCTCGTGCACCTACGAGGGACGCTCGGCGACGAAGTGTATCGCTACGACGTCGCGATCTTCGTGCATGGCGACGATGAGGTCGTCACTGTCGAGGCCGCGGCACCGGAGGCCCAGTATGAAGGGTATTCCAAGCCTTTTAGCGACGCGATCGAGTCCCTCTACTTCGATTGAGCTCGGACGAAGAGGCGTGGGCGAGCGGAGAGTCCCGTACAACCTAAGTCGTTGCGTACCTAGCGTTCGCAACGACTAGGTCGGCTCTGGCCAGTCGTCGAGCAGTGCGACATACTCCGAGAGCGTGTCGAACGCTGGATCGGGGCGAATACCCACCTCCATCCCTTCGAAGCGCCAGACGGCGGACGAGCCCGTTCTGAAGGTTGGGCGCCCGAACCGGGCCATTGCGGCATTGGTGGCCGACTCGAGGCGCGTGAAGTCGACCGGGACCACAGCCCGGAAGAAGCCTCCTTGCGCGTGGGTATCGAGGCGGATCGCCACGTCTCCGATGGTCGCCAAAGTCCGCGTCGAGCCGTCGCTGAGGGGCACCGTCGCCAGCAACTCACCGCCCACTTGCTGCACACGTTTTTCGAGCCCAGCCAGCGGAGTCCTCCACGGGATGCCGTAGAACTGCGCCTGAAACTCGTGCGGGGGCGGGGGGCAGCTGACCTCAGAGTGCTCGTGGCCGTCGCGATCGGTCCACGTGCCATGCAACACCGTGCGTGTGCCGACGTCGACTACAAACTCGGCGCGGGCCGCATAGCCGGAAGCCGGCCGGGTCCCGACCGGGATGGGCAGCACAGAGTCGGCCAGCCAGAAGTACACGCGCAGGACAACCAGCCCAACAGCGTCTTCATCGACCTCTTCCTCGCCTTCGGCGTTGGTGTGGCTCTCGATCTCGCGATCGGCGGGGCGCAGATTGAGCGCGAGCAAATCTCGGTAGATGGGGTGATTCTCGACGATGGCCTCAGCATCGACCAGGCGTATTGCGCGTGCGCCGGCCTCCACGAGGCTGCGGTCTAGGCAGGAGCTCAGCCTCATTCGCAACGACTGCATCACGCCGGTGAGCCTGGTGCGACCGAGGGTGACGAGGCTGACGGGGTGCAGCTCGGCCTCAGGGTCGTGCAAGCAAGCCCGCAGAACTGGGACGAGGAGTGGATTGTTCAGGTGAACGGCGAGTTCGCCGACATCGATGGGTTGTCCTGAGTGGAACGAACTCGACAGCGCAGCGAAGCTGTCTCCCAGGGTCCCAAGCACGCGCGTGGCGTAGATTGCGGTCTCGTTGGGATGTGCCAAGGCTGCGGTCACACCATCGCTGGCCAACGTGAGCCGGTCATCCTGCCAAAGTCCATCGATCCAGCGCCAGAAGGGCCCCTCTTCCGCGTCGTCGGGGTTGAGCTCGTACCAATGGGCGACCATGGCGGCGGAGAGGTTCAGCGCGCCGTTGGGACCGGAGAGGGTGAGGATGCGGTAGATGACATCCATCTCGAGGTCCCCCTTCTCCGCCAGCCCAGTAACAAAGAGAGAGAGACCATAGCGGTGGCCGATGAGCAGGGAGAGCAGAAAGGCGATCGAGCGGCAGGCCAGCCGGTTCTCCTCTTCGCTTGGGCCTTGTTTTTTCGAACGCGCCCTCTCGATTCGCACGCTCTGCAGTTCGGGTGGAGTCTGCAGAAGGTGACGAACGAACTCCGTCAGATCCTTGGTCCTCAGCGCCCTGAGGACCGCGATACGGCCACGGATGAAGTCGGCGTCCCCGACTCCGAGCGGACCAGGTTCGGCAATGGCCTCGACGATTTCCGGGATCAATCTCATGGCCCGGAACATCCAGGCTCGTTCCGCGTTGGTGAGGTTGGGCTCTCGGCCTCGCATCACCTTCATGTAGGCGAGACGGTGGAGCTTGCCCATGAAGCGGCTGGCCAAAGAGACGAATCCGAGCTCTGCGATGGAGGGCTTCTTGTCTTCGAGGAGCTTGGCGATCAGGTCGAGATCCGACTTTCCCGCAGCGAACTGTCGTAAAGCCTCGACAGCGAGTCGGTCGAGAACCGGATCTTTGAACTCTCGGATGCCGGCAAGCATGCAGGTGACAAAGCTGTGCGGAGCGAGGTGGCGACGGCCCCCTTTGCGAAGAACAATGCCGGGCTCTCGTTCGAACGCGTCGGCAACGATGACCGCCCCACGAGGGCGGGCGCGCAAGGCGACGACCCCGTAGCCGATGGCGCGCTCACCTGGATCGCGGCTCTCCAGCAGCTCCGAGCAGGCCGTGTCGAACCGCTCGGTCTCCAAGTCGCAAAGCAGCTGCACCAACAATAGCTCACCGCGCGCGCCGACCTCTTCCAGCGTCTGCCAAAGGCCCAACAACAGCTCTGCGCTGCACATCTGGTTCATTGCGAGGAGCACTTCGGCGCGCAGCGTTTCCGGCTCGCTTCGCTGCGTTCGAACGCTGTCCATGAGCCGCAGGAGACGACTCTGGAGATGTTCGATGGGAATTGCGGAGCGCTTCTTCATCCAGTTCCTCACGTCCCGAAACGCACACAGGGGCATCGTCTGGCAAGGCCAGGCCCAATTGCAGGTTCGCCGCCGTGGCTGCGGAGACGACGCAACGCCGCTCGTGTCTACCACACTCACTGGCTGGGGTCAGCGCGCGCTCGATTGGATTCGTTGGCTCGCTCCCCCAAGACCGATTTTCGCTCCATTTCGGTACGTTGCGGCGCGCACCGAGGCGCCTCCGGGCTCGCTTCAACCTGGTTCTGCCAAGGAGTCACGCTTCCAGGACAGAGCTGGCTCGAAGTGGCCAGCTCTCGTCCCTATGCGGTCGACGTGCGGTGAGAGCCGCGGGGGTTCCTGAACCCGTTCAACGGTGCGGCTCTACATTGGCCGCCGCGCGCAAACAGGCAAGAACCAAGCGCTGCTCCTCTCTCCTCAAAAGATTGACGGGAATGAAGCTCCTGTCCACGCTACTTCATCGAAGAGCCGCGAAGGAACGCGGTGCCCTCTCGTCGAGCGCGGCAGTCTGGGCGATGGCGGGAGGCGAGGGGTTCATGTCCAAGGATGGGAAGTCATGTGGTCGAGCCAAGCAGCGTCGCGAATCGTCAATTTTGCAGCGAACCCGATTGCCGCGAACCCGATGCGAACGGGAAGCGGGACCGCCAGTAGTCGGCCAGGGAAGTGGAGGGTTGAGCCAGTGACACGACTGCTCTTGGCCCTGATGGTGTGGGTTGGGGGTTGCGTGGGCAAGAGCGTGACCGAGCCCGCCCATGCCGAGTCCAATGGTGAGGGGCACCAGGATGGCGAGGGCGGGGCTGACAGCCCGTTTCCGATCGTGGACCTGAGCCTGAGCCTCGAGGGCTCTCCCTATGCGGAGGCCGCCAGGGACTGGGAACAAGAAGACTGGGGTTCTGCCGTCGACGCGTTTAGGGCGGTCTCGAACGACCCTTCGGTGGTCGTGACCGAGGACCAGCGACAGTCTGCGCTGTTGTTGTTGGGCCTCTCGCAGTTGCGGGCCGACCAGTTCTCGGATGCGGCGGCGACACTGGAGTCTTTCGCTGCGACGCCCTCGGTGCTGCGGGACTATGCTTTGTTGTCGGCAGCCGACGCGGCCTCGAGGGTCCCTGACGTCACGACGATGCAGCGGTGCCTAGAGGGGTTGCAAGATGGAGTCCTGCCCGCCTACCGGGCCCTACTCGAGGCCCTCCTCGCCGTCGAACAGGGCGATCACCAAGGTGCAGTCCCGCTCTTCGACGAGGCCATGGCAGGCTCTACTGGCCGAAACCTGCGCCGGGCGATGTTGATGCGTGCGCGGTCGCTGCTCGCCCTCGAGAAGGTCGAGGAGGCTGCTGGAGGATTTCGCGCGCTGGTCGAGGCGTTTCCGAGCACGAAGGAGGGGCGCTCTGCTCGGCGTGAGCTTGACGCCATCCCTAGCGCGACCAAGCCTGCGACGACAAAAGACCCCCTTGTCGAGGCGCAAGCGCTCTTTGGCCGGCACCGGTCGGACGAAGCCATCGCGAAGCTCGAGGGCCTGCTCAAGACTACGAAGCTCGAGACCTCCCCGGAGCGGTGGTGTGAGGCCAACATGCTCATGGGCAAGAGCTACACGAAGTTGCGCAAGCACGACAAAGCCGCTGTGTACTACGACCTGGTCGTCGGCAGCTGCGCCGATGCGGACCTCGAGCTCAAAGCTCTCTACAACGGGGGTCGGGCGCACTGGAACGCCAATGAACCGCAGAAGGCCATCGACCAGTTCGAAGCCTTGATCGCTGCGTTTCCGGAGCACTCCTATGCGGACGACGCCTATCTCTACATCGCCCGGATTCAGGACGAGCAGGGCAAAGCCCAGGACGCCGAACGCACGCTCCTCACACAGCTCCGACAGTACCCCGAGGGCGACATGGCCAAGGACGCCCATTGGCTGCTCTTCCTGCGCTACTACCGGTCCGGCGATTACGCCGCCGCCGCGCAGTACGCCGAGAGCGTCAAGGATCGTCGCGAGGACGACCTCTACAGCCGGGGCCGAGTGGACTACTTCCATGGTCGGGCGCTCGAGCACCTGAAGAAGCCGGCCGAAGCACAGGCGCTGTTCGAGGCGGTGATCGAGGCGCAACCCCTGAGCTACTACGCCTTGCTCTCTTTGGGCCGGTTGAAGGTGATCGCGCCGAAGGACGCGGAGGCCTTCATCGCACGCCTGCGCGAGTTCCCCTTCGTGGAGAGGGGAATGATGGTAGAGGTTCGGCCTGTGGAGATGGCGACGTCCGCCGATTTCGTGCGTGGGATCGAGCTGCTGCGGTTGGGTCTCGACGACTGGGCTGAGGTCGAGCTGGAGAAAGCGGTCGCCGCCGCGGCCGACAAGGAGACTGCCAACTGGACTTTGGCGGCGATCTTGAATGCGGTGGGGAGCGTGCCGCGCAGTCATCGCATGGCGGCGCAGATGGCGACGCTCAATCCACGTTACTTCACCTCGGCTGACGAGCAGGCGCAGTGGGCGCTCGCCTATCCCCGTCCGTTCCTGGAGCTGGTGGAACACGCAGCCCAGAAGCAGGGACTCGCCAAGGAGATCATTTACTCGATCATGCGCGAGGAGAGTGGCTTCGAGCCGGGCATCGAGTCGTGGGCGAACGCCCGAGGCTTGATGCAGTTGATGTTGCCGACGGCGCAATCGCTCGCGACTCAGGCCGGGGTCGACAAACCCGACGAGGCCGCGCTGTTCGTGCCCAGCACCGCGATCCCTTTGGGCTCCGCCTATCTCTCCAAGCTGAGCAAGACATACAACCAGCACCCGGCCTTCATCATCGCTGGGTACAACGGCGGCCAAGGCAACGTGAATCGCTGGTTGCAGGACTTTGGCGACTCCTCGCTGGACCTTTGGGTGGAACAGATCCCCTTCGGTCAGACCCGGGACTACACGAAGAGGGTCCTGACGACCTATTGGCGATACGGTTGGATCTACAACGAGGTGGCTGACATGGCAGTCTTCGACCCGTCGATCCCAGCGCGGGAGGCGGCCGCGTTCGTCGGCGAGTGACGCTCGTTTCCGTCTTTGATAATGAAGATTTGACCGAAGGGGGAGCAATGCTGTAAACGCGTTCCTCCACTCGAGCAAGGGCTTAAGCTCGCGATCGGCTCGCCGCCGAGCGAAACGGATGGAGTGGCGCAGAAGGAGAAATCCTTCGTCGGGGCTGCACGGTTCAAGGAATGACGTCGGTTTGGGGTTTCTTCCAGGGGTTTGCAAGTGACAGAATCGAGCACCTTCGATCGGGCCAACGCCGTTGCTAACGCCATTCGCGAGCGGTGTGACTGCGCGCCCAAGATGGCCGTCGTGCTGGGCTCCGGTCTGGGCACGTTCGTCGAGCAGATAGAGGGCGGCATCAAGATTCCCTACTCAGAGATTGCGGGATTTCCGACCTCTGCGGTGAAGGGACATGCGGGCAATTTGGTGTTCGGCAAGGTCGGTGGGCACGATGTCGTCGCGATGCAAGGGCGAGTGCACTACTACGAGAACGGGGACATGCAGCGGGTGACCCTACCCACTCGGATTCTCAGGCTTCTTGGCGCCGAGGTGCTCTTTGTGACCAACTCAGCTGGCGCGATTCGAGAGGAGCTGGAACCTGGCACGTTGATGCTCATCCGTGATCACCTCAACCTGATGGGCAGCAGCCCGCTCATTGGGGAGAACGACGATCGTTTCGGACCGCGCTTCCCAGACATGAGTGAAGCTTACGACATCGGGCTCTGCGACCTGGTCAAGGGCGCCGCCCGGGACCTCGGCATCGCACTGTCAGAGGGCATTTACGCGGCATACCACGGCCCAGCGTACGAGACGCCGGCGGAGGTTCGTATGGCCGGAATCTTGGGCGCAGACGTCGTCGGAATGTCCACGGTTCCCGAGGTGCTGGTGGCCCACCACATGGGCATGCGCTGTGTGGGCATCTCCTGCATCTCCAATATGGCTGCCGGCATCTCGAAGGAGAAGCTCAACCATCAGGACGTCGTGAAGACCGCCGCGACGGTCAGCGAGCGATTCGTGTCTTTGATGGCGGAGAGCGTCAAACGCATCCTCGAAGGCTGAGTCTCTCATCGAGCTCAGACAAGGCTCCTCAATGCACCTCTCCCCTGCTTCGACGACGCGAACACCATGACCCAAGCCGGCTCGATTCGCACCATCACCCTTGACTCCCTGGACCCCTCAGCCCTCGAGTTGGTACGTCACGCGCAGCGTGCACGCGCCAACGCGTACGCTCCGTACAGTCGATTCCGTGTGGGGGCCGCGGTGCGCACGGCCAGTGGTGATGTGTATGTGGGCTGCAACGTCGAGAACGGCTCGTTTGGTGCGACCGTCTGCGCTGAGCGCAACGCCGTCGGCGCGGCTATTGCCGCGGGGGAGCGCGAGATCACCACAGTCGCGGTCACCGCGACGGCCGACGAGATCTGTCCTCCTTGCGGGATTTGCAGGCAGGTCCTTTCGGAGTTTGGTCCGGAGATGCGGGTCTTGCTCGTCACTGAGAGCGAAGAGATCGCGGAGGTCTCGTTGAGCACGCTTCTGCCGGTGCGCTTCCGCTCCGAGATCTTCTTGCACAAGGAGAAGGAGGGCTGAGCTCTCCTCGTTCCTCGAGACAAAACGCAGAAGGCGTCCCAATGGGCGCCTTCTACGTTTTCGTTTCTTCGCACCAACCTCAGAAGACGATTCCGCCGCCCTTGCCGCCGCCCAACACGTTGCTGCCCTTACCCTTGCCAAGATCGTTGAAGTCCTTGTCAACTTTCTTGGTGGTGTTGGTCTTCTTCGTATTGCCGCTGCTCTTGCGA
This sequence comes from Deltaproteobacteria bacterium CG_4_9_14_3_um_filter_63_12, assembly GCA_002789955.1. Lineage (GTDB taxonomy): Bacteria > Myxococcota_A > Bradymonadia > UBA4248 > UM-FILTER-63-12 > UM-FILTER-63-12. The sequence goes on along the minus strand of PFUG01000286.1, from coordinate 18,532 downwards.
GGTGTCTTTCGACCCGTGCCTTTGCCTTCCTCCTCGCCGGTCCCGCCGCCCGCGATGGTGCGGATTTCCTGACCGGCGGATTGACTCACGACGTCGAGCCCGACGTCTGACATCATCGACGATGGGACAGTGCCAGTGAGCTGTGCGGCTGGGTAGTTCGACTCCATGGCGTAGGGAGTCAGGGCCTCGGACGGCTGCTCCTGGAGCATGAGGAAGGCTACGGCACCGCCGCCAACGATCAGCACGACAGCCGCCAAGCCGATGATGAGGCCGGTGTTGCTCTTGGGTGGAGCGAACGTCTCGACGGGCCGGTTGGCGAGCTCGTGCAGCGCGGCTTGCTGCTGCTGAATGAGGCTCTGAGCCTGGTTGAGCTCGCTCTCTTTGCGACGGCGTTCGTCTTCGACGTGTTGCTTGGCCGCAATTTCCTCTTCCTTTCGCCGGCGTTCTTCTTCCTCGTTGATCTCGCCGGAGTCGATCTTTTTCTTGCGCTCGATAGCGGCGAGCATCTGGGTGCGCCGTTGTTCGACGGCGGTTTGCCGCTCGCGCTCTGCGGCGACACGCTCTGCGGCCTCCTTCTGGCGCTGCGCCTCGACGTCGGCCTTCTGCGCCCGCTCCCGCTCTTCTTTGGCCTTGCGCTCGCGTTCCAGCCGCAGCTTCTCTGCTTCGGCCTCGGCGGACGCCTCTCCCAAGATGCCAGCCAGGAGATTGTCGGCACGATCGTCGCTCATCCAGTTCTGCTCTTTGACCTTCGAGCGCTTCTTGACCTTTGCGACTGCGGGCTCACTGTCGCTGCGGTTGGCCCCCATGTCACCGAGCTCGTTCAACGGTGTGATTCCTGGGCTGTCTTCTTTCTTTGACATCTCGACTCCTCAGTGTGCTCTCTGAACGCGCAAAAGTCCGGAAGAGGGCTGAGTATAAAATGCTTGCTCGAGATCGTCCAGGTTCGGAGACGCTCTCGACGACCAAGCCCCCGTCAAAATTGGCGAAATTTGTAGGATCTGGCAAGTCATCGGCGATCACGCGTCGGACGTTGCGGGCTTGCTCCGAGCCAGCACACGGTGGTGGGAAGCACGCGAAGTCTGGATGCTGGGCCTTTGCGTCGAGGTCAGGAATCAGCGCGACCATTGGACTTGCCTCTCCTTAGAAGAGCCGCACGTCAATTCGTTGCTTGCGTGCGAGAATTTTGGTATCGGTGTGCGTTCGTACTTGACCACTCGAGTCGGGTAGCGGGGAACACATTCCTTATTTGATGGATGGGACGATGAAGAACCTTTTGACGTTCGTGGTGCTGGGTATTGTTTTCGCGCTGGGTTCGTTCTCTTTGGCTGCGTGTGACGACGACGGCGTCGCGGTTTGCTCCGATGGTAACTGCACTTGCGATCAGGGAGCGACGGGCTGCGACTTCCACTGCAAGGACGGCGGCTGCGCCCAGAACTGCGAGCCCAATTCGACGTGTGTCGTCAAGTGTGAGGGCGGCAATTGCGATCAAACCTGCGCCACCACCGCGACCTCTTGTTCGTTCGAGTGCTCTGGCGGCGGCTGCAACCAAGTGTGCGCTCAGAACCCCAACTGCACGCTCTCTTGCACCGGCAACAACTGCACGGACGACAAGGTCGTGATCCCCTGGCCTTAGTGCTCTCCTTCGGCTCCGGACAAAAAACGCCAAAAGCCTCGTCCTGGGCGAGGTTTTTGGTGTCTTCTCTTCGGATATTCGTTTACGGGATGATTTTGGGACTGCGCCCAAAGACATCCGGCACTGTGAGCGCCGGTTCGTCCGTCGGCTTTGGAGTCCGATGGTGCGTGTTCTTGGGCTTCGAGGCCACCTCGGGAGCCGCCTCGATCACGGTGGGCACGGCATTGGGCGCCTGTGCCACGAGGTCGAGGCCCACCTCTGTCATGTTCGTGTCGATGGGTTCGAGCTGGACGAGCATCGTGGGATAGGCTCCTTGCGGGGCTTCGCCGATACCCGTCGGCGAGTCTGTGGTCGGCATGAGCGCGTAGGTCGCGCCTGCTGCAACGATGAGGATGAGCGCCGCCATGAGGAGCCAGCCCAAGTTCCCGCGTCTTGGCTCGACGTCGTCGTTGTTGGCCGCGACCTCCTCGGTCAGTGCTCGGATTGCGCGCTGTTGCTCGGCGATCAGGCCCCGCGCTGCGGTCCGCTCTTGCTCGTGAGCCCGGTCGAGCTCCCGACTCTCGCCAGCGGGCTTGGCGATCTGTGGTTCCACTTCACCGCTCTCGCGCCGTCGACGGCGCTCGATCTCGGCGCGCATCTGGGCTCGCTGGGCTTCCATGTCGGCCTGTCGCGTGCGCTCGGCCTCGAGGTGGGCCTGAGCCTCGAGCTGACGTCGTTCTGCGCTGCGGGCCTGCTCTTCTCGCTCGAGCGCTTCTTTTCGCTTGCGTTCGGCACTCAGGCGGCGCTGCTCGGCGGCGCTCTCCGCCTCGGTCTCACCGAGAAGGTTGGCCAAAAGGTTGCCGGCGCGTTCGTCGCTGCCCCACTTTTGGTCCTTGACCTTGCTGTGAGTTTTCTTCTTTTCGGCCATGCCCCTCTCCTTGCTGCGACCCAAAGGCGTTTCTCTGGGAGTAAAGATTCGACAATTGGCAGGGGCTGGTTGTTCCGCCTCGAGCCCAGCTTCTTTCCGGAAGCGAGGACTCGAGCGTGTTGACACCCCTAGAACCGAGCGAAATCCGAGCGAATCCAAATGACGAACGCGGCCGATCTGGTGTAGTTCCAATGTGTCGGCTGCGAATAGCTGTGTCAACGACGGTCTAGGTCCAGCGGTCTAAGAAGAAAGCAAAAAGGGGGTCCGGGGGACAAAGTCCCCCGGCGGGTCAGGGCAGAGCCCTGCCTCCCAAATGATCTTGTAGGGAAGCACCTAAGAGCGAGGCGCGAGCGTGCGAGTCGGGATCGTCACCAGCAGCTACCCGCGTTTCGATGGCGACTTTGCCGGGCACTTTGTGCATCGAAGCGCCCTGCGGCTCATCGAGCGTGGGCATGAGGTTCGCGTCATCGCTCCGAGACCGGAGCAACCTGGGAGTTTGACCACTCCACCAGGTTTGGAGCTCTGTCTCGCTCCGACGCCACAAGGCGTCTTCTACGGCGCGGGAGCGCCAGAGAATCTGCGGCGTCTGGGCTGGCGCGCGCCAGACTTGGCGCTTCGGAGCGGGCTGGCGTTGGCGCGCCACGCCGAACGCCACTTGCAGGACGCCGAGGTGCTCATCGGGCATTGGGTCTTACCCGGTGGGCTCATCGCGGCCTGGCTCGCAGGCACGCGGCCGTTCATGGTGGTCGCTCACTCGAGCGGGGCGCGTATGGCGCTGCGAGCGCCAGCCCCCATGCGGTCGATGATCGGCTTCGCCCTGTCTCGAGCTGCGGTCGTCAGCGCGACCGATCCTGAGCTCGCCGGAGCGCTGGCGGCCCTTCGCGGTGGGGCTGTGCACTGGCTCGGGCCCGACTGTGGGGCTCCAAAGGCAGGCCCTGTCGGTGCGCTCCGCCCTGTCCGTCCGGCGCGTCCTTTGACGTTGGGATTCTTGGGGCGCAGGGCGCCGATAAAGGGGCTGGACCTGCTGGTCGAGGCGGTCAAAGGGCTGGTGGAGAGAGAGAAATTGGCGCTGCGGCTGGTGGTGGGTGGGCCCCAGGAGGTCGGCGCTTTGCCGCTGCGAGCCGCCTGGCTCGACGACCGCGGGCTGATCCACGGAGACCAAGCCAAACGCGAGTTCTTCGCTGACGTCGATGTCCTCGTCGTGCCCAGCCGGCGCATGGGTGCGCGGCAAGAGGGCTTGCCATGCGTGCTGCTCGAGGCATGGAGCGCTGGAGTCCCTGTGCTCATGAGCGACACTGGCGCTGGCCGGTGGATTGTCCCAAGCGCTTGGCGTTTTGGCTCGCTGAACGAGCTCAGCGCGAGGCTGCGGGCGTTGGCGCTGGGGGGGGGGCCCGATGACGGGGGGCTGAGCCGCGTGGCTCGTCTCACGGCGATCTGGACCCAAACTGAAGCCCATTGCTACGAGAAGCTGGGACTCTGAAGCTCAGAAAGTATAGCCGACGTTGATGTGCAAGCCGCCGAAGGGCTCTCCGATGCGGCGATTGAGGATGATGCCATAATCGAAGACGATAGGCGGCAGGTTCTCGGCGATCAGCCAGCGTAGACCGATGCCGGCAGTGTGGCGCATCTCGTTGATGAAGAGATCCTCGAAGAAGAGGGAGGCGCTGGGGTAGGTGAGGAACTGGTTGACGAGCAGCGAGCCGACGTCCCAGAAGAGGACCCCGTAGATGCCGATGTCCTTGAGGATGGGGAAGCGCAAGTCGACGCTGGTGTTGAGTAAGAACTCGCCGCCGGCCGAGTCGTTCGAGGGGAGCTCGGGGTGGTCGGGATCGACGAAGCGCGCACCGACGCCATCGATGTCGAAGCCACGCACATTGATCCCGCCGAGGAAGTATCGCTCGAAGAGCGGGAACGACTTCTGCGTGTCGAACATGGCAAAGCCCACTCGGGCGTTGACGCCGAGGGTGAAGTTGCTGAGGAAGGTGTTGTAGTAGGACCCGCGCACGTCGGGTTTGGCGAAGATACCGACGTCCTCGAAGAATCCGAGCTTCACTTTCCCTTCGATGTGGAACCCTTTGGTGGGGTTGAGGGGAGAGTCGCGGGCGTCATAGATGGTGCGCGGAATGACGCTGTAGGTCTGCAGGCGCGGGTCGAAGCCGCATTCCTGGAAATAGACGAAGGGGAAGCAGGGATCGTCGTAGCTCTCGGCGACTGTGATGGGCCGAGTCGCGCTGAGCTTGGCCTCGAAGGCGACGGCGGCAAACCACTTGCGCGAGAGGCTCCAACGCAGCTCGGCGACGCCGCCCTGTTCTTCCTTTTGGGTGTCCGGGATGTAGCGCAGATCGTAGAACGCCTGGAAGAGCAGATCGATGCCCTTGGCGGGCGACAGAGGGATCTTGAAGGTCAGCAGCGAGAACCAGTTCTGGTTGAAGGATTTGGCGAGGACGAACTCGCTGGCGTTGTTTAGAAATCGGAACTCGGGCAGGAAGAGCAGACTGAGCTCCCACCCCATTCCGAGGAGGTTTGCCTCGACGAACTCGAGCTCCGCCGTGGCGAGCCACTCGGACGAGACGTAGGACGTTCCGATGGCCATGTCGATCCAGCGACGGTCCCCCTCCTCGACCGAGATCACGAGGGGGACCTCACTGAGGGCCGAGTCGGGGTCCGAGCTGTCTTCGAGGCCGATCGCCTCGACGGTGACGGAGCGGAAGATGCTGCGCGCCCTGAGGTGTCCTCTGGCCTCGAGCAGGGCGTTGATGTCGAAGGGCTCTTTGCGCTCAAAGGGGATGTCCTGGCGGATCACGCTCTCCTTGGTGACGAAGTTGCCGTGAATGAAGAAGTCTCCGACGGAGTGTTGGTTGCCTTGTTCGACGGCGAAGCGAACCGAGATCCCGGCGATGTCGACGCCTTCTGCGGGCACGCAGGGCAGCGTCTCGGTTCCCACCGCCACGTTCTCGAAGTGGCGCTGGCAGCGCTCCCCGTGCACACCGTCGTGCGCTTCCCGTTGGCAGAGGTCGATGGGATTGGCAGGGACGCACTTGTCGGGCAGCTGTGGCAGCCTGCATTCCCCGAAGCCGTCCTCGGAGCCCGGCGATGCTCCTACGGTCGAGCACTTCACCGCGACCTCGGCCCGCGCAAACCCATCTCGTCTGTAGGGCCGGAGTATGGCGCGGGCGTCGTTGCTCAGGGTCTGCGGGTCGAGGGGCAAATCGACTTTGGTCTCGAGCTTCGCGGACAACTTCTGGGTGAACCACTTGTCGAACTCCGGCTCGAGCCGTTTGGTCACGACGGTCTTGGGTCCTTCGACGATCGTGAAGGTGAGGATGAGAAAGTTGGGATCCTTGGTGGGCAGGAGGGACCACTCGGGCACATCGGCGAGCAAGTACCCCTTGGCCTGATAGGTCTTGACGATGGTGGCCGCGTCGGCGGCGATCAGCGAGAGCTGGGGGTAGGCTCCAGTCCCAAAGGCCTGGTAGGGCTGCGAGGCGATGACGGCGAGCAGCTCGTCTGCGCTCAGGACGGTGTTGCCCAAGAACTCGACCGCCTCGATCTCGGAGCGGGGCCCTTCGTCGATGGTGAACGTGATCTGGAACAGGCCGGGCGTCGGCTCGTCGACGTCGTAGGTGACCTCGGCCCAGTAGTGGCCACTGGTCTCGTAGAGGGCCTTGATCTCGATCATTGAGTTGAGGATCTCGGCCTCGTCAATGAAGCCGGCCTCGAAGAAGGTGAGCACGTCGAGGAGCTCGCCGGTACCGAGGTCGACGTTGCCTTTGAAGGCAAAGGCCCAGCGAGCGTTCTCATCGATGTCGAGGTACACATCGAAGACCCCTCGTGTCTCGGCTTTATGGCTTTCTTTGCGCACCCGCGCCTGGATGAAGCCCTCTCTTCGGTACATGGCGATGATGGCGTCCGTGCCTTCGGAGAGCTGCTCTTTGGTGAAATTGGAGAAGAATCCGAACTCCGAACGCAGCTCCGACTCGACGCGGTCGTATTCGAAGGTCTCGTGCCCACGGATGTAGACCTTGCCCAAGGCGTAGGCCCGTCCCTGATCGACGCGGATGTGGAGGTCGACCAGGTAGGGCTCTGGCTCGACGGTGGTGATCTCGACGACCGCGTCGTAGTAGCCCTCCGACTCGTAGAGCTGTCGGATGGACTCTTTTTGGTCGGCGAGAGCGGTGGCGGCGAGGGCGGCCAGATCCATGCCCTCCAACGAATCCTGGCGCGCCATGGACGAGGAGCGAGGCAGGAGCGGTCGCCCTGGGCGCAGGAAGAGCCGCTTGTCGAGCTCGGTCTCGAAGAGGCTGCCGATCTCATCGTAGGCGATGGTTCGCACGATGGGCTGCCCGACGGTGTCGTAGGTGACCTTCGCGCCGTCGTCTCCGATGTCGATGCCGATGGCGATGGTGGCGAAGTAGCCCGTCTTGAGCAGCCTCTCTTGGCCTCGGATGATGCGTCCGAGGTTGTATTCTTGACCGTCCCAAAGCCCGGTAACCCGCTCTAGGGTGTCGACGTTGTTGAGGTCGTCACAGAAGGGCAGATCGCAGAGCACCTCGACGTTGGCGATGGTCCCTTGGAACTCCAGCTCTGGACGAGTCAGGACGGCGCTGGCGGCGGCAGCTGCGCCCGTCAGAAACGCGCGGGGAAAAGACTCTGACAGCTTGGAGAGGGTGTCGAGCACTGGGGTGTCCGAGGTGTCGGCGGTCTGCGCGGCGAGTGGCTGACACAACGCAAGCAAGGCCAACAGCGCGAAGACAAACGCCCGCAGCGTCCCTTTCAGGGGGTCTCGTCGAGGGGAGTTGTGTCGCTGCAAAACCAAATCAGTCTCTCGGACAGATGGCAGGCCCCATGGTCTCGCGACGGGGGAGGCTGTGAGGGCCCGATACGTGCGCTGTGGGACGTTGATTCCCACGTGGTTGGCGGCGCGGCGACTATCGCCGATCTGGGCTCGATTCGCCTAGCGAACAAGAAACCTCAGTCGAGGGGGATGTGGAATCGCACCCGTGCGTCGAAGCGCGGGATGGGGGCCTTGCCTTCTTCGACGATGGTGTTCTGGCCGGTGAGCTCGACCAACCATCGGTCGGTAAACCGATACTCGCTGCTGAGCGCCTGCTCGTTGCCCTCTGCCCCTCGAATGATGACGCCAGCGCCGATGCGGAAGGAGCGATTGACCTGCTGAACGTAGACGAACTGGGCGGCTCCCTGTTTGATCACGAACTTGAGCTGGTCGGCGGCGAGGATGTCGCCGACCTGTGCCTCGAAGAACGGGGCGATGAGGGATTGCAGCGCGAAGTCCATCGCTGGGCTCTCGGCGCCAGTGTTGAGGTCGTCGATGGTCTTGCCCGTCAGGATGAGGGCGAGAATGTCGTTGTCGCTCTTGTTCGGCTGGCTCTCGAATTCGATGACGGGTTCGGAGAGCGTGCCGGTGACAGAGACGGTGATGGTGACGTTCGAGGAGCCCTGGGCGAGGTCTTGTGTCTTGATCTGCTGTCGATCCAGGGTGGAGCGGCCCATGACCGTGGAGGTAAAGTTGCTCTGTGTGTTGATCTCGGCCTGGGCGGCGAGGTTGAGGCTGGCTTGGGCGAGCGGGCCGTCGAAGCGTAGGTTCCCACCAGGCAGCACGTCGAACTCAACAGTTCTGAACAGGACCTTACCCTCTCGAACGTTGACGACCCCGTTGATGTCGAGCTCGCTGGGAGGAAGGTGTCCCTGGACGCGCGCAAAGAGCGTGAGATCGACGTTCACGTCGGCGCCCGCGACCTTGTTGTCAACCTTGAAGCCGCGCTCAGCGGCAACCACGATGTCGAGGTTGATCTGCTTGAGCAGTGGCACTTGGTCCCACACTGGGCTCTCGTAGCGCTCGGCTCGTGCGCGGCTCTCGATCAAGGTGCCGAGGCCAGCGTCAACGAGCTCTCCCTGCACGTCGTAGTCTTTGTAGTAGCGCCCTTCGGTGACCTCGATGATGCCGCTCACGTCCCAACTGTTGGGGTCGGCAAAGTCCTCGATCTCGAGGTGCAAGTTGTTCGGTGAGAAGGTCAGGGTCATCTCGTTCTTGACGCGGTAGGAG